>NZ_JBFRFV010000013.1:0-155561 GCF_052115005.1 Massilia sp. 2TAF26
GTGTCGCCGCCGTCCAGCAGCCAGGCGTCGGCGGCGGTCGGGCCGCCGGCCAGCCGGGCGCCGCTGGCGCGCACGATGCGGCGCAGCTCGCGTTCCGGGGTGTCGGGGCGGAACACGACCACGATGCCGGCCCGGACCGGCGCCGCGGCGCCGAGCCCGCGGTAGGCCGTGCCCGCGTCCTGGCCCTGATCCGGGCGCACCAGCAGGGCCGCCAGCACGGCGATCAGGCAGCATTGCAGGGCCACCGCGCCGCGCAGCCAGCTGCGGTCGTTGGCGGCGATGCGCGCACCCCAGCGCGCCAGGGTGCCGGGCATGGACGCGGTCTGCGGCTGGTCGAGGCGTTGCTGCATGCGCGCCCAGGCGCGGTCGGGGTCGCAGCCGGGTGCCGGCCCCGAGCCGGGGCCCGGCCCGGCGGCCCGCACGGCCTGCAGCAGCGCGAGCTCGTCGCGGCAGCAGGCGCAGCTGCGCAGGTGGGTGCGCAGCCGCTCTTCCTCGCCGGCGTCCAGCGTGGCGTTGGCGAGCCAGGGCAGGGCTTCCTGCGCCGCCCTATGCTCTGCCGAAAAGGTCTCGTCGAGGCTCATGTCCTGCCCTCCAGTTGCCGCCCCAGCTGCAGGGCAAGGCGGCGGCGCGCATGGAACAGCCGGGTCTTGATGGTGTTGACGGGGCATTCCATGATGTCTGCGATCTCCGCGTAACTCATGTCGTGATAGAAGGTCAGCTGGAAGGCGGCGCGCTGCTCCAGCGGCAGGGCGGCGAGCGCGACGTCCAGCGCATGGCCGAGGCGCAGCTGCTCGAAGCGCCATTCGGGCTGCTCTTCTTCGGCGCCTTCCCAGGTGTCCGGGAAGGCCTCCAGCGGCTCGTCGAGTCCGTGCAGCGCCTTGCAGGCCTTGCGGTAGGCGATCGCGAACACCCAGGTCGAGAGCTTGCAGCTGCCGTCGAAGGTCGCCGCCCGCTGCCACACGACCAGCATGGTGTCGTCGACGATCTCCTCGATCGTGGCGGCGTTGCGCGTCATGCGGTGCAGGAAGCGCGTCAGCCGCGGAAAGTAGCTGCGGTACAGGATTTCGAAGGCATGCCGGTCCCCGGCCGCGATCCGGTCAACCAGGTCCGCCTCGCCATCGGACCGCTCATTCGCCTGCTGGTCCACGCATTCGGTCTCCACTGTTTCCGGTGAATACCCGGTTACCGCGCAAAGGTTCAATCGCATTGTTACACGGAAGGGCGCAGCCCGCGCCGGCCCGCACTTGCGTGCGCGGGCGAACGGATGACACAGCCGTTTGCCCGCATCATGCAGGCATGGACGACAAGGACGCAGACAAGCCATCGCCGGAAGCCGCCGCCTGGCTCTCGAAGCTGGGCCCGGGCCTGATCACCGGCGCGGCGGACGACGACCCGAGCGGCATCGCGACCTACTCCCAGGCCGGGGCCCAGTTCGGCTTCAACCTGCTGTGGACCCTGCTGCTCACCTATCCGCTGATGGTGGCGATCCAGGTGATCAGCGCCCACATCGGCCGGGTCACCGGCCGCGGCCTGGCCACCAACCTGCAGCGTTTCGCGCCGCGCCGGCTGGTCTGGCTGATCGTCGGCCTGCTGCTGGTCGCGAACGTCATCAACATCGCGGCCGACATCTCGGCGATGGGCGACGCGATGGCCCTGGTCGCTCCCGGCAAACCCCATTACTACGCGGTCGGATTCGGCGTGCTGTCGATCCTGCTGCAGGTCTTCATTCCCTACCAGCGCTACGTCAACCTGCTGAAATGGCTGACCCTGGTGCTGCTGGCCTATGTCGCCACCGTGTTCGTGGTGCGCGTGCCCTGGGGCGAGGTGCTGCATGCCACGCTGTTGCCGCGCCTGGAGTGGCACAAGGAATACCTGACCACCATCGTCGCCGTATTCGGCACCACCATCAGCCCCTACCTGTTCTTCTGGCAGGCTTCGCAGGAAGTCGAGGAGCTGCGCGCGGACGCCGATGCGCAGCCGCTGCGGCGTGCGCCGGAACAGGTGACGGCGCAGTTCCGCCGGATCCGCTTCGACACCCTGGTCGGCATGGCGGTGTCGAACCTGGTCGCCTTCTTCATCATGCTGACCACCGCCACCACCCTGCACGCGCACGGCACGCTCGACCTGCAGACTTCGGCCCAGGCCGCAACCGCATTGAAGCCGGTCGCCGGCGAACTGGCCTTCCTCCTGTTCGCGCTGGGTATCGTCGGCACCGGCCTGCTGGCGATTCCGGTGCTGGCCGGTTCGGCCGCCTATGCGATGGCCGGCACCTTCCACTGGAAGAGCAGCCTGGACTCCAAGTTCTCGGCGGCGCGCAAGTTCTACGCCATCATCATCGTCTCGACCCTGGCCGGGATCGGCATCAACTTCGCGCCGATCGACCCGATCAAGGCGCTCTACTGGAGCGCGGTGCTGAACGGCGTGATCGCGGTGCCGGTCATGGTGATCATGATGGCGGTGGCCTCGAGCACGAAGATCATGGGCGAGCTGAAGATCTCGGGCCGGCTGCGCGTGCTCGGCTGGATCTGTACCGGCGTGATGGCGGTCGCCGTGCTGGCGATGTTCGGGGCCGGGTTCATGCATTGACGGCTTCCCCCGCACGGGGGGAAAGGAATCTACTGGAAGGTGGTCTCGCGCTCCGGCGTGGCGCTGATGCGGTGGATCGACAGGTCGGCGCCGTCGAATTCCTGTTCCGGATCCAGGCGCAGGCCCACCGTCTTCTTCAGCAGGCCGTACACGATCCAGCTGCCGAGCCCGGAAATGACGATGCCGAGCACGGTGCCGACCAGCTGAGACCAGATGGAGACGCCGCCCAGCCCGCCCAGCGCGCGGCTGCCGAAGATGCCGGCCGCGATGCCGCCCCAGGCGCCGCACAGGCCGTGCAGCGGCCACACGCCCAGCACGTCGTCGATCTTCCAGCGGTTCTGCGCCAGCGTGAACAGCGAGACGAACATCGCGCCGGCGACCGCGCCGGTGACCAGAGCGCCGAGCGGATGCATCAGGTCCGAGCCGGCGCACACCGCCACCAGGCCGGCCAGCGGCCCGTTGTAGACGAAGCCTGGGTCGTTGCGGCCCATGACGAAGGCGGTCAGGGTGCCGCCCGTCAGCGCCATCAGGGAATTCACCGCCACCAGCCCGTTCATCTTGTCGAGGGTCTGGGCGCTCATCACGTTGAAGCCGAACCAGCCCACCGTCAGGATCCAGGCGCCTAGCGCCAGGAAGGGGATGTTCGAGGGCGGGTGGGCGGCGATGCGTCCGTCCTTCGCATAGCGGCCGCGGCGCGCGCCCAGCAGCAGCACCGCCGGCAGCGCGGCCCAGCCGCCCACCGCGTGCACCACCACCGAACCGGCGAAGTCGTGGAAGGGCGCGCCGAAGACGGTGTGCAGCCAGTCCTGGATGCCGAAGCGGTTGTTCCAGGCGATGCCCTCGAAGAGGGGATAGACCAGGCCGACCAGCACGGCGGTGGCGGCCATCTGCGGGTGGAACTTGGCGCGTTCGGCGATGCCGCCCGAGATGATGGCCGGGATCGCCGCGGCGAAGGTCAGCAGGAAGAAGAACTTGACGAGTTCATAGCCGTTCTTCGCCACCAGGGTATCGGTACTGCCGAAGAAGTGCATGCCGTAGGCGATGCCATAGCCGACGAAGAAGTAGGCGATGGTCGAGACGGCAAAGTCGATCAGGATCTTGACCAGGGCGTTGACCTGGTTCTTGCGGCGCACCGTTCCCAGTTCGAGAAAGGCAAAGCCGGCGTGCATCGCCAGGATCATGATCCCGCCGAGCAGGATGAAGAGCGCGTCGGCCCCGGTTTTGTAGGCATCCATGCAAGTCTTTCCAAAAAAGTGCGTGAAAACAGCGTTAGCACTTCTTGGTAGCAATAAGCGTTCCAATTTGGTGAAGGAAGGCCCTGAGAATGCACCGGCCGCGGGCGGAAGTCTCGTAGCGCCCCGTTCGCGTGCGTCTGCACTGCCGAGGTGCAGGCGTGCGCCAAAAAGGAACGTCTCAGCCCTTGACCAGGGCCTGGGCCGCCGCCGTCACCAGGTCGCGCAGCCACTTGTGCTCGGGCGACTGGTGCACCCGCTGGTGCCAGAGTTGATAGAAGCGCATCGGCGGGAACTTGATCGGCACCGTGAAGTTCTTCAGCGGCAGCGTCTTTTCGTAGAAGCGGATGAACTGGCGGCCGGTTGTCAGCACCAGGTCGGTCTGCGTCAGCATGTAGGGAATCAGGCCGAAGTAGGGCGACTCGACCGCCACCTTGCGCTGCATGCCCTGGCGTTCCAGGAAGGCGTCGATGACGCCGTGATAACCGGGCAGCATCGGCGAGGGCGCCACGTGCGGCAGGCTCAGGTAGTCCTCGAGCGTCATCGCATCGCCGGCCGTGCGGCGCGCGTAGGCACTTTCTGCGCGCATGGTGCAGATGATCGGGTCTTCGAACAGCTTCGAGATGTGCAGGTGGGCCGGCGGCTCGTCCCAGTTGGCGATCACGAGGTCGATCTCGCCGTCCGACAGCATGCGCAGGTAGTCGGTGCCCGGCCCCAGGTGGTGGATGGCGACCTTGCTGTTGGGCGCGCCGCGGCGGATCGAGGCCACCACGCTCGGCAGGAATTGGGTGTCCAGGTAATCCGGGGCGGCGATGTGGAAGGTGCGCGCCGCCTGCTCGGGCACGAAGGGCGACTTCCTGATGAACAGGCTCTCGGTTTCGTCGAGGATGCGCTTGGCCGGTGCGAGCAGGCTCTCGCCATGCTGGGTCGGCACCATGCCGCGCGCGCCGCGCACCAGCAGCGGATCGCCGGTCAGTTCGCGGAGCTTGCGCAGCGAGGCCGAGATAGACGGCTGGGGCTGGTTCAGCTTGAGGGCCACGCGCGACACGTTCTTTTCCACCAGCAGCAGGTAGAGGATGCGGATCAGGTGCAGGTCGAGGTGCTGGGGCAGGCTGCTCATCGGAAGGTCATATGCGTGTGCTTATGTCGAATATACGGTATTTTTCATGTTGAATAAATGGAAACCGGCGTATCGTCTCGTAATCACACGTGCAAAGGATGTGCATGGACTACCTGCTTCCGTATGGCCTCGAATGGATGAACCTGCTGGTGCGCTGGCTGCATGTCATCACCGGCATCGCCTGGATCGGCGCCTCCTTCTACTTCGTCTGGCTCGACAACTCCCTGCGGCCGCCGGCGCCCGGCAGCGAACTGGCGAAGAAGGGCGTGGCCGGCGAGCTGTGGGCCGTGCACGGCGGCGGCTTCTACAACCCGCAAAAGTACCTGGTCGCGCCTGCCGAGCTGCCCAAGGAACTGCACTGGTTCAAGTGGGAAGCCTATTCGACCTGGCTGTCGGGCTTCGCCCTGCTGACCATCGTCTACTACTTCAATGCCCAGGCCATGATGGTCGACCGCAGCGTGGCCGACCTGTCGAGCTGGCAGGCCATCGGCCTCGGTCTCGGCAGCCTGGTGGTGGGCTGGATCGTCTACGACCTGCTGTGCCGCTCGAAGCTGGGCAAGCACGACCTGGC
The DNA here is from genome assembly GCF_052115005.1 of Massilia sp. 2TAF26. NCBI lineage: Bacteria > Pseudomonadati > Pseudomonadota > Betaproteobacteria > Burkholderiales > Oxalobacteraceae > Massilia > Massilia sp. 2TAF26. Next base: position 5,510 of record NZ_JBFRFV010000013.1, read on the forward strand.
CTTCGGCGCGGTGATGTTCGTTTTCCTGAGCGCGGCCGCCTGGGCGCTGACCCACTGGCTGAGCGGGCGCGCGGCCTATATCCACGTCGGCGCGATGATCGGCACCATCATGGTCGCCAACGTGGCGATGGTCATCATCCCGGGCCAGCGCAAGATGGTGGATGCGATGATCGCCGGCCAGAAGCCCGACCCCATCTACGGCATCCGCGGCAAGCAGCGCAGCGTCCACAACAACTACTTCACGCTGCCGGTGCTGTTCATCATGATCAGCAACCACTTCGCCATGACTTACCGCCACGAGCACGCCTGGGCGGTGCTGGCCGCGATCATGCTGGCCGGCGTCTTCATCCGCCACTTCTTCAACCTGCGCCACAAGGGCCGGGTCGAATGGAAGTACCCGGCCGTGGGCGTGGTGCTGCTGCTGGCGGTGGCCGTGGCGATCGCCCCGAAACCGCCGGCGGCGGCCCCGGCCGCAGCCGATGCCGGCGCGCAGTTCGCGGTGGTGCAGGGCATCCTGCAGCAGCGCTGCGTGTCCTGCCATTCGGCCCATCCGACGCAGCCCGGCTTCGCCACCGCGCCGGCCGGCGTGATGCTGGACAACCCGCACGGCATCACGCAGAACGCCCAGCGCATCTACCAGCAGGCCGTGCAACTGAAGGCCATGCCGCTGGCGAACATGACGAACATGACGGATGCCGAGCGGGCCCAGGTCGCGGCCTGGTTCGAGGGCGGCGCCAGAACGAAGTGAAGAAGTTGCTGTAGTTACAAAGCGAGGATTTTCCGGACCCTCTTGCTTGCTATCCTGCTGGTCCTTCAATTGCATCAAAGAAAGATCGGCTATGAATATCGCATACGTCCTCATGGCAGTGCTGTTGGTGCTCGCGCTGCTCATGGGGTTCGCACTGCGCAAGGCGAAGAGACGCGGCCCGGCGCCGGCCTACACCCGCCGCGCCATCATGACGGAAAACGAAATGGAATTTTTCGGCAGGCTGGTCGCGGCCCTGCCCGAGCATTACATCTTTCCCCAGGTAGGAATGGCGGCCCTGCTCGAATCCGCCGCCGCGGACCGCAAGCGCGCCCACGGCGACCGCCTGCGCATCGCGCAACAGCGGATCGATTACGTCGTCTGCAACCGGCGCTGCGAAGTCGTCGCGGTGGTGGAGCTGGACGACAAGACGCATTCGAGCGCGAAGGACCAGGTGCGCGATGGCCGCCTGGCGCAGGGCGGCTTCAGGACGGTTCGCTTCGAGTCGCGCCTGAAGCCTTCGCCGGCCGTGATTCGCGCCGCGGTCCTGCCGGCTGCCGTTCATGTTTCCGAGGTGGCTGCCTAATCCGGCTTCTCCTGAGGTGGCGCTTTGCGCGGCACGATCGCATACTGCGGCGCCGCGCTGTAATCCGGCTTGACGGCGCGCGCCTTGAACAGCGCCCAGGCGCGGCCGCCGGCTTCGCCGCCGGCGTCGGCCGCATAGGCCAGGGCCGGCTGGATGATGGCGGCGCTGCCGATGGGGCTGGCCGCGCCGCCCATCATTTCGCCCGGCTTGATCTTGAGCGCCTGGGCCATCTCGGCGCTTGCGCAGGTCATGCCGGTGGCTTCCGGGCGGCTCGCCTTGTAGACTTCGGCCATGGTCGGGTAGAACGGGGCTTTTTCGTCGTCGCGCACGATCATGTCGTACATCGAGGCTTCGACCCAGCAGCCGCCCGGCGCCGTCATGCGCGCGATCGGGAAGCGCGCCTTCCAGCCCAGCAGCCGGCCGGCCTCCGGAAAACCGAGTTCGGCCAGGTGGCCCGACACGGCGGTGAAGAAATCGTCCTGCCAGGGCGCGAGGCCGGTCTTGTTCTTGTAGACCACCGCATAGCTATGGCTGATGAAACCCAGTTTGGGGGCCCCCGGATCGTCCGTGTAGTGGGCGTTGTACCAGGCCAGGTTGTTGTCCAGCAGGCGGCGGAAATGGCTTTTCAGCGGATCGGCGTCGGGCACGATATAGGCCGCTTCGCCGAGCGTACGCATGCTCCAGGCCTGGCCGCGCACCTGCCCGGACGCCAGCAGCCCCTTGACGTTGCTGCGGTAGGGCGTGTAGATCGCGAACACGTTGTACATCGCCCAGAACTCCAGCTCTTCGAGATAGTAGAAGTCGCCGGTGACCAGGTAGGGCAGGTAGGCGAAGGCCGGCTGGTGCGCGTCGTCGTGGGCATAGCTCGTCTTGCAGACATTCCCGGCGCAGGTCGGCAGGCGTTCCGACTTGCCGGTCTTCGGGTTGAGCGTGTCGGTACCGGTGCCGATCAGGCCCATGTAGGGATAGTCGATCACGCTGATCGGCCTGCCGCTGCGCTGGTCGCGGTAGTGCACCGACCAGCTGCCGGCCAGGTCGGCCGTGCCCAGGGTGACCGTCTTCGCGCGCGGATCCATGCTGAGCAGGTAGGCGGCGGCCCAGGCGGGCAGCAGGCCGATGTCGTTGCGCGCACCGGTGGTCGGCATGTAGGCCAGCGCCAGGCCGATGCCCATCGGTTCGGTCTTCGGTCCGTTCCAGCCGGACCCGTAGTCCGCCAGCGCCTTGCCGGAAACGCGCACCGAGCGGTCGTAGTTCGGCAGCGCGCGGCTGGCGATCAGGTAGGCGCTGTCGTGGCGGATGTGGACGTCCGGGACCTCGCCCCACCAGAACACCTTGCGCCAGCGGGCCTGGTTCAGGTGAACGAGGTTGGTCTTCGCGTAGACCTCCTTGCCGCCCACCAGCACCCGCGCATCGTAGGCGATGTTGCCCGGCGAGGGCTCGAATGCCCAGGTGTTTTCCAGCGTGACGTCGACCCTGGCCTTGCCCAGCGTGCGGTACCAGCGCACGGCAAAATGCGCGGACAGGCGCGGATGCTCGGCGCCCTTGGCATCCTTCAGCGGCGCCGACACCAGCCATTCGGTGACCAGCGGCCCGTCCAGCCAGACCGCCGGCTTCTGGCGCAGCAGGCGGTCGGCGGAGGCCGTATAGACCTTGCCGTCGATGGTGGCGCTGACGGAGGCCGTGAAGCCGTCCTCGAGCAGGGCCGCCGGTCCGGCGCCGGCGGCAGGCCTGGCGCCCGCCTTGTCCTTCACCAGCACCAGGGTCTGGGGCTTGCCGCCGGCGGGCGGCAGGACGGCGCTGATCACCGCGTGGCGCAGCGAGCCGTCCGCATGCGTGGCCTTGACGTCCACCTGCAGCGGCACCTTGCTGCCGTCGGCCAGGCGTCCGGCCAGGCTTTCGCCGCGCCTGACGTCGCCCGGCGCGAACACCTGGCCGAAGCTCAGCGGAATGGCGGCCTTGTCCTTGCCCTCTTCGGCGTCGACCTGCACGCCGGTGATCGCCCCCTCGATGCCGGCCTTGAAGTCGATGTCGGCCAGGACGGCAGCGGGCTGCCGGGCGGCGCCTGACGAAGGCAGGCCGGCGGCGGGAGCGCCTGGCGCGGCCTTGCCGTAGCGGGACTGCAGCACCTTGGCGTCGTCGAGCTGGCCGGTCTCGGGCAGGCTCTGGGCCCGGGCGGCGGGAAGAAGGGCAGCGAGGAACAGGACGAACGCGGGACGGAATGCAGGCATGGCGGTGTCTGGGGCTGAAATGAAAAGGGCGCCTTGAGGCGCCCGATGCTGAAGCGCCCGAAGGCGCCCCGATCATACCGCTTATTGTCCAGCGGGCGCTTGCTTGAGCGTGCGCTCGAACAGCTGGTAGATGCGGCGGTACTCGTCATACCAGCTTTCCGGCTGGACGAAGGAGTGGCGCTCCATCGGATACGGCGCCAGTTCCCAGTGATCCTTCTTCAGCTCGATCAGGCGCTGGGCCATGCGCACCGAGTCCTGGAAGAACACGTTGTCGTCGACCATGCCGTGGGCGATCAGCAGGTGGCCCTTCAGGTTCTGCGCGTACTCGATCGGCGAGGAGACCTTGTAGGCTTCCGGGTCGAGCTCCGGCGTGTTCAGGATATTCGCCGTGTACTCGTGGTTGTAGGTGGTCCAGTCGGTCACCGGACGCAGCGCGGCGCCCGACTTGAACACCTCCGGCGCGCGCAGCAGGGCCATGAAGGTCATGAAGCCGCCGTAGCTGCCGCCGTAGATGCCGACGTTGTTCGCATCGCCCTGCTGGTTGGCGACCATCCAGTTGACGCCGTCCAGGTAGTCGTCCAGTTCCGGGTGGCCCATCTGGCGGTAGATCGCGCTGCGCCATTTGGCGCCATAGCCTTTCGAGGCGCGGTAGTCCATGTCCAGCACCACGTAGCCCTTCTGCACCAGCAGGTTGTGGAACATCTGCTCGCGGAAGTAGGGCGTGTAGCGGTGCGAGACGTTCTGCAGGTAGCCGGCGCCGTGCACGAACATCACCACCGGATACTGCTTGCCCGGCTCGAGCTGGGCCGGGCGGTAGAGCTTGGCCCAGATCGGCTCCGCGCCGTGGGTGGACGGCACCGTCACGAACTGCGGCTGGATCCAGTCACGGGCCTTGAAGTCGGCGGTGCGGGTGTCGGTCAGCCTGACCGCCTCGCCGCCGTTCGACGGCAGGGTGGCGATCTGCGGCGGGAGGTAGGGGCCGGAATAATGCACCAGCAGCTTGCGCTGGTCCGGCGACAGGCGGAAGTCCTCGACGCCGCCATCCAGCTTGCTGACCTCGCGGGTGGCGCCGTCCTTTGCGTTGACGACGCAGACTTCATAGGTGCCCGGATCCTTGCGGTTGCAGAGCAGCCAGGCGGTGTCGCCGTCGCGCGACCAGGCCACGTCCTGGGCTTCCCACTTGCCCTGGGTGAGCGCGCGGGTACGGCCGGCGCCGTCCAGGGTGTAGAGGTGGGAGTAGCCGGTTTCCTCGGACAGGTACCAGAGCGTGGTGTCATCCGGCAGCCAGCCGAATTCGCTGTTGTCGAAGTTGACCCAGGCCTGGTCCGTCAGGCGGTGCACCGGCTTGAGCGCGGCGTGCGGCAGATCGACGGTGGCGATCCAGCGGTCCTTGTTGTCGACCGAGCGCAGCATCACGGCGGCGTTCGCGCCATTGGTGCTCCAGACCACGGTCTCGCCGTCGAAGCCGATCTTCACCGGACGGTTGCCCTTGAGCGGATCGAGCTTGCGCTCGGCACGCAGGGAGGCCAGCGGATCGTCCTTCACGCCCGGCAGGACGTCGAAGGACAGGTCTTTCACCTCGCGGGTCTGCAGGTCGATGAGTTTGAGGCCGTGCGGACGCGGATCCTTGCGGCCGACGCGGGTGCGCTCGTCCGAGGTCTCTTCATAGCCGCTCTCCGTCACGTAGCGCGGCATCTTGCCGACGCGGCCCTTGTCGGCATCCTTCGGGCCGGTCACGACCAGCAGCCAGCGGCCGTCCGGCGACAGGTGGGTGTTCACGATGGCCAGCTTGTCGCCCAGGTAGATCGGGGCCGGGGCGCGGGTCGGATCGACGCGGCGCTCTTCCTCCTCACGGGCGCGGGTGGCGTCGCGATCAGTCTTCTGGCGCTTGAGGGTGGCGATCAGGCGCAGCTGCATGTCGCGCAGCGCATCCGGATCCTGGACGGCCGGGTCCTTGGCCGCGCGCGGCAGCGCCAGCGGCGACACCAGGCGGCTGGCGCGGTCCCAGCTGGCCCAGTCGTCACCGACGCGGAACTGCACGCTGCGGCCGTCGGCGGAATACTGCACGGCGGCGATGGCGACGCCGCTGGCGCGCGAGATCTGTACCAGTTCGCCGCTCTTCAGGTCGCGCTCGAAGAGGTCGCCGTTGCGCACGAAGGCGGAGCGGGTGCGGTCGCGGTTGTAGACGACCAGCCAGCCGTCCAGTTTGGCGAACTCCGCATCCTCGACCCTGCGCGCCTTGTTCAGGCCGGACGTGGCGCCGGTCTGGTAGACGTCGCGCAGCGGCGATCCGGCGCGCTTCTGTTTATACAGGACCTGCTTACCGTCCCAGCTCCACCATGCGTTTTCCACGGGGTTGCCGATCCAGTCGGGCTGGGCCATGGCCTGGTCGAGGGTGACGGGTGTGCCGGCGTCGGCTGCAATGGCCGAGGTGAGGGGAACTGAGGCCAGCAGCGCGGCAAGGATGGTGAGGGCGGAAGCGGAGACAGGAAGGCGCATCGTCGGTTGTCTGAGTAGAAATTGCAAAAAAGCATTCTAGCTCAGCCGACAGTGATGCAGCGTGGATTCGATTTGCAAAAAACAACGCCCGGCCAATGCCGGGCGTGTGGAGACGCGAGCAACAACCAGGAAAGCTTAGCGCAGCTTCTCCAGGCGCGACGGGTCGCCGATCCACATTTGCGGGTGATCCGCGATCCACAGTTCCGACGGCGCGGTCACGGTCGGGTTGCGGATGAAGAACACGATGCGGGTGACGATGGCCAGGGCCGAGATGGCAACGGTGACGTATTCGACTGGGGTCATGATGGTGTCCTGTGTGAATTACTTAATTACTTGGAGGCGAAGTGGCGCAGCTCGGCCGACAGGCTCGGGCTATGCGATTCGGCGGCGGCTGCCAGCGACAGCATCTCGCGGCGGCTTGCCTGCTCGTCGCGCTTGGCATCGTGGGCGAACCAGCCGCCGTGGGCGACATAGAGTTCGATGGCGAAGGCGCGGATGTTGCGAGCGGTTTCTGCGAGTTGGTGGCGCAGACCTTTGCTCTGCGCCTGGGTGATCGTTGCGGTGCTCATTGTTTTCTCCAATAAATACTGTGTTGTTGCGGTGCAGTATAGGGAACATCGAGACATAAGTGAACTTTTACTTTGTGATGTTCTCCATCATCATAGTGAATATTTCTTGTTGGGTAACTGTGGCTCGTCCTTACTTCGGTTATGCGCCTCGGAAATATCTCTCTGGCCCGGAACTTGCATATTCCCAAGGCATGAAATCGCCACCTCCCGTTCCGCGCACCCTGCGCATCGTCGTGGTCAACACCACACAAGGCACCGGCGAACAGGCCGCGGCGGCCCAGGCGCGGCGCAACACGGCGTTGCGCATCGGGTTGCTGGAATCGGGCTACGACATCGTCGCCTCGCTGCCGGCCGATATCTTCCTGCCCGAACGGATCGCCCAGATCCAGCCGGACATGATCATCATCGACAGCGAATCCGCCGCCCGCGACGTGCTTGAGCACATCGTGATCGCCACCCGCGACGAGCCGCGCCCGATCGTGCTGTTCACCGACGACCAGGATCCGTCCAGCATGGACGCCGCGATCGGCGCCGGCGTGACGGCCTATATCGTGGCCGGGCTGCAGGCCGAGCGCGTGAAGCCGGTGCTGGACGTGGCCCTGGCCCGCTTCCGGCGCGAGCGCAAGCTGCTCGACGAACTCTCCGACACCCGCCGCCAGCTGGCCGACCGCAAGCTGGTCGAGCGCGCCAAAGGCGTGCTGATGGCGCGCAGCGGGCTCAATGAAGAAGAGGCTTACAGGAAGCTGCGCAGTATGGCGATGAACCGGAAGCTGAGGTTGGCGGAGGTGGCGCAGCGGGTGCTTGACGTGGAAGACCTTCTATAGCGCCGTCCTAAGGAACTAACATGAAAACCACCCTCCAAGCCGGCTTCATGCCGCTCACCGACTGCGCCCCCCTGATCATGGCCTCGGTACTCGGCCTCGACGAGAAACACGGCATCAAACTCGCCCTCAGCCGCGAACACTCCTGGTCCGGCATGCGCGACCGCCTGCTGAACGGCAGCCTCGACGTCGCCCACGTGCTCTACGGCCTGGTGTACGGCGTCGAGATGGGCATCGGCACGCGCGCGGTGCCGATGGCGGTGCTGATGAATTTGTCGCGCAACGGCCAGGCCATCACCCTGTCGCGCGCGCTGGGCGAGGCCGGGGTGACGGACGGCGCCGCGCTGGCGGTCCAGGTCCGCAGGAGCCGCCGGCGCTTCACCTTCGCCCACACCTTCCCGACCGGGAACCACGCGATGTTCCTGTATTACTGGCTGGCCGCGAGCGGCATCGATCCGCTGCGCGACGTGCAGATGGCGACGGTGCCGCCGGGCCAGATGGCGGCCAGCCTGGCGGCCGGACATATCGACGGCTTCTGCGCGGGCGAGCCCTGGGGCGCGCGGGCGGTGCTGGACGGCAGCGGCTTCACGGCGGCCACCAGCCAGGACATCTGGCCGGACCATCCCGGCAAGGCGCTGGGCGCCACCGCCGCCTTCGCCGACGCGCATCCGCAGGCTTGCCGCGCGCTGGTGGCGGCGCTGCTGGAAGCGGCGCGCTGGATCGACGCCTCGCCCCTGCACCGCGACGCCACGGCCGAGGTCCTGGCCAGCCCGGCCTATGTGGACGCCGGGCGCGCCACCATCGCCGCGCGCCTGCACGGACTCTACGACGATGGCCTGGGGCGGCGCTGGCAGGACCCGGATCCGCTGCGCTTCCACGCCGGCGGCGAGGCCAACTTCCCCTGGCTCTCCGACGGCATGTGGTTCATGACCCAGCACCGGCGCTGGGGCCTGCTGCGCGAGGATCCCGACTACTATGCCACCGCCGCGCGCGTGAACCGGGTCGGCCTGTACCGCGAGGCCGCCGTGCTGGCGGGCGTGGCGGCACCTGCCGCGTTGCTGCGTTCCTCGGTGCTGGTCGACGGCCGGATCTGGAACGGCCGCGACCCCGCCGCTTATATCTCGTCCTTCGCGAACGGTGCGCCGCGCCCTGTTTTCGGGCATGGTGCACCGCAATGAAGCGATCCAGCTGACGCTATTCCGGCGTGCCAGAGGGAAGGGCGTCTGGCACGGCTCTTGCAGATACTCTCGCCAAGAGCGTTAGGCGCTCCAGGATCAACGGCGATCCCTTGAAACATATCCAGCCGGTTCAATGAGGAACCGGCGCACAGGACAACGGCGTCCGCTGCACCCGAGCACATATGAAACGTGTTCGGCCAGGCAGCGGACGCCTTTATTTTTATCGGGAGCGATCATGGCCGGCAAAGCGAATCACCTACAGTTGTTCTCCATCGGCACGCCACAGATGCGTGCCTTCCACCTGACCTGGGTGGCCTTCTTCATCTGCTTCTTCGCCTGGTTCGCCTGCGCGCCGCTGATGCCGGTCATCAAGGGCGAATTCCACCTGTCGGTGTCCCAGATCGCCGACATCAACATCGCCGCGGTCGCCATCACGATCCTGGTGCGCCTGCTGGTCGGCCCGCTGTGCGACCGCTTCGGCCCGCGCAAGACCTATACCGGCCTGCTGGCAATCGGTGCGATTCCCGTGCTGGGCGTGGCCATGGCCCAGAGCTACGAGAGCTTCCTGCTGTTCCGCCTCGGGATCGGCGCGGTCGGCGCCAGCTTCGTGATCACGCAGTACCACACCTCGGTGATGTTCGGCCCGCGCGTGGTCGGCACCGCCAACGCGGCGGCGGCCGGCTGGGGCAACAGCGGCGGCGGCGTGGCCCAGGCCACCATGCCCCTGCTGATGGGTGCCATGGTCATGCTGGGCGTGAGCGAGACCATGGGCTGGCGCGTGGCCCTGCTGGTGCCGGGCGTGCTGATGCTGGTGATGGCCGTGGTCTACTGGAAGTTCACCCAGGACTGCCCGGAAGGGAATTACGCCGAGCTGCGCGCCGCCGGCATTCCTTTCGAAGCCAGCGGCAAGGGCGGCTGGGCGAGCTTCGTCCAGGCCTGCGGCAACTACCGCGCCTGGCTGCTGTTCGTGACCTATGGCGCCTGCTTCGGCATCGAGCTCTTCATCCACAACGTCGCCGCCGTGTATTACGTCGACCATTTCGGCCTCTCGCTGAAGGCAGCCGGCATGGCGGCCGGCAGCTTCGGCCTGCTGGCCCTGTTCGCCCGCGCCCTGGGCGGCTGGCTGTCCGACAAGGCGGCCGCGAAGGGAGACCTGAACAGCCGCGTCAACCTGCTGTTCATCCTGATGGTGGGTGAGGGGCTGGGCCTGCTGTGGTTCTCGCAGACCGGCAGCGTGGTGCCGGCGATCGCCGCCATGCTGGCCTTCGGCCTGTGCACCCACATGGCCTGCGGCGCCACCTATGCGCTGGTGCCCTTCGTGAACCGCAAGGCGCTGGGCGGCGTGGCCGGCATCGTCGGCGCCGGCGGCAATGTCGGGGCGGTGCTGGCCGGCTTCCTGATGAAAGGCACGGGCGACGTGCGCCAGACCCTGCTCATCCTCGGCGGCGCCGTGCTGGTCTCGAGCGTGTGCGCGATCGGCGTGCGCTTCTCCAGCACTGCCATCGACACCGCGGCACCGGCCGCAGCATAAGGAAAGCGCATCATGAAACTCATCGTCATCGGCCACGGCATGGTGGGCCACAAATTTCTCGAGACTCTGTATGCCGATGCCGGCGCCTCCTCCTTCGAGGTGACGGTCCTGTGCGAGGAACCGCGGCCGGCCTACGACCGGGTGCACCTGTCGGCGTTCTTTGCCGGCCGCAGCGCCGACGAACTGTCGCTGGTGGCGCCGGGCTTTTTCGAACGCCCGGGTTTGACCCTGAAGCTGAATGCAAAGGCGGTGGCGGTCGACCGTGCGGCCAAGACCGTGACCCTGGCCAGCGGCGAAGTGCTCGGCTACGACAAGCTGGTATTCGCCACCGGTTCGTCCGCCTTCGTGCCGCCGGTTCCGGGCCGCGAGCGCGCCGGCTGCTTCGTCTACCGCACCATCGAAAACCTCGAAGCCATGCTGGCCCACGGCGGGACGGCGCGTTCGGGCGTGGTCATCGGCGGCGGCCTGCTGGGCCTGGAGTGCGCGAAGGCCCTGCGCGACATGCGGCTCGAGACCCACGTGGTCGAATTCGCGCCACGCCTGATGGCGGTGCAGGTCGACGAACTGGGCGGGCGCATGCTGCGTTCCCATATCGAGGCACTGGGCGTGACCGTGCACACGCAAAAGAACACGCTGCGCATCGTCGACGGCGAGTCGGCCATGCACCGCATGGAATTTGCCGACGGCAGCTTCCTCGAGACCGACATGATCGTGTTCTCGGCCGGCATCCGCCCGCGCGACGAGCTGGCGCGGGCCTGCGGCCTGGAGCTTGGCCCGCGCGGCGGCATCGCCATCGACGATGCCTGTGTCACGTCCGATCCGGACATGTACGCGATCGGCGAGTGCGCGGCCTGGCAGGGGCAGACCTTCGGCCTGGTCGCGCCGGGCTACGACATGGCGCGCACGGTGGCGCGCGCGCTGCTCGGCCAGGAAGGGACGTTCGGCGGCGCCGACATGAGCACCAAGCTGAAGCTGATGGGCGTGGACGTGGCCTCGATCGGCGATGCCCACGCGGCGACGCCGGGCAGCCGCAGCTTCCAGTTCAGCGACGAACGCAAGCGCGTGTATAAGAAAATCGTGGTCTCGGACTGCGGCAAGCGCCTGCTGGGCGCGGTGCTGGTCGGCGATGCGGCCGAATACGGCAGCCTGCTGCAGACCATGCTGAACGGCCTGAAGCTGCCCGCGGCGCCCGAGTTCCTGATCCTGCCGGCGGGCGAGGGCGGTGCGCGCCCGGCGATCGGCGTCGACGCGCTGCCGGCCACGGCCCAGGTCTGTTCCTGCAACGCCGTCAGCAAGGGAGCAATCCTTGACGCGGTGGCGGGCGGCGCCTGCGATATCGCCGCCGTCAAGGCCTGCACCAATGCGGGCACCGCCTGCGGCGGCTGCGTGCCGCTGGTGAACCAGATCATGAAGGCGGAAATGCTTCAACGCGGGCTGGCGGTCAGCAACCACCTGTGCGAGCACTTTCCGTACTCGCGCCAGGAGCTGCACCACCTGGTCCGTGTCGGCGGGCTGCGTTCCTTCGGCGAGCTGCTGCGCAAGCACGGCAAGGGCCTGGGCTGCGACATCTGTAAACCCGTGGCGGCCAACATCCTGGCCTCGACATGGAACGACTTCGTGCTGAAACCCGAGCACGCCAGCCTGCAGGACTCGAACGACTACTTCCTCGGGAATATCCAGAAGGACGGCAGCTATTCCGTGGTGCCGCGCATGCCGGGCGGCGAGGTCACGCCGGACGGCCTGATCGCGGTGGGCCAGGTAGCGAAAAAGTATGGCCTGTACACCAAGATCACGGGCGGCGCCCGCGTCGACATGTTCGGCGCCCGGGTCGACCAGCTGCCGGCGATCTGGGAAGAGCTGATCGCGGCCGGCTTCGAGTCCGGCCACGCCTACGGCAAGTCGCTGCGCACCGTGAAATCCTGCGTCGGCTCGACCTGGTGCCGCTACGGCGTGGGCGACAGCATGGCTTTTGGCGTCGCGCTGGAGAACCGCTACAAGGGCCTGCGCGCGCCGCACAAGATCAAGTTCGGCGTGTCCGGCTGCACCCGCGAGTGCGCCGAAGCCCAGGGCAAGGACGTCGGCCTGATCGCCACCGATAAAGGCTGGAACCTCTACGTGTGCGGCAACGGCGGCATGAAGCCGCGGCACGCCGAGCTGCTGGCCTCGAACCTGGACGAAGCGGCGGTCGTCAAGCTGGTCGACCGCTTCCTGATGTTCTACGTGCGCACCGGAGACAGGTTGCAGCGCACCAGCACCTGGCGCGAGGGGCTCGAGGGCGGCCTGGACTACCTGAAGCAGGTGGTGGTCGAGGACAGCCTGGGGCTGGGCGCCGAACTCGAAGCCGACATGCAGCGCGTGGTCGACAGCTATGCCGACGAATGGAAGAACGCGGTCGAGGACCCGGCCGTGCGGGCGCGCTTCCGCAGCTTCGTCAACAGCGACCAGCATGACGACAACGTGGTCTTCATGCCGGAACGCGGCCAGCAAAGGCCTGCGACGCCGGAAGAACGCCGCTTCATTCCCATCATTCGTAGCGCCTGATCATCGAGGAGAATCGACATGCATCGCGATATTCAATTAAACCAGTGGAACGCCATCTGCCCCCTCGAGCGCATCGTGCCGGATACCGGCGTGTGCGCCCTGCTGAACGGGCGCCAGGTGGCCGTGTTCCGCGTCGGTGCGGAGTCCCCGCGCCTGTTCGCCATCGATAACTATGATCCGAATTCGCACGCCGCCGTGCTGTCGCGCGGGCTGATCGGCAGCATCGGCGAACGCGTGGTGGTGGCCTCGCCGATCTACAAGCAGCACTTCGACCTGCGGACCGGCGAATGCCTGGAGGTGCCGCAGCACTCGGTGTCCAGCTATCCGGTGCGGGTCCAGGACGGCCAGGTCTGGGTAGGGGCCTAGCATGGACAAGCCATCGCTGGTCGTGATCGGCAACGGCATGGCCGGCATGCGCACGGTCGAGGAACTGCTCAAGCTGGACCGCGACAGGTACCGCATCACCGTGTTCGGCGCCGAGCCGCACGGGAACTACAACCGCATCCTCCTGTCGCCGGTGCTGGCCGGCGACAAGACGGTCGAGGACATCATGCTGCACACGCGCGAATGGTATGCGGAGCATGGCATCACGCTGCACGCGGGCGATCCGGTCGTGCGCATCGACCGCCGGCGCCGTACCGTGCACGCGGCCTCGGGATTGGCCGTCGCTTACGACCGGCTGCTGGTCGCCACCGGTTCGAAACCCTTCATCGTGCCGGTACCCGGCCACGAACTGCCGGGCGTGATCGGCTTTCGCGACCTGCACGACGTCGACGCCATGCTGGCGGCCGCGCGTGCCGGCGGCCGTGCGGTGGTGATCGGCGGCGGCCTGCTGGGACTGGAGGCCGCCAACGGCCTGCTGCGTCGGGGCATGGAGGTGACGGTGGTGCACGTGACCGCCAGCCTGATGAACCAGCAGCTCGATGCTCCCGCCGCCGAGCTGCTGCGCGCCTCGCTGGAGCGGCGCGGCCTGCGCATCCTGCTCAGCCGCCAGACCGCCGCCATCGAAGGCGAGGGAAGAGTGCAGGCGCTGCGTTTCGACGGCGGCGAGAGCATCCCGGCCGACCTGGTCGTGATGGCGGCCGGCGTGCGGCCCAACGTCGCGCTGGCGAAGGAAGCCGGCCTGCACGTCGAGCGCGCGATCGTGGTCGACGACACCCTGCAGACCTACGACCCGCGCATCTATGCCGTCGGCGAATGCGTGCAGCACCGCCGCGCCACCTTCGGCCTGGTGGCGCCGATCTGGGACCAGGCCAGGGTCTGCGCGGCCCACCTGGCGGGCGCCGGCCACCGCCGCTACGTGCAGCAGGCCACCGCCACCAAGCTGAAGGTGACGGGCGTCGACCTGTACTCGGCCGGCGACATCGTCGGCGGTGAGGGCAGCGAAGACCTGGTGCTGCGCGACCGCCGCGGCGGCGTCTACAAGCGCCTGGTGGTGAGCGGGCGCCGCCTGCTGGGCGTGGTGCTGTACGGCGACGTCGCCGACGGTCCCTGGTACTTCGAGCTGATCCAGAACCGCAGCGACATCTCTACCATCCGCAACCACCTGCTGTTCGGCCAGGCCCAGGCCCTGGCGGCGGCATAACCGGAATTCCGCATGAAGCTGTCCGCCATCCCCACCACCGTTCGTACCACCTGTCCCTATTGCGGCGTCGGCTGCGGCGTGCGCGCCCAGGTCGGCCAGGACGGGCAGCTCGCCATCGCCGGCGACGACACGCATCCGGCCAGCCAGGGCCGCCTGTGCGTGAAGGGCTCGGCGCTGGGCGAGACCGTGGGGCTGGAGGGCAGGCTGCTGGCGCCGATGCTGCGGGACGGCGGCGCCTTGCGCGAAGTGTCGTGGGACGAGGCGCTCGGCAACGTGGCCGAAGGCTTCCGGCGCATCGTCGCCGAGCACGGCCCGGACGCGGTGGCGCTGTACGTCTCGGGCCAGCTGCTGACCGAGGATTACTACGTCGCCAACAAGTTCATGAAGGGCTATATCGGCAGCGCGAACATCGACACCAATTCGCGCCTGTGCATGTCCTCCGCCGTGGCCGGCCACAAGCGCGCCTTCGGCGAAGACATCGTGCCCGGCTGCTACGAGGACTTCGAACTGGCCGACCTGCTGGTGCTGGTGGGCTCGAACGCGGCCTGGTGCCATCCGACCCTGTACCAGCGCATCGCGCGCGCCAGGGAAGCGCGGCCGCAGATGAAGATCGTCGTGATCGACCCGCGCCGCACCGCCACCTGCGACCTGGGCGACCTGCACCTGCCGCTCAAGCCGGGCAGCGACGTCTGGCTGTTCAACGGGCTGCTGGCGTATCTGGCGACCCGGGACGCGCTCGATGCCGGCTTCGTGGCCGCGCATACGGCCGGCCTGGGCGACGCGCTGGATGCGGCGGGGCAGGCCGGCAGTCTGCTGGACGTGGCCAAGGCCTGCCGGCTCGATCCTGGCCAGCTGCTGGCCTTCTACGAGCTGTTCGCGAACACGGAGAAGACCGTCACCGCCTTCACCATGGGCGTGAACCAGTCGTCCAGCGGCGCCGACAAGGTCAACGCCATCATCAACTGTCACCTGGCCACCGGCCGCATCGGCCGTCCCGGCATGGGCCCTTTCTCGCTGACCGGCCAGCCGAACGCGATGGGCGGGCGCGAAGTCGGCGGCCTGGCCAACATGCTGGCGGCCCACATGGAGCTGGACGATGCCTCCCAGCGCGCCGCCCTGCAGGCCTTCTGGGATGCGCCGCGGATGGCGGACAAGCCGGGACTGAAGGCGGTCGACCTGTTCCGCGCGATCGAGGAGGGCAAGGTCAAGGCCGTGTGGATCATGGCGACCAATCCCCTGGTCAGCCTGCCGGATGCGGACCAGGCCCGCCGCGCGCTGGCGAAGTGCGAGCTGGTGGTGGCCTCCGACATCGTGGCCGGCACCGACACCAATGCGATGGCCCACGTGCTGCTGCCGGCCCTCGGCTGGGGCGAGAAGGACGGTACGGTCACGAACTCCGAGCGCTGCATCTCGCGCCAGCGCGCCTTTTTATCCGCGCCGGGGCAGGCGAAGGCGGACTGGGAGATCGTCTGCGAGGTCGCGCGCCGCATGGGTTTCAACGGCTTCGATTTCACTTCGCCGCACCAGATCTTCGACGAGCACGCCCGCCTGTCGGGCTGGCAGAACGGCGCCGGCAGCCAGCGCCGCCGCCTGTTCGACATCAGCGGCCTGGCCGGGATGACGCGCCGCGAATACGATGCCCTGGCGCCGCTGCAGTGGCCGGTGCGCCGTCCCGGCGACAGCGCGAAGCGCCTGTTCGGCGAGGGCATGTTCTCCCATCCGGACGGCAAGGCGCGCTTTGTCGCCACCCGCGCCCGGCTGCCGGCGCACGCGCCCGACGCCGACTATCCGCTGGTGCTGAACACTGGCCGCGTGCGCGACCAGTGGCACACCATGACGCGCACCGGCCGCTCCGCCAGGCTGGCCGAGCACGTCGCGGAACCCTTCGTCGACCTGCACCCGCAGGACGCGCTGCTGTGCGGCGTGAAGGAGGGCGAGCTGGCGCGCGTGAGCAGCCGCTGGGGCGCGAGCGTGGCGCGGGTGCGGCATGGCGGCGGCATCGCGCGCGGCAGCGTCTTCATGCCCATCCACTGGAGCGGCCAGACGGCTTCCGACGCGCGGGTCGGCGCGGTGGTGAACCCGGCGGTCGACCCGGTCTCGGGCGAGCCGGAATTCAAGCACACGCCGGTACGCATCGAACCCTTCGGCGTGCGCTGGTACGGCTTCATCCTCAGCCGCGCCGCACTGCCGCTGGAAGATGCCGCCAACTGGACCCGCATCCAGGGAAGGGACTTCATCCGCTACGAGCTGGCCGGACGCCATCCCTTCGCCGAAGCGGCCGGCTGGGCGCGGCGCCTGCTGCGGGTGGAAGACGACGACGCCGACTGGATCGAACTCGAAGACCGAAGCGGCGGCGTCTACCGCGCTGCCCACCTGCTCGACGGCCGCATCGAGGCCTGCCTGTTCGTTTCGCAGCGCCAGGACCTGTCGGCGCCCGGTGCTCCGTCCCGGAATTGGCTGGCGCAGATGTTCGGCAAGGAGGCCTTGACGCAGCAGGACCGCATCGGCCTGCTGTCCGGCCGCGCGAGGGAGCAGGGCGCCGATCCGGGACCGACCGTGTGCTCCTGCTTCGGCGTGGGCCGCAACACCATCCGCATCGCCATCGAGAGGCACGGTTTGCGGGACGCTTCGCAGGTGACGGCCTGCGTGAAGGCCGGCGGCAATTGCGGTTCCTGCGTGCCGGAGATCCGCGCGCTGCTGGCGGATGTGCATGCAGCGGAAAAGGAAAGGGTTTGAACCGTTCGGGCGGCGAATCCTGCATTCCATCTCAAAAAGACAATATGGCGGGGACTTCATGCTTACAATGATTTCACCTTAACCCCCACCGAGAGTATGCAATGCGTCCATTCACACTTGCAGTTGCCGCCGCCCTTTCCATCGCCGCCGCCGGCGCGCAGGCGGAGAGCGAGGTCCGCACCACGCCGGCCTTCACCTCGATCAGCGTGCAGGGTCCGATCAGCGTCACCGTGGACGCCGGCAAGGCGCAGTCGCTGACGGTGCGCGGCGACCCCCGTTTCCTCAAGGAGCTGACGAGCGAAGTCGTGAATGGCGAACTGCGCCTGCACATGCGTAACAAGAGCTACAGCACCAAGGATGGCGACCAGCGCATCGCCATCACCATGCCGGAGCTGCGCGCCATCGCCGTCGAAGGCGCCGGCGAGATCAAGCTGAATCACATCCGCGGCGAGCGCCTCGACGTGAACTACCGTGGTGCCGGCAGTATGGGCATCAACGGCGAAGTGAAGACCTTCAAGATGCAGGCCGAAGGCGTGGGCGAAGTCGATTCGAGGGCCCTGATCGCCAACGATGTCGACATCCGCTTCCGCGGCATCGGCGACGTCAAGGTCTATGCGAAGAACCGGCTCGACGCCGTCGTGCAGGGCATGGGCAGCCTGACCTATTACGGCAAGCCGGCCACGGTCAATAAATCGGTCGGCGGCATCGGTTCGGTGAAGGCCGGCGACTGAGTTCAGCCCGGCGGCAGGATCCCGAAAGCCTGCGGCACCGCCACCTTCATGATGTCGATGAAGCGCCGCAGCCGCGCCGGATAGAAGCGCGCCGGCGGATAGATCAGGTGGATGGGCAGCGGCGCGGCATGCCAGTCCGGCGTCAGCTGCACCAGGCGGCCGGCCTCCAGTTCTTCGCGCAGCGCCCAGGAGGAGCCGAGCGCCACGCCCACGCCCAGCATGGCCGCATTGCGCATCGCGTACAGGTTATCGGTGAACATGCGCGGCTGGATCGGAATGCGCAGCGTCTCGCCGCTCTGGCCGTGGGTCAGCGCGACCTCGTTGCGGTAGAAGGGGAAGACCGAGATCCAGGGCAGGGCCGCCAGCTGCTCCGGGTGGGTGGGCACCGCGCCGCCTTCCAGCACGGCGGGCGCGCACACCACGATGCGCGGCACCTCGCCCAGCCGGATCGCCACCACCGAAGGGTCGGGAATGTCGCCGACCCGGATCGCGCAGTCGATACCTTCGGCGATGAAGTCCGGGGTGCGGTCGTGCAAGGTCCAGTCGACCGTCATCTTCGGATAGCGCTTCAGGTACTCCACCAGCGGCGTCACCAGTTGCTGCTGGCCGAAGGCGTGTGGCGCGATCACACGCAGCAGCCCGACCGGTTCCTCGCCGGCGCCGCGGATCTCGCTCTCGAATTCCTGCCAGCCGGCGATCAGCTCCTTGGCCCGCGTATAGCAGCGCATGCCGTCGTCGGTCAGCTTCATCGCATGGGTGGAGCGCTGCAGCAGGCGCACGCCCAGCGATTTCTCCAGGGTCTTGAGACGCCGGCTGATGGTCGGCTGGGTGGTCTCCAGGAGCCGCGCCGCCGCCGACAGGCTGCCGGCCTCCACGATGCGAACGAAGGTCTCCACGAGCATCATGCGATCGGCGGTGGAAACAACGCCGTTGAGGTCAAGGTTCATACGTTCATCGTATAACACTTCGACGTTACGCGCGTCTACCATACGCGGGCCGTACTGACGATAATGGCAGCATCCTCAAAGCCAACAACAACACATCGCCATGAATTCCGCTACCACCACCGTGAAACCGGCCCAGCCGCATCTATCGTCGTCGCTGACCTTCCTGCTGGCCGGCGGCACCGGCCTGACCGTCGCCGCCCTCTATTACAGCCAGCCGACGCTCGGCGTGCTGGCCGGCGACCTGCACGCGAGCCCGCGCCAGATCGGCTGGATCCCGACCCTCACCCAGTTCGGCTACGCGATCGGCCTGCTGCTGCTCGCGCCGCTGGGCGACCGCTTCGACCGCCGCAACATCATCCTGCTGAAGGCCGTGATCCTGTGCGCGGCGCTGCTGCTGACCGGCCTGGCGCCCGGCCTCGGCGTGCTGCTGGCGGCCAGCCTGCTGGTCGGCCTGTTCGCCACCGTGGCCCAGGACATCGTCCCCGCCGCCGCCACGCTGGCCCCGCCGCACGAACGCGGCAAGGCGGTCGGCACCGTGATGACGGGCCTGCTGATGGGCATCCTGCTGTCGCGCGTGGTGAGCGGCTTCGTCGCCGAGAACTTTGGCTGGCGCACCGTGTTCATTGCCGCCGCGGTCAGCGTCGCGCTGCTGGCGGTGGTGCTGGCCAGGGGCCTGCCGCGTTTCGCGCCGACCAGCACCCAATCCTATCCGGCGCTGCTGAAGTCGCTGGCCCACCTGTGGGCCCAATATCCGAAGCTGCGCCAGGCGGCGCTGGCCCAGGCCCTGCTGGCGCTCGGTTTCTCGGCCTTCTGGTCGACCCTGGCCGTGATGCTGCACGAAGCCCCGTTCCACCTCGGTTCGGCCGCCGCCGGTTCCTTCGGCCTGGCCGGCGCCATGGGCGCCCTGGCCGCGCCCTTCGCCGGCCGCCTGGCCGACCGACATGGCCCGGCCCGCGTCATCCGCATCACCGTCGGCGTGACCGTGGTCTCGTTCGCATCGATGTTCCTGATGCCGCTGCTGCCGGCGCCGGCCCAGCTGGCCCTGCTGGCCCTGGCCACGGTCGGCTTCGACCTGGGCGTGCAGGCCAGCCTGATCTCGCACCAGACCATCGTCTACGGCATCGCACCGGAAGCGCGCAGCCGCCTGAACGCGATCCTGATGACCTGCATGTTCGTCGGCATGTCGCTGGGCGGCCTGCTGGGCGCCCAGGCTCTGGCGGCCTGGGGCTGGACCGGCGTGGTGCTGCTGGCCACGGTCTCCTCGATCGGCGCGCTGCTGGTACGCCTGCGGGCCCGCAACTGAGGGAAATCAGCCCGGCGGCGGGGCAGTATTGACCGCCAGCTGCGCGGCGAAAGCGCGCCGGTAGGCCGGGCGCGCTTCGCCGCGCGCGACATAGGCGGCTAGGTTCGGAAACTCGGCCAGGATGCCGGACGACCTTGCCCTCAGCAGCACCGACACCATCATCAGGTCGCCCGCGCTGAATGCGCCGTCGAGCCAGTCGGCATCGCCAAGGCGAGCGGACAGCTGCCGCAGGCGGCTGCGTACGCGATCCCCGACCAGCGGCAGGCGCTCCGCGGCCCATGGTTTGTCGCCCTCGAGGATCCTGGCGGTGAACAGGTCGAGGATAGGCGGCTCCACGGTATTCAGCGCCGCGAACATCCAGGTAATGGCGCGTGCCCGGGCATGCGCATCCACCGGCAGCAGGCCGGCAAAGCGCTGGGCGATATGGAAGACGATCGCGCCGGTCTCGAACAGCGCCAGACCGTCTTCCTCGTAGGTCGGGATCTGGCCGAAGGGATTGAGCGCCAGGTGGGCGGCTTCCTTCATCGCGCCGAAGGACAGCAGGCGCACCGCGTAGGGCTGGCCGGCTTCTTCCAGTGCCCAGCGCACGCGGGTGTCGCGCGCCAGTCCCTTGCCGCCGTCCGGCGAGCGTTCGAAAGCGGTGATGGTGATGCTCATGTGCGGGTCCTTTCGGCGATGGCGATCGAACGGTGATTATCTACCGATCCGCATATTGATGGGCCAGCGCACCGGCCGCCTGCGGTTCGGGTCGCCCCAGGCCGCACCGATATCGTTGGCGAAGGCGATCAGCAGGTCTTCCCGTCCCGCTTCCCTGGCGCTGCGCACGGCCGACCAGGTGGTCAGATAGCCGAGGAATTCGGACAGGTGCCAGTCGAGGCGGATCTCCAGCGCGGGCGGCGCCAGCTCCTCGAAGGGGAAGGCGATGGTGGCGTAGCCGCTGTCGACCAGCTTGCGCTCCGGCGGCCAGTAGGGCCCGATCTCGTCCCAATAGAACTTCTGGAAGCGCTCGTCGAGTTCCGCTTCGAGTTTCATCACGCCATAGCTGACCAGGGCCACGGCCGCACCCGGCCTGGCGATCCGGCGCACCTCGCGGTAGAAGGCCGGCAGGTCGAACCAGTGCGCGGCCTGGGCCGCGGTGATCAGGCTGGCGCTGGCATCAAGCAGGGGAAGCTGCTCGGCCGGCGCGCAGCGGTATGCGATGCGCTCGTTCGGGATGGCGTTCGCGATCTGGTCGGCGCTCGGATCGAGCCCGACCACTTTATTGAACCAGGGCGCCAGAAGCTGGGTCAGTTGCCCGTTGCCGCAGCCGACGTCGACGGCGGTGTCGTGGTCCGGCGCCAGCGAGGCCAGCCAGGCCGCGAGCTCGCGCGGGTATTCGGGGCGGAAGCGGGCGTAGGCGCGGCCACCCTGGTCGAACCAGTTGCGTGCCGGTGGATTAGTCATTGGCATTCTCTCCTTGTAGTTCGGTTTTCGCGGCCATCACGCGGGACGCGAAGCCTTCGCGCTCCAGGGCCCCGGCCGCGGCCTCCAGCGCCCGCCTGAGCGGATAGCCGATTTCCTGTTCCAGGCGGTCGATGGCGGCAAAGGTCGCGGTCCAGTGCCGTTCCAGCTTGCGGACCAGGGCGCGGCCGGACGCGGTGAGCCGGATGCCGGTCTTGCGCCCGTCGTCGAGGGCGTGGCGTGACACGAGTCCGTCGCCGTCCAGCAGGGCGACGGTCTGGCTGATCGCGCCTTGCGTCAGGCGGGTGCTTTCGGTGATGTCGGTGACGGTGCGGGCGCCGGCATGCAGGGCGCGCAGTACCGGTGTGTAGCGCGCCCGGTAATTCAGGCGCATGGCACGGTAATGTTCCTCGGCGCCCTGTTCGACGAGGTCGTTGACGTAGCGGAGCAGTTCGCCGAGTCCGGGATTCTGTCTGGTATCCATGCGCCCGATAATACATTAGCGCTAATGTAAATTCAACGACGCGGTGGATCCGTCCTCGACGTCAGCGGATTGGCCGCGACCGCCGCCGCCAGCATCAGCCCGACCACGTCCGGCAGCAGCATCCTGGCGCCGATAAAGACGAGGATGGCGAGGATGGGGAGGATGTCCGAGGCGAACACCAGGTCCGCGGCCTCGACCGGCGCCGGTACCAGGAACGGCGGCGTGGCATGGCCTATCGGGCGGCGGGGCGCCTTGCCGTCCTGCGCATGCCGCGCCGTATCGCGTTGACGCGCCGTTCCAGTTCGGTGATCCTCGCCTCGTCTGGATCGGCCGGCACTCCTTCAGACGGCAGAGCTGCGCTAAGTTTGCGCATGAAGCGCCGGAAGGCATCCTCATCCTGCTTGTGTGCACGTTTTTTCATTTCCGTCATGTTGCCATGGAGGTGCGGCAAGCCGTGTCGCGGCACCTTGCCCTCAATTTGCCGATGCCGTATTGATGCTAAGATACTTTTCGGGACAGGCGCCAAAAGTGCCCAAGATGACGATAAAGCGAATCAAGGAGATTGCCGTTGCAAGATTTTAATAATAGTGGGCAGATCAACGTCCAGGGAGACTTTAACGTAACCGACAACTCGCATAATCAGCACAAACTGCTGATCTATTGCTCGAATGAAGAGTTGCTGGAGGAGCGGCCCTTCAGACAGGAAAATATCCGCCTTGAGCAGGCGAGGAAAATCAAGAGGTTGAGGCCACTCTACGTACTTTGTGTTCTCTTGTTTGCGAGCGCTGCTGCGTGGGCGACCATCAATGGCAAGGCTGATCTGGCGTCGTTCCTCATGGGAGCCGGCGGCCTCTTTGTCGGTTTTCAGACGCTCAAGGCCACCATCGAGCCAAATGGTTTCCAAATCGACGAGCAGAACGCCGTTAACGAAATCAATAAATTGCTGAAACAGCGTAGAGCGGAGTGAGTGCGGCTGGCAGGAAGGATCGCTGTGAACCAGCAAGATGAGGTGGTCGGGGTGAGAGGATTCGAACCTCCGGCCTCTACGTCCCGAACGTAGCGCTCTACCGGGCTAAGCTACACCCCGACTGGTATGGGTACTGCTGAGGGAAAACACTGATGGTCGGGGTGAGAGGATTCGAACCTCCGGCCTCTACGTCCCGAACGTAGCGCTCTACCGGGCTAAGCTACACCCCGACTGGTTTGAGATCCGTCGCCGAATCTCGGGAAGGCATTACTATAGTTGCCTCAGTGGTTCCTGTCAACTGCGAAGCTGCACAGCTGGAGCAGGCTTTGCTTGTATTCGCTCTCCGGCAGGTCGGCGATGGCGGCGGCTGCGCGCTCGGCGGCGGCTTCGGCTTCCCGGCGCGTATAGTCGAGCGCACCGCTGGTGGTGACGGCCGACAGCACGGCGTCGAAATGGGTCTCGTCGCCCTGTTCGATGCAGCTGCGGATCAGTTCGCGCTGCTCGGCGCTGCCGTTTTCCATCACGTAGATCAGGGGCAGGGTGGGCTTGCCTTCGCGCAGGTCGTCGCCGACGTTCTTGCCGATCTCGGCGGCGTCGCCGGCATAGTCGAGCACGTCGTCGATCAGCTGGAAGGCGGTGCCCAGCGAGCGGCCGTACTCGCCGGCGGCGTCGATCTGGGCGTCGTTGGCGCCGGCCACCAGGGCGCCGAGCTGGGCGGCGGCCTCGAACAGCTTGGCCGTCTTGGAGCGGATCACGGTCAGGTAGCTTTCCTGGGTGACGTCTGGATCGTGCATGTTCAGCAGCTGCAGGACTTCACCCTCGGCGATGACGGTGGTGGCGCGCGACAGGATTTCCATCACGCGCATGTTGTCCAGGCTGGTCATCATCTCGAAGGCGCGCGAGTACAGGTAGTCGCCGACCAGCACCGAGGCGGCGTTGCCGAACATCGCGTTGGCGGTCTGGCGGCCGCGGCGCATCGAGGATTCGTCGACCACGTCGTCGTGCAGCAGGGTCGCGGTGTGGATGAACTCCACCACGGCGGCCAGTTCGTGATGGCCGGCGCCTTTGTAGCCGTAGGCGTTGGCCAGCAGTAACACCAGTACCGGACGGATCCGCTTGCCACCGGCGCTGATGATGTATTCGGCGATCTGGTTCACCAGTGCGACGTCCGACTGAAGCCGCTGTCGGATCACGCCGTTGACGGCCTCCATGTCGGTTGCGATCGTGCGGGTGATGGGGTTCTGTTGGGCGGTATTGGTGGCGGCGGACAAGGCGGACCTGCGTGACGTTGTGGGCGGTGTGGATGTGATAAGTGGCGCGATTATACGATAAGCAAGCAAAACTCGCGCTTTTTCACATCGGTTTGGCCGGGAGGAGGCCTTTGCCACGTGCGGCTGCGGAAGCGGCATGAGGTTTCGCTGCCACAGCAGTTTTGACGCCCTGCACCAAATTATGTATAATCCTCTGTTCCCCGAATCCTGGGCACGCTGTACGCCGGGTTCGCTGGAATTTCTTTAAACAATTAATGAGGTTTCAAATCATGTACGCGGTCATAAAAACCGGTGGCAAGCAATACAAAGTTGTCGCTGGCGAAAAACTCAAAGTAGAACAGATACCGGCAGACATTGGTTCCGAACTCACTATCGATCAGGTTCTCGCCGTCGGCGAGGGCGAGAGCATCAAATTTGGTGCTCCGCTGGTGGAAGGTGCTTCGGTTCGCGTGACTGTTGTTTCGCACGGTCGTCACGACAAAGTGCGTATCTTCAAGATGCGTCGTCGTAAGCACTACCAGAAGCGTCAGGGCCATCGCCAGAACTACACCGAAATCCAAGTGGTTGCGATCAACGGCTAATTGCCGCGCGTCCTCATCAGTCATCAAGGAGCATCTAAATGGCACACAAAAAAGGCGGCGGTACTACCCGCAACGGCCGTGACTCAGAAAGCAAACGCCTTGGCGTGAAAGTCTACGGCGGCCAGTCGATCAACGCAGGCGGCATCATCATGCGTCAGCGCGGCACCACCATCCGTCCGGGCACCAACGTTGGCCTGGGCAAGGACCACACCCTGTTCGCCCTGGTGAACGGTACCGTGAAGTTCGTCAAGCAAGGCGTCGGCTCGAAGCAGTACGTGACCGTCGTTGCTGCTGAAGCAGTCGCTGCTTAAATAAAGCGGCCAGCGGAACCTCGCTCTGGCAAGGTTCCGCGACGTGAGGCGCAAGCCTTGCAATCGATAGGCTCTGCCCTCAGGTAGGGCCTTTTTAATTTCTGGCGTTGTCACCGTTAAGTGCGGATCCATGGGCCCATCTTGTGGCACATTTAACAGTGACATAGCCCTCAGTTTTGGTGGTTCATCATGAAGTTTATCGACGAAGCAAGAATCGAAGTCATCGGCGGTGACGGCGGCAACGGCTGCGCCTCGTTCCGACGCGAGAAATTCCGTCCCTTCGGCGGTCCGGACGGCGGCGACGGCGGCCGCGGCGGCTCGATCTGGGCGATCGCCGACCGCAACGTCAACACGCTGGTCGATTTCCGTTTCTCCAAGGTCCACACGGCGCGCAACGGCGAACCGGGCCGCGGCTCCGACTGCTACGGCAAGGGCGCCGAGGATGTCTACCTGCGCATGCCGGTCGGCACCCTGATCATCGACGATAACAATGGCGAGATCATCGCCGACCTTACCGAACACGAGCAGGTCGAACTGCTGGCCAAGGGTGGCGAGGGCGGCTGGGGCAACATCCACTTCAAGACCTCGACCAACCGCGCGCCGCGCCAGAAGACCGAAGGCAAGGAAGGCGAGCGCCGCGCGCTGCGCCTCGAGCTGAAGGTGCTGGCCGACGTCGGCCTGCTGGGCATGCCGAACGCCGGCAAGTCGACCTTCATCACCGCCGTGTCGAACGCGCGTCCGAAGATCGCCGACTATCCGTTCACGACCCTGCATCCGAACCTCGGCGTGGTGCGCGTCTCGCACGCGAAGAGCTTCGTGATCGCCGACATCCCGGGCCTGATCGAAGGCGCGGCGGAAGGCGCTGGCCTGGGTCACCAGTTCCTGCGCCACCTGAGCCGCACCGGCCTGCTGCTGCACATCGTCGACTTTGCGCCGGCGGACGGCAAGAGCGACCCGGTCAAGGACACCAAGGCCCTGGTCAAGGAACTCGAGAAGTACGACGAGGAACTGGTCAACAAGCCGCGCTGGCTGGTATTGAACAAGCTGGACGTCGTGCCTCCGGACGAGCGCAAGAAGCTGGTCAAGGACTTCGTCAAGAAGCTGGCCTGGAAGGGTCCGGTCTTCGAGATCTCGGCCCTGAACCGCGAAGGCTGCGAAGACCTCATCCACGCGATCTACCAGTACCTGGAAGAGAAGCGCCACGCGGAACACCGCTCGGAAGAAAAGCAGATGACCGAAGAAGCGCGCGGCATCTCGTCCATCGATCCGGACGATCCCCGCTTCAAGATCCTCGAAGACTGATTTGCTGCCAAGCCCGTCGCGTCGCCTCCACCTGCGCAGCCAGCTGCTGCAGGTGACCGCCGTGGCCAGTTCGCTGGCCGCGCTGTCGGCATTGCTCGATCCGGACCGGATCGCCAACGCGCTGGGACTGTTTCTCGTCGGCGTGAACGGCTACAGCCAGTTCTACGCCATCTATGTCGGAGTGCGCCTCGCCACCGCGGGGCTGGCTCTGCTGGCGGCCAGGCGGGGCGACCAGCCCATCCTCGGCGACCTCGCAGCATTATTCATCCTGGCGCAGCCGCTCGGCCGCATCGTCGCGTCCTTCGCGATCGGCCTGCCCCAGGGCTCATTGTTCGTCGTTAGCGGGATCGAGCTGCTGGTCGGCCTGGCGCTGCTGCTGCTCCGCCCGCACGGAAAGCTTCTGTCGCCATGAATCCTGCCACCTCCGTCATCCAACAGGCCGCCCGCATCATCGTCAAGGTCGGCTCCTCGCTCGTCACCAACGAAGGCCGCGGCCTCGATAACGCCGCCATCGCGCGCTGGGCCGCGCAGATCGCCTCGCTGCGCACCCTCGGCAAGGAAGTCGTGCTGGTGTCTTCCGGCGCGATCGCCGAAGGCATGCTGCGCCTCGGCTTTTCCGCACGCCCGACCGACATCCACGAACTGCAGGCCTGCGCCGCCTGCGGCCAGATGGGCCTGGCCCAGATCTACGAAACCAGCTTCGCCACCCACGGCGTCAAGACCGCCCAGGTTCTGCTGACCCACGCCGACCTGGCCGACCGCGAACGCTATTTGAATGCGCGCTCCACCTTGACCACGTTGCTGCGCCTGGGCGTGGTCCCGATCATCAACGAGAACGACACCGTGGTCACCGACGAGATCAAGTTTGGCGACAACGACACCCTCGGCGCCCTGGTCGCCAACCTGATCGAGGCCGATGGTCTGGTCATCCTGACCGACCAGAAAGGTTTGTATTCGGCCGATCCGCGCAAGGACCCGTCCGCGAAGCTGATCCAGGAAGCCGAAGCCGGCGACACCACGCTCGAAGCGATGGCCGGCGGCGCCGGCAGCAGCATCGGCCGCGGCGGGATGCTGACCAAGGTGCTGGCCGCCAAGCGCGCCGCGCGTTCGGGCGCGCATACCGTGATCGCCTGGGGCAGGGAAGACAATGTGCTGGTGCGCCTGGCCGGCGGCGAGGCGATCGGCACCCAGCTGCTGGCGCCGACCGCGCGCCTGACCGCGCGCCGCCAGTGGATGGTCGACCACCTGCACACGGCCGGCGAACTGGTGCTGGATGCCGGCGCCGTGCAGAAACTGGTGAAGGAAGGGAAGTCGTTGCTGCCGATCGGCGTGTCCGCCGTGCGCGGCGAATTCGGGCGCGGCGCCCTCGTCTCCTGCGTGAACGAAGACGGCGCCGAGATCGCGCGCGGGCTGACCAACTACACCGCTTCTGAAGTGAAGCGCATCATGCGCCATGCCTCGTCCGAGATCGAGTCTATCCTCGGTTATGTCGAGGCGCCGGAGCTGGTGCACCGGGATAACCTGGTGCTGCTCTGACAGTCAGCGGCGCAGCAGCGCCGCGTGATTGAGCTCGACCTGGTCTTCCGCTGCGCGGAAAGTGAAGCGCAGGCCCTCTACCACCTGCTTCTGCGGCAGCTGCTGTTCGAAGCAGGTCTGCTCGACACCCGGCGCCGGCGCCGGCATACGTCCCTCCCAGGCCTTATGCCAGCCGCCGTTCCCATCCTGCACTTCGACCAGCGCCAGGTCGCGTGCGCCCATCCCGTTCATCGCGGCATGGATCGTGTCGGTGGCGACCGGTTGGTCGAAGCTCACGCTCATCCGGCGCGCCGGACTGCCTTCGACGGCGACGCCGTTCGCCTCCACCCAGCGGCCCTGCGCGGCCGTCTTGCCCGCCTGTTTGCAGTCCAGTGCCGGCGCCACGCCGTAGCGCACGCCGGTGGCGGCCTGCGCCGCCGCCGCGCAGCTCAGGGTCATCAACATCAGCATCAACCGGGCGCGCGCACGTGTCATGAAATGCTCAGGCATGGTGTCCTCCTTAATTCGATTTGAAGATCGCGGCATCGGCCAGGATCACCGCTTCTTCGCTGCGGCGGAAAGTGTAGCGCAGCGCCGCCACCTGGCGCGCACCGCCCAGGTCCTGCTGCAGCCACACGTAGCCGCAGCCGGCCGGCGCTTCGTGGACGCCGACCGGCGTGAGCCCGGTCCACTTGCCCTCGGCGTCGCGGATTTCCACCTTGTCGAGCGCGGCGAGCGCCGCGCGGTTCAGTCCCGCGCGCACCGCGCTGGCGGTGGCCGGGGCATCGAACAGCTCGACGAAGGTGGAAGGCCGGCCGGGTTCCGGCATTGCCCTGGGTGCGATCAGCCAGCTGCCCTGCGGCGCCCGCGCAGCCGTTCCCAGCGTGCACGCCGGCGGCAGTGCGGACAGCGTGGCACGCAGGGTTTCGGCATTGCGGCGGGCGGTCTCGATATCGTGGACAGGGTCCTGTGCGGGAGCCGTCCTGCTGCACGCGCAGGCCAGGGACAGGCAGGCAAGCAGCAGGGCCGGACGGTAAATATCGTTCATGGTCGTGCCTCGTGGCAGACCACGCACAGCTTGTTGCCGTCGGGGTCGCGGAAATAGGCGCCGTAATAATTGGCGTGGTAGTCGGGGCGCAGTCCCGGGGCGCCGGCGCAGCTGCCGCCGTGGGCGAGCGCGAGGGCATGGGCGCGGTCGACGGTGGCACGGTCCGGGGCAAGAAAAGCCGTCATCTGGCCGTTGCCGGCGGCGTGCTCGCCCTCGAAGGGCGCGCCGACCAGGAACAGCGGCCGCGGCTGGCCCGGCAGTTGCCAGCCGGCCCAGGGACGGGAGCGGTCGCAGAAGCGCTGCGCGATGGCGAGCAGGGACATCAGCGGTTCGTAGAAGGCGAGGGAGCGGTCGAAGTCGGCCGTGCCGACGAATACATGAGAAAACATGTTGCAAGACTAACAGTTTATGAGCGGCGAATGTGCGTGGATTGTTGCATCCCGGGAATCAGGAAACTGGTGCAGAGAGCTTGAGTCGGCATCATTCGAGTATTTTTATTGCGACAACATGGAAATGAAGATTGCTAGTTAATGGATGCTTCGTGCTACATTATCTCGAAATCAAGAACATCCACGGGAAGGATAGCCATGCAGGAATTGAACCTCGCCTCACAGTTGCTGGAGGGCGGCACCGGCATCGTCGTGATCGGCGCCCTGTCCGTGCTGGCACTGGCCGTGTCGCTCGAGCGCTTCGCCAACTTCCGTGCGGCCAGGGTGGCGCCGCAGGCGCTGGCCGACGAAGCCCTCGACCTGTGGCGCGCCGGCGATTACCCGGCCCTGGCGGCACTCGCCGGCGCAAGCCGCAGCAGCCTGGCGCGGGTACTGGAATTCATGGCCGGCCATTCGCGCCTGCCGGTCGAGACCCTGTCGGCGCGCTCCGCCGAGATCGCGTCCACCGAGCTGCGCCTGCAGCAGCAGAAGGCGTATGCGCTGAACGTGGTGGCCACCATCGCGCCCATCGTCGGCCTGCTGGGCACCGTGATCGGCATGATCGAAGCCTTCCACGTGATCGCCTTCAACGGCATGGGCGATCCGACCCTGCTGGCCGGCGGCATCTCGAAGGCGCTGGTCAACACCGCGGCCGGGCTGTCGGTGGCGCTGCCCGCGCTGGCGATGCATCACTTCTTCCGCAACCGCATGGTCAATATCGGCATCACGCTCGAACGCCAGCTGGGAAGGCTGCTGGACGAGACCCGCGCGCGGGAGCACATGGGGGAGGAATACCGTGCGCATTGACCTCGGCGACGACGAACAGCCCGAGATCGGCCTGATCGCGCTGATCGACTGCATCTTCTTCCTGCTGATGTTCTTCATGGTCGCGACCTCGTTCAAGCAAAAGGAGCAGCAGCACAAGGACAAGCCGCTGCCGATCCAGCTGCCGCGCGCCAGTGCGACGCCGGTGCGCGCCCTGGCGGCGCCGGATCCGCTGGTGATCCGGGTCGACCAGGCCGGCGTCGTCTCGATCGGCGGAGAAGGCATGGGCGCCGAAGCCCTGCACGAGCGCCTGCGCGAGGAGGCGCGGCGCCAGCCGGGACGCCCGGTGCGCATCGAGGGCGACGGCCGCGTGCATTACCAGAGCATCGTCCGCGTGCTGGACCTGTGCCAGTTCGAGGGCCTGACGAATATCGCGATGCTGACGCGGCGGCAGTAGATGGAAGCCCTGGCCGATCCGAAGCTCGAGCGTGCGAGCCTGCGGCAGCTGGCGCTGCGCCGGCCCTGGTTGCCGCTGTCGGCCGCCGCGCATGGCGTGCTGCTGCTTGCCCTGATCGGCGCCGGCCCGGTGCGCGTGGAACTCAGGCGCGACGAAGGCTTGCGCGCGCAGGTGGACGAATCGCTGCGGCAGACCGCGCGCCGCGAGATGCAGCGCGAGTTGCGGAGCATGGAAGAGATCCGGGACGCGCTCGAGAAGAGCAACGGACGCGCGTCCGCCGGAGAGGGCAGGGAGGGCGGGGCCAGGGGCGCGCCGCCGGCCAGCGATCCGGCACGGCGGGCGCGCCAGTTGATGGAGGCGATCGGGAAGGTGCAGCAGGAAGTGCGCGCCGCCGAGATGGCGCGTGTGCTGGGCATTCCCGAAAACGAGGCGCTCAGGCGCGTGCAGGCCGAGGAGGCGGGCAAGCCGAAGGCGGCGCTGCCCAAGGGCCGGCCGGAAGCGGTGGTGGCAAAGCTGGCCGCCGACGCCAGGGCCGCGTTGGCGCAGCGCCGCGCCCAGCTGATGGCGCAGCAGCAGGGCGTCAAGCTGAGCCAGCAGGGGCAACAGCGTGGCCCGGGCAGCCGCGGCGGCCAGGGTGGGCAGACCGGCCAGCTCGCGAAGACCGCCGAGGCCGGGCAGGGCGGGCTGGGGGCCATGAACGGCGGCGTCGCCACCAACGGTCCGGGCGGCCAGTCGGCGTCGATGGGCGGCCGGCTCGACGCCCTGGCCAGCGGCCTCGGGATGAACACGCCGACTGCGCTGGCCGGCAGCAGCCTGGACATGTCGAGCGAAGGCTTCAGCGACCAGCGCCGCTACGGCGAATTCCTCGCGCCGCCGGTCGTCGACGCGGCCACGGTGCGCACCGGCGCCGGCCGCACGCTGGGCCGCGGCGGCAGCTACGCCAACCGCATCTACCTGAATACATGGTACGTGATCGGTCCCTTCGCCGGCCGCGGACGCGACAGCATCGAGGCCGTCTATCCGCCCGAGCGCGGCGTCGACCTGGACGCGGTCTACTACGGCAAGAACGACGAACCGGTGCGCTGGATCTGGCAGCAGGACACCGACTATCCCTTCGTGCCGCGCCCGCGCGCCGAGAGCGCGGTCTACTACGCCTACACCGAGGTCATGGTCGAGGAGGACACCGACATGTGGATGCACATCGGCGGGGACGACGACACCAGGCTGTGGTTCAACGACCGCCTGGTCTGGAACAGCGGCGACGGCGACAAGCCCTGGTACCGCCAGCCCTACACCACGCTGGACACGCAGATGGCGCTGTTGAACCTGACCGAAGGCCAGCGCAAGCTGCACTTCCACAAGGGCCGCAACACGATCCTGCTGAAGCTCTACAACGGCACGAACCTGATGTTCTTTTCCGTCGTTCTCACGCCAGCATGATGCTGTAGACTCGAGGGCCATGGAAAATACCTCGCCCCTCGCCGTCGTCCAGGCCCAATTGGACGCCTTCAACGCCAAGGACATCGATGCCCTGATGCGCACCTATGCGACGGACGCCGAGCAGTTCGCGCTGCACGGCGAACGCCTGGCCAGGGGGCATGAAGAACTGCGGCCGCGCTACCTGGCGCGCTTTTCGGAGCCGGACCTGCATGCGCGCCTGCTGTCGCGCACCGCGATGGGAAACTTCGTGACCGACTTCGAACTCATCACCCGCAACTTCCCGGAAGGCCCGGGCACCCTCGAGATGCTGTGCATTTACGAGGTGATCGATGGACGCATCCGGCGCGCCTCGTTCGCGCCGGGCGCGATGACTCTCCTTACTCGCCGAGCGAAGGCACGGCGGCGGGCAGGAGGTTCTTCGGCGCCGGCGTCTTGTCCTTGAACTCGCACAGGTCGCTGATGATGCAGTTCCAGCACTTGGGCGTGCGCGCCACGCAGGTGTAGCGGCCGTGCAGGATCAGCCAGTGGTGGGCGTCCTGCAGGAATTCCTTCGGCACGAATTTGAGCAGCTTCTGCTCGACCACGTCGACGTTCTTGCCCGGCGCGATTCCGGTGCGGTTCGAGACGCGGAAGATGTGGGTATCGACCGCCATGGTCGGTTCGCCGAAGGCGGTGTTCAGCACCACGTTGGCGGTCTTGCGGCCCACGCCCGGCAGGGCTTCCAGCGCCTCGCGCTCGCGCGGCACTTCGCCGCCGTACTGGTTCACCAGGATCTCGCAGGTGGCGATCACGTTCTTGGCCTTGTTGTTGTACAGGCCGATGGTCGAGATATAGGTCTTCAGCTCGTCGAGGCCGAGGTCGAGGATGGCCTGCGGCGTGTTCGCCACCGGATACAGCCTGCGGGTGGCCTTGTTGACGCCGACGTCGGTGGACTGAGCCGACAGCAGCACCGCGATCAGCAGTTCGAAGGGCGTGCTGAATTCGAGTTCGGTGGTCGGATGCGGATTGGCGGCGCGAAAGCGCGTGAAGATCTCGTAGCGCTTGGTTGCGTTCATTCGGGTTTTCCTGCGGCCTTCTGGCGCGCGCGCTCGATGGCGGCGGCGATGATGGCACGCTTGCGCTCCTTCTCGGCCAGCTCTTCGGCGGTGTTGGTTTCTTCGGCGGTCACGGCGCGCATCTTTTCCAGGGCCTTGGCGGCCAGGCGCGCATCGTTTTCTTCTTTTTCGCGTTGCAGGCGCTCGGTGCGGAAGTCGTGGCGCGCACGCGCGGCGTCGGCCTGTTCCTGCGACCAGGCGTCCCAGCCGGTGCGCTCGCCGGTCACCGGAATCATCGCGATGCAGTCGACCGGGCAGGGCGCCACGCACAGGTCGCAGCCGGTGCACAGGCTGGGCAGGATGGTGTGCATCTGCTTGGGCGCGCCGAGGATGGCGTCGACCGGGCAGGCCTGGATGCACAGGGTGCAGCCGATGCACAGGTTCTCGTCGATGAAGGCGACCGGGCGCGGACGCTCCAGGCCATTCGCGGGATTGATCGGGATGACGGGACGGCCCGTCAGCCGCGCCAGCCGCGCGACGCCCTCCATGCCGCCCGGCGGGCAGCGGTTGATGTCGGCCTCGCCGCTGGCGATCGCTTCCGCGTACGGACGGCAGGCGGGATAGCCGCACTTCGTACACTGCGTCTGCGGCAACAGGTCTTCAATCTGGTCGGCGAGGGTCTTCGTCACGATGGGTCGCGCAATTTTCTAAACCGCCATTATCCGATAAACGACCAGCCTTTGTCCTACATGGTTTCGTGAGGCAACGAACGGAGCAGTAGTTGTGGATGGTGGTCTACTGGACCCAGGCAATAAACTACTGGAGGGTCTTATGGAAAAGAAGCACCTCATCATTCCGGCATTGGTCACTGCACTGCTGAGCGCCAGCGCCGCGAGTTTTGCCCAGGACCGCTATCAAGGCGACCGTGACCGCAACGACCATGGCGACCGTTATAGCCAGCGCGACCGCAACGACGGCCGCCGTGACGACAACCGCCGTGACGACAACCGCCGTGACGACGGCCGCCGCGACCATGGATACGACAACCGCGGGGATGGCTACCAGGCCCGTGGCGGCGGCCGCGCCGGCAACGAAGGCTGGGGCGAGGAGCGCCGCTGGAGCGGCGCCGGTCCGGACCACAGTTTCCGCCGCGGCGACCGCCTGCCCGAACGCTACCGCAACCACCAATATGTGGTGAACAATTATCGGGAACATCATTTGCGGCCGCCGCCGCGGGGCTATCACTGGGTGCAGACGGGTGGCGACTATGTGCTGGCGGCGATTGCCACCGGCGTGATCGCAGACCTGATCATCAATCACTGAAGCCGTGGGCTGCCCCCGCGTGGGGCGGCCCCGGTAGGTGACACACCGGAAGGGAAGCCATGCGCCGCAGACAGCCGTTCACAACCTTGTCCATCGCCCTCGCCATGTGCACGTGTGCGTCCGCATGGGCCCAGCAGGACGTGCATGCTCGCCAGGAAATCGCCCACCTGCTCGATTTCGTCGCCCAGTCCGGCTGCCAGTTCAATCGCAACGGCAGCTGGCACGACAGCAAGGCGGCGCGCGACCATCTCCAGGACAAATACGCTTACCTGCAGCGCCGCAATCTGGTGCCGGACACCCGCGCCTTCATCGAACGGGCGGCCTCGGAGAGCAGTTTCACGCACCGGGCCTACCAGGTCCGCTGCGGAAATGGACAGCCGGTCACCAGCGCGCAATGGCTGAACGCCGAGCTGGAGCGTTACCGGGCCGGCGAGCATAAATAGTCCATGTGGCATACGCTGACGGACTGGCTGCTCCATCCCGATACCCACCTGGCCGCCCTGGCTGCCAGCCATGGCATGGCGGTCTACCTGCTGCTGTTCGCCGTCATCTTCATCGAGACCGGGGTCGTGATCCTGCCTTTCCTGCCGGGCGACTCGATGCTGTTCGTGGCCGGCGCCTTCGCGGCCCAGGGCACCTTCAATCTTGCGATCCTGTTCCCGCTGCTGGCGCTGGCCGCCATCGCCGGCGACAGCGCCAACTACGCGGCGGGAGGCCTGGTGCGCAAGCGGGCCGTCGACACGCGGCGCCTGCCCTTCGTGAAACCCGAACACATCGACCGCACCCGCGCCTTTTTCGAGCGCCACGGTCCGAAGACCATCGTGCTGGCGCGCTTCGTGCCGGTGGTGCGCACCATGGCGCCTTTCGTGGCCGCGCTCGGCAGCATGGCTTATCGCCGCTTCTTTGCCTATAACGTGGCCGGCGGCCTGGTCTGGGTCGGCGCGCTGCTGGCCGCCGGGCGCTTGTTCGGCAATATCGCCTGGGTGCGCGAGCACCTGACCATGGTGCTGCTCGGGATCGTCGCCCTGTCGCTGGCGCCGGGCATCGCCGGCTGGTTGATGGAACGCGGGCGCGCGGAATGAAAAAAGCCGCGGAACAATCCGCGGCTTTGCATGGGCGCTCTGAAAATCAGGCGTTCTTGCGAATGAACTCGCCGATCATCGGGCAGATGATCTCGCGCCAGCGGCGGCCCGAGAAGATGCCGTAGTGGCCGCATTTCGGCGCCGTGAAGTGCAGCTGCTTTTCGGCCGGGATGCCGGTGCACAGCTCGTGGGCGGCCTGGGTCTGGCCGGCGCCCGAGATGTCGTCCAGTTCGCCTTCGATGGTGAACAGGGCCACGCTCTCGATGTCCTGCGGGCGCACCAGCTGGCCGCCGACTTCCCAGGTGCCTTTCGGCAGGCGGAACTCCTGGAACACGGTCTTGATGGTCTCCAGGTAGTACTCGGCCGGCATGTCCAGCACGGCGTTGTACTCGTCGTAGAACTTGCGGTGGGCTTCCGCCGAATCGTCGTCGCCGCGCACCAGGTGCTGGTAGAACTCGCGGTGGCTCTGGGCGTGGCGGCCCGGGTTCATGGCGATGAAGCCGGCATGCTGCAGGAAGCCAGGATAGACCTTGCGGCCGAAGCCCGGGTAGTTGCCCGGCACCGCGTAGATCACGGTGTTCTCGAACCAGGAGAAGGGCTTCTCGGTGGCCAGGTCGTTGACCGCGGTCGGCGATTTGCGCGGGTCGATCGGGCCGCCCATCATGACCATGGATTTCGGCAGCTTCGGATCCTTGTTGGTCGCCATCAGCGAGATCGCGGCCAGCACCGGCACGGTCGGCTGGCAGACCGAGATCACGTGCACGTCCGGGCCGAGGTGGCGGATGAAGTCCTGCACGTAGTAGATATAGTCGTCGAGGTGGAACGGTCCGTCCGACAGTGGCACCATGCGGGCATCGACCCAGTCGGTGATGTAGACGTCCTGGTTCGGCAGCAGGGCGCGCACGGTGTCGCGCAGCAGCGTGGCGTGGTGCCCCGACAATGGAGCAACCACCAGCACGGTGGGCTGCTTGAGCGCCGCGAAATCGGCGTCCGGCATGTCTTTCTTGAAATGCATCAGCTTGCAGAAGGGCTTGCTGACCGCGGTGCGTTCCATGATGCCGACGGTCTGGCCGTCGATCGTGGTCGAGTTCAGGTCGAAGGCCGGTTTTTCGTAATCCTTGCCCAGGCGGTACATGAGTTCATAGCCGGCGGCGATACGCTGGGAGAACGGGGTGTGGGCGAACGGCGAGACGGGATTCGTGAACAGCTTTGCAGAGGCATCGGCCCACTGCATCAGCGGGTTCAGGAAGGAGCGTTGCATCTCGTGCAGTTGATAAAGCATATTATTTCCTTCACATTGCTCTGCTTACAGAATGGTTGCGCAGCAGATTCAATCAATTATAGGCCAATTGCCTTGGCATGGGGCAACATGAAATGATGACCGCCATTGAAAAAATAGTGCATTGCAACATTAGTATCACAGTTCCCTATCCGCCTTCGGTTAGGTGCCCTACATAAGAAAAATGCCCCGCGCTGGCGGGGCATTTTTTGTCGTACGTCGGTAACGGAACGTTCTAGTCGAATACCGGGGTCTCGACACCGAGGATCTTGTGCAGCTTCGGCGAAGTCGTCGTGTACTGCATGTGGATCTTCTTGTCCGGGAAGATGTAGGGCGCGGCGCCGAAGGCGGCCAGCGCGGCTTCGTGGAAGCCCGACAGGATCAGCTTCTTCTTGCCCGGGTAGGTGTTGATGTCACCCACGGCGAAGATGCCCGGCACATTGGTTTCGAACTTCTCGGTGTCCACCACCTTGAGCTGCTTGCGCTCGATGTCCAGGCCCCATTCGGCGATCGGGCCCAGCTTCGGCGACAGGCCGAAGAACACCATCAGCATGTCCAGCGGGACGCGGCGGGTCACGCCGTCGGCGCCGGTGACTTTCACTTCGGACAGCTGGCCGTCCTTTTCGTCGAAGCCGGTGACCTGGCCGATGATCAGCTGCATCTCGTACTCGTCGCACAGCTGCTTCATCTTGGCGACCGAGGCCGGGGCGGCACGGAAGTCTTCACGGCGGTGCACCAGCACGACCGATTCGGCCTTGCCGACGAAGTTCAGGGCCCAGTCCAGGGCGGAGTCGCCGCCGCCGCAGATGACCAGGTTCTTGCCTTCGAACGGTGCCGGATCCTTGACGCGGTAGAACAGCTGCTCGCCTTCGAACTTCTCGATGCCGTCGACCTTGATCGTGCGGGCCTGGAAGGAGCCGACGCCGGCGGCGATGAAGATGGTCTTGGTGATGAAGCGGGTGCCGGTCGAGGTCTCGACGTTGAAGCGCTGGTCTTCGCGGCGCTGCACGGTCGTGACTTCCTGGCCCAGGTGGAAGGTCGGGTCGAAAGGCTCGATCTGCTTCAGCAGGTTGTCGGTCAGTTCCTGGCCGGTGCAGACGGGCACGGCCGGGATGTCGTAGATCGGCTTGTCCGGGTACAGTTCCACGCACTGGCCGCCGACGGCCGGCAGCGAGTCGATCACGTGGGCCTTGATTTCAAGCAGGCCCAGTTCGAACACCTGGAACAGGCCGACAGGGCCCGCGCCGATGATCACGGCATCGGCTTCGATGGCGCCGGCAAAAGAGCTGTTGGGAGCGATGGTGCCCACTTCCTGGGCAGCACTGATAGTCATGCGTATATCCTGTTGATGTGGTTCGGCAGACGCGTATTAGCGGGCCAGTTGGTCCAGCTTGTCCTTGACGTCTTTCCACTCTTCCGCGTCGGGCAGGGCGGGCTTGGTCTTGGTGATCGACGGCCAGAAGCGCGACAGGTCGGCGTTGATCTTGATGAATTGCTGCTGGTCCGACGGCACGTCCTCTTCCGCGTAGATCGCGTTGACCGGGCATTCCGCCACGCACACGGCGCAGTCGATGCACTCGTCCGGATCAATGGCGAGGAAGTTCGGGCCTTCCCGGAAACAATCTACCGGGCATACATCCACGCAATCGGTATAGCGACAACGGATGCACGATTCGGTGACAACGTGGGTCATAACAGTCCTTAATCAGTGGAAGCGGCGGCGTGTTGGGTACGGGGGAGTTCGCCGGACGCGGCAAAGCACTGTATTTTAGGGCAATTCCGCATTTACGACAAATCAGGCTTATACACAATACACATAAGCAAATGTTCTTCTTACGCACAAAATTGCCGAATATTTAACGGCTCGCGCGCAGGTGTTCGATCAGGGCCCGCCAGTTGCCCGCGTTGGCGCCGCCTTCCGGCAAGCTCACCGTGCGGCAGCGGCGGCCGTCGTCGGCCGTGATCTCCCAGCGCACCAGGTCGGCACCCACCGGACAGGCCGGCGTGGCGCCGAAGAAGTCGAGGCGCTCGAGCAGGGACTCGATCGCCCGGCCGTCGCGATGGCAGCCGGTGTCGAGCTCGAAGCGTTCCGTGCGGCCGGCAAAGCCGCCGCTCGCGCGGGCCGTGATCTTCATGTCAGCTTGCGGGAATGGTGGCGACCTTGAGCGCCGCCACCGTCGCTTCGGCTTCGGCGGCAGCGCTCTCTTCGCCGGCCGGGCCGAAGCGGCCATGCTCGGCGCACCAGCGCGCCAAGGCCTGCGCCTCGGCGTCCAGGATGCGTTCGACCTCGTAGTACTCGGCCAGGTTCATGGTGCCGCAGCAGGCGCGCCGGTCCTGCCTGGCGCCGGGGGCGTCCTGCACGCAGGGCGCCAGGCGCAGCCCGGCCGGATGCGGGGCGGCGAGCATGGCGGCCGGCACATCGACCACCTCGCGCTGGGCGAAGCGGTTGCGGATGAAGGTGGCGTACTCGGCCGGCTTGCCGTCCTCGAGGCCCAGGCGCAGCATTTCGTTGGTGACGTCGGCATAGGTGGCGGCGGCGTCGGGCGCGGCGATCAGCGCGCGCAGCAGCACGCCGCGCAGCCAGGCGGCGACCCGGTGCAGCACGCTGGCGCAATCCTCGAATTCGGGGTTGCGCTCGAAGGCGAAGATGTCGGCCAGGATGTCGTAGATGGCGCCGGTGAAGACCTGGGAGATGGCGTGGACTTCGGTGCCGGCCTCGCTCAGGGTCAGGTCGTTGTCGGCGTTGCGCAGGCCGTTGGTGCTGCCCAGGGCCAGTCCGAACTGCTCGGCGATGTCGGACAGGAAGGTTTTGTCGTGCAGGTGGGCCTTGGTCTGGGCCACCACCGCCTCGCACTGGTCGAGCTGCGAGAGGGCCAGGAAGATCGCGGTCAGGTCGCCGAAGGATTCGTGCAGGCCGCCGGTCTGCGGCGGATTGTCGGCCATCAGCCATTGCGGCTTGAGGCCGTCCAGCACCGCGTGGCCGGTCTCGTGGGAGACGATGTCGAAGGAGCGGCAGGTGTAGACGCGCGCGGTCTCGCCGGGCGGAATGAAGTCGCCGAACTTCAGGCAGGACTGGGTCCGGCTGTAATAGGCGTTCATCACGTTCGGCAGGCCGTAGGGATGCACCTGCAGCGGCGAGGTGTCGACGCTGCTGTTCCACTGCCAGGGCAGGGGCATGGTGCTGCCTGCGGTGGACAGGGCGCGCTGGTACATGGTGAGGGTCTGGCGCACCACGGCCCAGGTGTGGACGGCATCGAATTGCGGCGTGTCCGGCATGGTGACGAAGTCGCCGAAGGCATTCGGCTCGACCGCCGGGATGTCCGGATCGCCGGCGATGGCGATGCGGGCGTCGCGCGGGCCGGCCAGCACCACGCCCGGCAGGTAGACCTTGCGGGTGCCGATCTCGGCCACCGACGGGTCCTGCTTCCACATCAGCACCCGCGCGCCGAAGGCATACGGCAGGGGCAGGTCGTTATGCGGGTTTTCCTCGCCATCGCCGGCCAGGCCCGGGCCCCGGGGCGCCGGACCGGCCAGCGGGCGCGGCCGGCCGGGCTGGTCGAGCAGCTGGGCGGCCTTGCGGTGCTGGCGATAGGGAGCGGCCGGCATCGGCACGTAGCCGATCGGGGGCTGGGCGGATTCGGGCAGGCTGGCTTCTGTTGACATGATCGTTTCTCCGGTGGAGCAGGCCGCGACAGGCAGGCCGCAAGGGAAATGGTCGCCCGTCATCCGAATCGGACATTGATTTGAGTCAACTAGCCAATGCGCGGCACAGCTGGCATCATGGCGGGCTCTGTGGTTTTCGATTCAGGAAGGATTGCCAGGATGGCGGATATCAGCATTACCCAACAGCACCAGCTCAGCCAGGACGCGGCGCGCGCGGCGGCCCAGAAAGTGGCGGACAAGCTGGCCGGGGAATATGGCCTGCAGTGCAGGTGGGATGGCGACGTGCTGCGTTTCGAGCGCAGCGGTGTGGAGGGCACGCTCGCGCTGGGCGAGCGTCAGGCGGCCTTGCGTATCAAGCTGGGCATGCTGATGAGCGCTTTCCGCTCCACCATCGAGGCGAAGGTGGCGGAAAGCATGCGCAAGACCTTTGCCTGAAACGCCGGATCAGGCGTCCTTCAGGTCTTCGATCAGGTCGACGTACTGCTGCATGGCGTCTTCCTGCGAGCTGCCTTTCAGCGCCGCCCAGGCATCGTACTTGGCGCGGCCGACCATGTCGGTGAAGCCCGGACGTTCGCCGGTGGCGTCGCCGCTCGAACCCTGCTTGTACAGGGCGTAGATCTTCAGCAGGGTCATGTTGTCCGGACGCTCGGGCAGGTTCTTCGAATCGGCCTGGGCCTGGGCGAACTGTTCTTGCAAACTCATGGGGACTCCTTGGATAAAATGGCAATACTTCGGCCATCTTAGCGCATCTCGAAGGGAATCAGCGGTTAATTAGAGGGAATTCTCAAACGCCGTACGTGGGCTCGGGAGTCCACCCTACGCAATGGTAGGGCTCCCAGTGACTACTGCAGCTACAGGAAGGGTTCCGGCGCGCTTGATCGCACGCGCCGTCTTCGACGATTCAGCCGCGCTCCAGGCGTTCTTGGATGGTTGCTTATGCAACCTTATTGGCTGCCAAATCCCAATCGCCGACAGTCGAGCCGCCTCTTTGATGCCGTCCGAGTCAAGAAATAATTAGTGGCTCATATCACGTCGATATGTGCATTCCAAATACTCTGGTGACGGATTGTCCGTCACCAAAGGCCTTGTCGCATCAGTTGCGTGTCCACGCTATAAGTGCAATTACGTTAGTACCATTGCGATGGCGCCGAATCGGTGGGGGCGCGCGGCCGGCGTAGGCACGCCGTGCCCACGCCGTCGAATTACAGACCCAGCAGCTCGACGTCGAAAATCAGCGTCGCATTCGGCGGAATCACGCCGCCGGCGCCGCGGGCGCCATAGCCCAGCGCTGCCGGGATGATCAGGCGGCGCGCGCCGCCGACCTTCATGCCCTGCACGCCTTCGTCCCAGCCCTTGATCACGTGGCCGGCGCCCAGCGGGAACTGGAACGGGTCGTTGCGGTCTTTGCTGGAATCGAACTTGGCGCCCTGGCTGCCGTCGTCGTTCTGCAGCCAGCCGGTGTAGTGCACGGTCACGTACTGGCCGGCCTTGGCTTCCGGACCGTCGCCGACGACGGTGTCTTCGTATTGCAGGCCGGAATTCGTGGTGGTGATGGGCATGGGATTGTCCTTTTGTTCAGGGTGAAATAGCGATTGTAGTGCATGGCGTGTCAAGCTGCCATCGACGCGCCGTTGACGCCTTTTCCACTGTGTTGCGACAGCGCGCCGAATTCCGCACTAATCCTGTCAACCACCCCTTGAGCCAACGCGTTTCCTCGTAGAATAGTGACTTTCCACCCTCCGGGCACCACGTCCTCCCATGCTGCGTCGTTTTCGTAAGCTTTTCCTCTCCGGTATTTGTCTGTTGGGCGCTGTGCATGCCGCGCAGGCCAACGTCGTCGTCGTCCTGAATTCGCGTGACGCCACGGTCCAGTTGATCGACCAGGCGACCGGCGCCGACAACGGCACCTTTGCCGTCGGCAAGGAGCCGCACCACCTGATGGCCACGCCGGACAACAAGTCCGTGATCGTCGCCAGCTCGGTCGGCAACGAGCTGATCTTCCTCGATCCGATCACCGGCAAGATCCAGCAGCGCCTGACCGACGTGCTCGATCCTTACCAGATCGGCTTCTCGCCGGACCAGAAATGGTTCGTCTCGACCGCGCTGCGCCTCGACCGCGTCGACATCTACCAGTACGTGAACGGCAAGCTGATCCTGAGCCGCCGCGTGCCGATGCCGCGCATGCCCAGCCACATCGCCTTCGACGCCGCCAGCACCACCGCCTTCATTACCCGCCAGGGCAGCGACCAGGTCAGCGCGATCGACCTGAAGACCGGCGTCATCAAGTGGACCCTTGCGGTCGGTAAGCTGCCGGCCGGCATCACCATGACCCCGGACGACAAATACCTGCTGGTCGGGATCATGGGCAGCGACTACGTCGAAGTGATCGACTGGCGCACCGCCAAGAGCGTCAAGCGCATCAAGACCGGCAACGGCGCCCACAACTTCCGCGCCGTCGGCGACAAGCGCCACGTGTTCGTCTCGAACCGCGTGCAGAACTCGATCAGCATCATCGACCAGGTCACGCTGGAGAACGTCGGCATGATCCCGGTGCCGGGCGGTCCGGACTGCATGGAACTGTCGGCCGACGGCAAGACCCTGTGGGTCACCCAGCGCTGGATCAAGAAGGTGGCGGTGGTCGACGTCGCCAGCCGCAAGGTGATCAAGATGATCCCGGTGGGGCGCTCGCCGCACGGCGTGTTCTTCGCCAACGCGGCGCCGAGGATGTGATGTCCGGGCGGCCAAGGTCTCGATGGACTCCGGCCGCCGCGGCGCTGCTGCTGGCGGCCACCATCTTCCCGGGCCTGCACGCCTCCGCGGCGGCCGAGCCTGCGCCCGGACCCTGCAAGGGCACGATTTATCTCAGCTTCGACA
Source organism: Massilia sp. 2TAF26 (assembly GCF_052115005.1). Classification (NCBI taxonomy): domain Bacteria; kingdom Pseudomonadati; phylum Pseudomonadota; class Betaproteobacteria; order Burkholderiales; family Oxalobacteraceae; genus Massilia; species Massilia sp. 2TAF26. Next base: position 48,774 of record NZ_JBFRFV010000013.1, read on the forward strand.
CCGGCAGCCAGTCCCAGGCCGAGCTGATCGCCGATACCCTGCGCCGTCACCACATCAAGGCCACTTTCTTCCTGGCCAACGAAAAGACGGTGCGCGGTGACTGGTCGCTCGACCCGTCCTGGGCCGCGTTCTGGAAGGCGCGGGTGGCGGAGGGGCACGCCTTCGGTTCCCACACCTTCGACCACGTCTACTGGAAGCGCGACGAGCCTGGCGGGCGCATCGCGGTCAAGCCGCAGTTCGGCGCCCAGGCCGGCAAGCTGGCCAGCTGGACCCCGCAGCAGTACTGCGACGAGCTGAACCGCGTCGACACCCGCTTCCACGAACTGACCGGCCACCACATCGACCCGATCTTCCGCGCGCCCGGCGGGCATACCTCGCCGAACCTGCTGGCGGCAGCCAAAAGCTGCGGCTACAGCCACGTGGGCTGGGCCAAGGCCGGTTTTTCCGGCGACGAGACGTCCAGCGAGGTCTACCCGAACGCACTGCTGCTCAAGCGCGCCCTCGGCGCTTTGCGCGACGGCGACATCTTCATGGCTCACATGGGCATCTGGTCGCGCAAAGACCCGTGGGCGCCGGCCAACCTGGAGCCGCTGATTGCCGGGCTCGAGCAGAAAGGCTTCTGTTTCGCTACACTGCGTGAGCATCCGGATTACCTTAACCGATTTAAAAAATGATTCAGCATTTCCTCGACTGGTTCGCATTCCTGCAGGGCTGGCTGTTCGAGTCCGTGGTCGAACCCTTCCTGTTCTACACCGGCATGGGCGAGTATGCCGAGGACGCCTTCGAGGGCGTCGAGTGGTTCCTGGCCGGCGCCTGCGAGGTGGCGGCCCTGTGGCTGGTGCTGCGCCCGCTGGAAGCCCTCATTCCGGCGCAGAAGATGAGCGACCGCTACGCGCGCTGGAACGACTTCGTCTACACCCTGATCCACCGCCTCGGCTTCTTCACGATGGCGGTATTCTTCACCCTCGACCCCATCATGGACCACGTGGCCGGCGCGCTGCGCATGGACGGCGTGCATCCCTTCAACCTGGAGTCGCTGGTGACCGGCATGAGCCCGCTGGCCAGCTTCCTGGTCTATCTGGTGGTGATCGACTTCTTCGACTACTGGTTCCACCGCGGCCAGCATAAATTCCGCTGGTGGTGGGCCCTGCACAGCCTGCACCACAGCCAGCAGAACATGAACCTGTGGAGCGACGACCGGAACCACCTGCTGGACGACCTGTTGCGCGACGTCTACCTGGCCGTCATCGCGCTGGCGATCGGCGTGGCGCCGTCGCAGTACGTGCTGCTGGTGTCGGTGTCGCGGGCGCTGCAATCGCTGCAGCATGCCAATGTGCGCATCCACTTCGGCTGGCTCGGCGAGCGCCTGCTGGTGTCGCCGCGCTTCCACCGCACCCACCACGCGGTCGGCATCGGCCACGAATCGAAGGGCCGGGAATTGGGCGGCTGCAATTTCGGCGTGCTGCTGCCGGTCTGGGACCTGCTGTTCAGGACCGCCAACTTCGCGCCGGGCTGGTACGGCACCGGCGTGCGCGACCAGTTCGAGCGCACCGCGGCGGACGGCAGTGTCAAGCCGGCGCGCGACTACGGGCGTGGCTTCTGGCGCCAGCAGTGGCTGGGCCTGGTGCGCCTGATGGATGCCATCGGGCGCCGCCCAAGAGGCGCGCCTTAAATGGTCCGTCCGATCGCCATCGCCTACGGCCGCGCGCTGCGCTCGCAGTTTTCCGGCCGTATGCTGCTGCTGTCGGTGGTGCCCCTGCTGCTGTCGCTGGCGCTGTGGGGCAGCCTGCTGTACGCTGGCATGCAGCCGCTGTACGACTGGCTGCAGGACACCTTCAGGGAATATGGACTGTTCGAGACCAGCGGCAGCATCCTGACCACCCTGGGCCTGGGCTTCCTCAAGACCATGGTGGTGCCGTTGGTGGCGATGCTGGCGCTGTTGCCGCTGATGATCATCACCTCGCTGCTGTTCATCGGCGTGGGCGCGATGCCGGCCATTGCGCGCCATGTCAGCCGGGTGCAGTTCCCTCATCTGGAGCGCAGGGAAGGCGGCAGCTTTCTCGGCAGCCTGGCCGTCAACCTGACCGGCATCGTGGTGTTCGCGCTGCTGTGGATCGTGACCTTGCCGCTGTACGCACTGGCGCCGGTGGCGCTGATGGTACAGGCGTTGCTGTGGGGCTGGCTGACGGCGCGCGTGATGAGCTACGACGCGCTGTCGATCCATGCCAGCCTGGAAGAGCGCCGCATCATCGTGCACAGCCGGCGCCGCCAGCTGCTCCTGATCGGCACCATTTCCGGCCTGCTGGGCGCGCTGCCCGGCGTGGCCTGGATCGGCGGCGCGCTGTTCTCGGTGGTGCTGTTCCCGGTGCTGGCGGTGCTGTCGATCTGGCTCTACCTGATCATCTTCATCTTCACCGGACTGTGGTTCCAGTACTACTGCCTGCAGGCGCTGGCCGACCTGCGGGCCGGCCAGGACACCCTTAACGCACCAGGGTAAGCAACAGCACCCGGCCCTCGCTGCCGTTCTTCAGGTTGACGGTCACGATCACGCGGCCCTGCGGATCCTCGCTCACCGAACTCACTTCCGCGAACGCGGTGTCGCCCGCCGCGCGCGCATAGCCCGGCAGCAGCGAGGAGATGTCGGTCCAGCTGGTGCCGCCGTCGGCCGACCACGCCAGGTAGGGCAGGGCCCTGGCCTTGTCGAAACCGCCCACCACCATCGTGTCGGGCTTGCCCGACAGCGCCAGGAAGTAACGGATATACGGGTAGCCCGCATTCCCCTCCAGTGGCTGCTGGATCACGAACCTGAAGGACTGGCCGCCGTCGTCGCTGCGCAGCAGGCCGCCCTCGACGCCGGCAAACACGCGCTGGCTGTTCGCCACCTGCTGGATGAATTGCACGTTGCGGTTCTCCAGCTTCGGCAGCGATACCGGCAGCTCGTCCGTCGAGGCCGGCATGCCGTCGGCGCCGAGTTCATAGGCGCGGATGTAGGCGAAGTCGAGCGGGCATTCGCCGCCCACCAGCAGGCGTTCTCCAACGATCTGGAACGCCTGGTGGGTGCAGATCATCGAATCGAACTGGCCCAGCGCCACGCGCCAGCTGGCGGCGGCATCGCCGGACACGAACAGGTTCTGGCCGGCGCCGGCGTTGGCGTAGAGGCGGTTGTTGAACAGCTTCAGATCGTTCATCGCCAGCGGTGCGCACCAGCCGCCGATGCAGTTCTCGAGCGGCAGGTCGCGCGCCGCGAAGCTGCCGGAAGCGTCGAGCGTGCACAGGCCGTGTTCGCCGGCCTGGCCCTGCTGGCGTTCGTGGGCGCTCTGGAACAGCCACAGGGTCGAGCCGAGCGCGCGCAACGACGGCGTGCGCGCGGTTTCTGCGCTGTCCGACCTGGGCAGCGCGCAGGCGCCGAGCGGCACCTCGGTCCAGCGCGAACTCGTTTGCAGCGGCAGGGGCGTCTTCATGACGACGCTGCCGCCGGTGGTGGAATTCGACATCGACACCCAGGCCGCGCCGTCCTTGTAGACGAGGTTGCCGAGGCCGCGCGTCGACGTGGCCAATACTTCGATGCGGATGCCCGCGGGCGTGGTGCCGCCGGCATCCGGCGGCAGGCCGACACCGACGGAACCGCCGCCGCAGCCGGCGACGAGGAGAAGGGCGGCCGCGGCGGCGATGGCCGGGCCCGGACGTTTCTGGATCATGGATCTTCCTTGCGCACTCGAAAAGGTAGGGCGATTCTAGGACCGGACGGCGCGCCGATCTTGCGCAGGTTTGTCGGGAGATTGTCGGGAAATGTATCGGTACGAAGCAGCGCGCGACGGTTTCGCCGTTCGTGGCACACTGGAACCAACGACATCACGGGAGCGGCGGGCGATGGCATTCGGCCTGATCATCATCGGCGACGAAATCCTGTCCGGGAAACGCAGCGACAAGCACCTGCCCAAGGTGATCGAACTGCTGGCCGAACGCGGACTGCAGCTGGCATGGGCCGAGATCGTCGGCGACGATCCTGCGCGCATCACCGCGCTGCTGGAACGCAGCTTTGCGGGAGACGACATCGTGTTTTCCTGCGGCGGCATCGGCGCCACGCCCGACGACCACACGCGCCAGTGCGCGGCGGCCGCGCTCCGGGTGCCGCTGGTGCTGCATCCGGAAGGCAAGCTGCTGGTGCAGGAGAGGATTCGCGACACGGCGCGCGAAGCCGGCATCGAAGCGGACCTCGACGCGCCCGAGAACCTGCAGCGCCTCAAGATGGCCGAGTTCCCGCAAGGGGCCACACTCATCCCGAATCCCTACAACCGCATTCCCGGCTTCAGCGTGGCGTCCCACGCCGGCGCCGCTCATCATTTCGTGCCGGGCTTCCCGGTCATGGCCTGGCCGATGATCGCCTGGGTGCTCGATACCCATTACCGCGACCTGTTCCACCGCGAAGACCGCGCCGAGCGCGCGCTGCTGGTGTTCGAGCAGGCCGAGGCCGTGCTGACCCCGCTGATGGAGCGCCTCGAGGCCGCCTATCCAGGCGTGCGCGTGTTCAGCCTGCCCAGCGTCGGCGATGCGCAGACGCGCCGCCATATCGAACTCGGCGTCAAAGGCGATGCGGCCCAGGTCGGTTTCGCCTTCGCGGAAATGCGTGCGGAACTCGATCGCATGAAGGCCGACTATCGGCTGTCAACCTAGCCCGTCGCTTGGCCGTTGCAAGGCTGGTACGCTCGTGCAAACTGGGCCGTTGTTTTTTTGCGAAAATACACGGACGACGCCAAAAATCTGTACGAGTGGTTCCTGAATGTCACATTGATGTGGTGGAATGGTGTCTGTGGGCAGAGCGATCTGGAGTGAGGTCGCGCCTGACTTTGTGAAATTCTTGACAACCTGGATCACTCGCACCGACCAGCATCATGGGCGCGCCGGTTGACGGGAATTGCAGGTAGTAGATTCAAACCGGTTAAGCCAATATGGAAAGTATTCGCCGTCAAGGACGGCCCCGCATCTCCACCCGCATGCTGCGCCGCCTCCGCAGGCTCGTGCTGCCGGGCCAACCCGAACTCGCAGGCCTGCCCGTCATGGCTGCCGTGCAGGAAGTCCCGCTGCACGGCGCCGATACGCGCCTGGAACCCGCACTCGATCCCGGCTTCGAACCGGCGCCGGTCCCGGCCCCCGCCGAATCCGGCCAGGGCGCGGAACCGCCGCCGGCGCCGCCCAGGCGCCGATGGCGCATGGTCAAGCGCGCCTTCCTGGTACTGCTGCTGATCGCGGTGGCCGGCGGCGCCGCCTTCGCCGTCTACGAAAGCCGCACCTCGGCGATGCAGGCGCGCTTCTTCGCCGGCCTGGCGAAAAAGGTCAGCTACCGCGTCGAGAAGGGACCGAGCGACGCGATCCGCTTCCCCGCGTCCAGCCCCTACGACGAGCGGCTCGGCTATTCGAACCTGCCGAACTACCTGGCCAAGCTGAAGACGCGCGACTACGTGATCGAATCGCAGGCGCGCATGTCGCCGAAGATGGTCGAGCTGGCCGACATGGGCCTGTTCGCGACCTATCACGAGAAGACCCGCGCCGGCCTCGACATCCTCGACTACAGCGGCGAGCCGCTGTTCTCGGCGCGCTTCCCGGAACGACTGTACGAGAAGTTCGACGCCGCGCCCTCGCTGCTGGTGCATAGCCTGCTGTACATCGAGAACCGCGAGCTGCTCGACACCACCTACCCGAAGCGCAATCCGGCGGTGGAGTGGGACCGCTTCTCGAAAGCGGTGTTCGACAAATCCCTGCACGCGGTCGGCCTGGGCGGCGGCGGCAGGGTGGCCGGCGGCAGCACGCTGGCGACCCAGATCGAAAAATACCGCCATTCGCCGGAAGGCCGCACCGCCTCGCTGTCGGACAAGCTGCGCCAGATGGCCTCGGCCATGCTGCGCGCCTACCAGGACGGCGAGGACACCAGCGCGACCCGGCGCCGCATCGTGCTCGAGTACCTGAACACGGTGCCGCTGTCGGCCAAGCTGGGCTACGGTGAAGTCAACGGCATCGGCGACGGCATGTGGGTCTGGTATGGCCGCGACTTCGCCGACGTCAACCGGGTCCTGTCCAGCAACCAGGTCACGCCCGACTTCGCCTTGGTGTACAAGGAAGCGCTGTCGCTGATGATCGCGCAGCGCCGTCCGGCCTACTACCTGGGCGCCGGCGAGAAGGATCTCGAACAGCTCACCAACAGCCACCTGCGGGTGCTGGCCCAGGCCGGCGTGATCTCGCCGCAGCTGCGCGACGCCGCGCTGGGCGTGGTCCTGCATCCGGCCCTCGGCTCGGGCGTGGCGCCGCCGCCGGCCAACACCTTCGTCACCCGCAAGGCCGCCAACGCGGTGCGCAACCACCTGGCCAACCTGCTGGGCGACTCGCGCCTGTACAACCTCGACCGCCTCGACCTGTCGGTGGTGACGACCCTGAATTCGGAAGCGCAGAAGGCCGTCACCGCGGCACTGCGCCGCCTGACCGACAACGAAGCGGCGGCCGCCGCCGGCCTGACCGGCAAGGGCATGCTCGGCAACGGCGATCCGTCCAAGGTCGTGTACAGCTTCACGCTGATGGAACGCGGCGACAAGGTCAACTACCTGCGCGTCCAGACCGACAACTACGACCAGCCGCTCGACATCAACGAAGGCGCCAAGCTGGATCTCGGCTCGACCGCCAAGCTGCGCACCCTGACCACCTACCTCGACATCGTCGACCAGCTGCACCAGCGCTACGAGCCGATGTCGAAGGCAGAGCTGGCCAAGGTCAGGATCGACCCGAAGGACAGGCTGAGCCAGTGGGCGATCGACTACTTCCTGGCGCTGCCGCCGGGCGCCGACCGGACCCTCCCCCCGATGCTGGGCGCGGCGATGGAGCGCAAGTATTCGGGCAATCCGGGCGAAGCCTTCTTCACCGGCGGCGGCGTCCACATCTTCGGCAACTTCAGCAAGCTGGACAACAGCCGCATCCTCACCGTCCAGCAGGCGTTGCAGAACTCGACCAACCTGGTGTTCGTGCGCCTGATGCGCGACGTGGTGCGCTACTACATGTTCCAGCTGCCGGGCTCCTCGGCCCAGCTGCTGGCCGACGCCGACGATCCGCGCCGCGCCGAATACCTGTCGCGCTTCGCCGACCGCGAAGGCAAGGACTTCCTGGCGCGCTTCTGGAACAAGTACCGCGGCATGGACTGGCCCGAGATCGAAACCGCGCTGATGCAGGGCGTGCGCCCGGCGGCCTCGAAGATCGCGGCGGTCCACCGCACCATCATGCCGGACGCCTCGCTGGCCGAGTTCAGCAAGTTCGTCCATACCTACCTGCCCGATTCCAGGGACGTCGACGAAGAGCGCATCGCCAAGATGTACGACCAGTACTCGGTGGCGAACATGTCGCTGGCCGACCGCGGCTACGTGGCCTCGGTCCACCCGCTCGAGCTGTGGCTGGCCGGCTACCTGCGCACCCATCCGAAGGCGGGCTGGGACGAGGTCACCAAGGCGTCGGTGAAGGAGCGACAGGAAGTGTATTCCTGGCTGTTCAAGACCCACCGCAAGCATGCCCAGGACAAGCGCATCGCCGGCCTGATCGAGGTCGAAGCCTTCCTGAAGATCCACGCGCAGTGGAAGAAGATGGGCTATCCCTTCGATTCCCTGGTGCCGTCCTATGCGACGACCCTGGGCGCCTCGGCGGACCGTCCGATCGCGCTGGCCGAACTGATGGGCATCATCATCAACGGCGGCGTGCGCAAGCCGACCGAGCGCATCGACTCGCTGCACTTCGCCAAGGACACGCCTTACGAGACCATGGTCAAGCGCAGCCAGGACAGCAAGGGCGAGCAGGTGCTGAACCCCGACGTCGCGCGTGCGGTGGCCAACGCCATCCGCGGCGTGGTGCAGGAAGGCACGGCCAAGCGCGTCAAGCAGGCCTTCTACAAGCAGGACGGCAGCGTGATCGCACTGGGCGGCAAGACCGGCACCGGCGACCAGCGCTTCGACGTCTACGGCGCCGGTCACCGCCTGATCGAGTCGCGCTACGTGAACCGTTCGGCGACCTTCGTGTTCAACATCGGCGAGCGCTTCTTCGGCAGCATGACGGCCTATGTGCACGGTCCGGAATCGGCCCACTACGACTTCACCAGCGCGTTGCCGGTGCAGCTGCTGGTGACGCTGGCGCCGAGCCTGATGCCGATGATCGAGAAGCAGGACACGGTGACGGTGCCGGGCCTGCACGTGACCCCGGCCAAGCCGCCGGCGCCGACGCCGACCCCGCTCACCGACGACGTCGCCACCGTGAAGCCGGCGCCCGACAGCGCCCAGGCGGAAGAGATCGAGGCGCCGGCCAAGCCTGCGAAACCGGCTGCCGCGGAAGCCGAGGCGGTCAAGCCGGCCAAGCCTGCCGCCGAGGCAACGCCGGTGCATCCCAAGCCGGTGAAGGAAGCGGCGCCGGAGGCCAAATCCGAGGCCGCCGACACGCCGCACCACAAGCCGGCCGCGCCGAAGCCGGCCGTTCCCAAGCCGGCGGGCGAAAGCGCCCACGCAAAGCCGGCCGACGCGGACGAGCACCCGAAGGCGGTGGACGCCCTGCGCGCCAGGGCGCCGGCCAAGCCGGTCAAGCCGCGCACCGAGCCTTCGGAACAGCCGAAGGCAGAGCCGGCGCCGCGCCAGAAGCCGGCGGCGGTGGAGGAAGTGCTGCATTGAGCGGGACCGCCCGCAAGGAGGGCGCGTGAAGCGGCCCAGGATCGGCAAGTTCAGCCTGGTATCGCTGCGCGACCTGGTGGTCGCCTCCCTGCCCACCATCCTGCTGGTGCTGGCGGCCTGCGTTGTCGCCTATATCGTGGTCGACCCGGCGCCGCCGCGCCACGTGGTGCTGGCCACCGGCCAGGAAAACAGCGCCTACGAGGAGTTCGGGCGCAAGTACGCGGCCGTGCTGGCGCGCGACGGCATCAAGGCCGAGCTGCAGCGCTCCCTCGGCTCCGAAGACAACCTGCAGCGCCTCATCGACGGCAAGGCCGACATCGCCTTCGTGCAGAGCGGCTCGACCAGCGAAGCCCAGGCCGAGCGGCGCAACCTGATGTCGCTGGGCAGCCTGTTCACCGAACCGGTGTGGYTGTTCCTGCGCGAAGGTAAGAAGAGCCGTAAAGCCGACATCCACAGCCTCACGCAACTGAAGGGCCTGCGCATCAACCTGGGCCCGGAAGGCACCGGCGTGCCGCGGCTGTTCCGCCAGGTGCTGGCGGTGAACGGCGTCGAGCCGGGCCAGCTGACCATCTCGTCGCTGGAGAATACCCCGGCCACCGTCGAGCTGCTGGCGGGACGCATCGACGGCCTCGTGTTCAGCTCCGCGCCCGAGGCGCCGCTGATCCAGATGCTGCTCCAGACCCCGGGCATCAGGCTGTTCGACTTCCGCCAGGCCGAAGCCTATACGCGCCGCCTGCCTTTCCTGACCCATGTGGTGCTGCCGCGCGGGATCGTCGATCTCGGCAAGGATATCCCGGCCCAGGACTTCCACCTGATCGCGCCCACCGCCACCCTGGTCGCGCGCGACGATTTGCATCCGGCCCTGGTCGACGAACTCGTGAAAGCCGCCACCGAGATCCACGGCGGCGCCGGCTGGTTCCAGCAGCAGGGCCAGTTCCCGTCGCCGAAGTACACCGAGATCCCGGTCTCGCGCGAGGCGGCGAAATACTACCGCGACGGCCCGCCCTTCCTGCAGCGCTACCTCTCGTTCTGGCTGGCGAATCTGTTCGACCGCCTGTGGGTCGTGGTGGTGGCGCTGGCGGCGCTGGTGATCCCGCTGTCGAAGATCGTGCCGCCGCTGTACGTGTGGCGGATCCGCTCGCGCGTCTACCGCTGGTACGGCCAGCTGCGTGCGGTCGAGCAGGCACTGGAGAGCGCCGATCCGGCGCATTGCGACGAGGTGCGCACCAACCTGCTGCGGCGCCTCGACGACATCGAGGCGCGCGTCAACCACATCTCGATCCCGCTGGCCTATGCCGATGCGCTGTACGGCTTGCGGAGCCACATCAACTTCGTGCGCCAGCGCGTGCGCGCCGGCCTGAAGAGCTCTACGGCAGGGTGATCTTCACCACCGCATTGCCGGAAATCGCATACAGCTTCCCCTTGCCGTCGCCCGTTAGTCCGCCCAGCGCGGGCAGGGCGCCCGGTCCGTTGCCGAGCTGGAGCGTCGTAGCGCCGATGGTGCCGGCCACCGTGGAAACCGTCCGGTCCGGCGCGATCCTGCGGACCAGGTCGTTGCCGGCGTCGGCCGCATACAGCATGCCGGCGGCGTCCAAGGTCAGCGCGATCAGGTGGTCGAAGCGCGCCGCGCCGGCCACGCCGTCGGCAAAGCCGCGCCCGCCGGACAGGCCGGCCAGCGCCATCTTGTTGCCGGCAGTGTCGATGCGGCCGACCGTGCTGGCAAAGTCGCCCACGTAGACGGTGCCGTCCTTCGCGGCGGCCACCCCGCGCTGCTGGAAGGCATGGCTGCCCAGCACGCTGGCGATATTGTCCAGGCGCGCCACACCGTCGATCATGGTGACGGCGCCGGTGGGCGAGATCTTGCGCACCCCGATCGCATTCGCCACCACCACGTTGGCGAAGCCATCGACGGCGATGCCGCCGCCGTAGAAATAAGGGATGTCGGCGGCGTTCACCACGGTGGCGGTATCGAGGGTGGCGATGGTGCGCACTGTGCCGGCCTGGTCGATCTCGCGCACCGCCAGGCCGTCGGTGGCGTACAGCCTGCCGTCGGGCGAAGCGGCGATCGCGGTCAGGAAGGAAAAGCCCGCCACGCCGGCGGCGCCGTCGATGCTCCGGCAGCGCTGGGGCGAGCCGGCGAGGGTGCTGACGGCGCCCGCCCCACTGATCCTGCGGATGCTGCAGTTATCGCGGTCGGCCACATACAGGTTGCCGGCAGTGTCGGCGGCGATCCCGGCCGGATGGGCGAAGCGGGCCGCGGCGCCGGTGGCGTCGACGTTGCCGGCCTCGCCGGCGCTGCCGGCCACCAGGCCCAGGGTGGTCACGCCGGCGGAAAAGCCCGGACTGCCGGCCGCGCTCGAGCCGCCGCTGCCGCCACCGCCTCCGCAGGCGGCGCACAGGGCCGTTACCATCGAAAATGCGAACGATCGTACTATTTTTATCGGCATGACGGTCTCCGGATACATGGCTGAACGCGCCGCCTCAGGCAGGCGCGGATGGATGCCTCAGGCCCCGGTCCAGGGCAGGCCGGCCTTGCACCAGCCGCCCACGGTCTTGCGGTGGCCTTCGCCGTCGCGGTCGCCCTCGAAGCCTTCCAGGATGTCGAAGGCGTTTTGGTAACCGAGTTCGGTTGCCACGCGCGCCGCGTGGCGCGAGCGCACGCCCGAGCGGCACAGGAAGAGCAGCACGTCGTCCTTGTCCGCGGCCTGCAGCAGCTGGGTGGCGAAGTCCGGATTCGGCGCACCGCCGGGGTACAGGGTCCACTGCACCGCACCGTGCTGGGCCTCGGGGATGGCGGGGCGGCCGATCCAGTCGCGCTCCGCATTCGTGCGGACGTCGACCAGCTTGACGCGCGGATCGGTCTTGATCAGGGTGAACGCTTCCTGCGGCGTGACGGCGCCCGCATAGGGCTGGCCGGGGGCGCGCTCCCTGGCGGCGGCCAGGATTTCGTCGGTTGTGCTCATGGTCGTTTTCCTATGATTGTCGTGCTCGCACAAATGGTGCATCCTGCATCAAGTTGGTGCATACTGCCGCACTTGCACCAAGCTGGTGCGTATGGATGAGCTCGCAGCGAGCCTGCATCAAGTTTGTGCACCGCACCGGTAGTCGATTTTAAGGGGCAAATCGCAGGCGGTCCAAGGACAGATTGCTTATTTGCTCAGAGTCAAGTGCTGGCACAGTTTTCGCTTTAACGGAGATGTGCCTGTCGCACGCCCCGTTGGCGTCACCGACACCCCTTTTTCAATCAGGAGAATACGAATGGCAAGGACCGCCGCAGATGTAATGCAGATGCTGAAGGATAACGAAGTCAAGTTCGTCGATTTGCGTTTCGCCGATACCCGCGGCAAAGAGCAGCACGTGACCGTTCCCATCTCGCATTTTGACGAAGACAAGTTCGAATCCGGCCACGCCTTCGACGGCTCGTCGATCGCCGGCTGGAAGGGCATCGAAGCATCGGACATGCTGCTGATCCCGGACCCGAGCACCGCCAACATCGACCCGTTCATGGAAGAGACCACCGTCTTCATGCAGTGCGACGTGATCGAACCGTCGGACGGTAAGGGCTATGACCGCGACCCGCGCTCGATCGCCAGGCGCGCCGAAGCCTACCTGAAGTCCTCGGGCGTGGGCGATACCGCCTTCTTCGGCCCGGAACCGGAATTCTTCATCTTCGACTCGGTCCACTGGAAGATCGACATGTCGGGCTCGATGGTCAAGATCAGCTCGGAAGAAGCGTCCTGGTCGACCGACAAGGAATTTGAAGGCGGCAACAGCGGCCACCGTCCGACCGTCAAGGGCGGCTACTTCCCGGTCCCGCCGGTCGACAGCTTCCAGGACATGCGCTCGGAAATGTGCCTGATCCTCGAATCGCTGGGCATCCCGGTCGAAGTGCACCACCATGAAGTGGCCGGCGCCGGCCAGAACGAAATCGGCACCCGCTTCTCGACCCTGGTCGAGCGCGCCGACTGGACCCAGACCATGAAGTACGTGATCTGGAACGTCGCCCACAGCTACGGCAAGACCGCCACCTTCATGCCGAAGCCGATGAACGGCGACAACGGCTCGGGCATGCACGTGCACCAGTCGATCTGGAAGGACGGCAAGAACCTGTTCGCCGGCGACGGCTATGCCGGCCTGTCGGAAACCGCCCTGTACTACATCGGCGGCATCATCAAGCACGCCAAGGCCCTGAACGCGATCACCAACCCGGGCACCAACTCGTACAAGCGCCTGGTGCCGGGCTACGAAGCCCCGGTCAAGCTGGCCTACTCGGCCCGCAACCGTTCGGCCTCGATCCGCATCCCGCACGTGGCAAACCCGAAAGGCCGCCGCATCGAAGTGCGCTTCCCGGACCCGCTGGCCAACGTCTACCTGTGCTTCGCCGCGCTGCTGATGGCCGGCCTGGACGGCATCCAGAACAAGATCCACCCGGGCGAAGCCGCGAGCAAGGACCTGTACCACCTGCCGCCGGAAGAAGACAAGCTGATCCCGACCGTGTGCGCATCGCTGGAAGAAGCCCTGGAAGCCCTGGACAAGGACCGCGAGTTCCTGACCCGCGGCGGCGTGTTCAGCGACAGCATGATCGACGCCTACCTCGAGCTGAAGATGCAGGAAGTGCAGCGTCTGCGCATGACCCCGCACCCGGCCGAATTCGACATGTACTACTCGTCGTAATCTCTCGACAAGCTGTATCCATGCGGTAACAAAAACGCGGGGAAAGCCGGCCGGCTGCCCCGCGTTTTTCTTTGGATGCGGTATAGTCGGTGGATTCCCAACCAGGCACATCGTGCCGACTGACCTGATGCGAATGACAAGCTCTGCCGTTTGCCTGCGCCTGGCCGGCATCTACCTGGCGCTCGCGCTGGCCGTCCCGGCCTTCGCCCAATCCGTCGTCTACCGCTGCGTCGACAAGGAAGGCCGCGTGCTGTACACCGATACCAATACCGGCAACTGCAAGGTGGTCGATTCGATCGTCTCCGGCGCCATCTCGACACCGGCGCCGACCCGCGCCCCGGCCGCGAATCCTGCTGTGACGATGCGCCAGGGCGCCAGCCGTCCGCCGGCCGCGGCCTCCAGCCCGGCGAATTTCCCGCGCGTCGACAACGCCACCCAGCGCGCCCGCGACGACGACCGCCGCGCCATCCTCGACGAGGAATTGCGCGCCGAAGAAAAGAAACTGGCCGACCTCAAGCGCGACTTCAACAACGGCGAGCCCGAACGCCAGGGCAACGAGCGCAACTACGCCAAGTACCAGGAGCGCGTGGCCCAGATGCGCGAGGATATCGGCCGCGCCGAAAAGAACATCGAAGCGATCAAGCGCGAGATCGCCAATATCCGCTGACCCAATTTCCGCTGACCCAATACCCGCTGACATGACGCCGAACCACGAGCGCTTCGCCGGTCTCGACCTGCTCGCATCCAGCGTGCTGGTGACCGATGCCGCCGGCCAGGTGCGCTACGCGAATCCGGCCGCCGAGCACCTGCTCGAGGTGTCGGTGAAATCGCTGTCGCGCCAGACCCTGGCGGAACTCTTCACCAACGGCGAGGAGCTGGATGCGCTGTGCCGCCAGGCGCGGGCGCACAAGTACGCCGACCTGCGCCAGGACCTGACCCTGCAGCGCAGCGGACGCGAGCCCCTGCACGTGCACGTGATCGTCAGCGCCGCCGGCGAAGAGGAGGTGATGGTCGAGCTGCGCGAGAACGTCCAGCAGCTCAAGCTCGACCGCGAGGAGCGCATCCTCGACCAGAGCCAGGCCAACAAGGAACTGGTCCGCAACCTGGCGCACGAGATCAAGAACCCGCTGGGCGGCATCCGCGGCGCCGCCCAGCTGCTCGAGCTCGAACTGCCGGATGCCTCGCTGCGCGAATATACCCAGGTCATCATCAAGGAGGCCGACCGCCTGCAGACCCTGGTCGACCGCCTGCTGGCGCCGCACCGCCGTCCCCATATCGTCGGCGACGTCAACATCCACGAAGTCTGCGAGCGGGTGCGCAGCCTGGTGCTGGCCGAATTTCCGTCCGGCCTGGCGATCCGCCGCGACTACGACGCCTCGATTCCCGAGTTCCGCGGCGACAAGGAGCAGCTGATCCAGGCCGTGCTGAACATCGTCCACAACGCCGCCCAGGCCCTGCGCGAGCGGATTGCCGCGGGCGATGCCGAGATCGTGCTGCGCACCAGGGTGGCGCGCCAGGTCACCCTGGCCAAGGTTCGTTACGGGCTGGCATTAGACTTGCATATCATCGACAATGGACCGGGCATCGCCCCCGATATCCGCGACCGCATCTTCTATCCGCTCGTCTCCGGGCGCGACGGCGGCAGCGGTCTCGGGCTGACGCTGGCGCAGACCTTCGTGCAACAGCACCTGGGGCTGATCGAGTGCGAAAGCCGGCCTGGACTGACGGATTTCCGCATCCTGATCCCGCTGCCATAAGCGCCGGGATGGTGCGGCCGCGGTCCAACGATGGATGTACTTATGCGGGAAGCACTGAACCAATGAAACCAATCTGGATTGTCGACGACGATGCATCGATCCGCTGGGTGCTGGAAAAAGCCCTGGCGCGCGAGAACCTCGCAACCCGGAGCTTCGCCAGCGGACGCGAGGCGCTGGCCGCGTTCGAGGAAGATACGCCCCAAGTCCTGGTCTCGGACATCCGCATGCCGGGCGAATCCGGCCTCGACCTGCTGGCCGCCGTCAAGGAAAAGCATCCCGGCCTGCCGGTGATCGTGATCACCGCCTTCTCCGACCTCGATTCCGCGGTCGCTTCCTTCCAGGGCGGCGCCTTCGAATACCTGGCCAAGCCCTTCGACATCGACAAGGCGGTGGCCCTGATCCGCCGCGCCCTCGAGGAAAGCCTGCGCGAAGCGAGCGTCGAGACCGTGCCCAGCGAGACCCCCGAGATCCTCGGCCAGGCGCCGGCGATGCAGGAAGTGTTCCGCGCCATCGGCCGCCTGTCGCAATCGAATGTGACGGTGCTGATCACGGGCGAGAGCGGCACCGGCAAGGAGCTGGTGGCGCGCGCCCTGCACAAGCACAGCCCGCGTGCTTCCCAGCCTTTCATCGCCCTGAACACGGCGGCGATCCCGAAGGATCTGCTGGAATCCGAACTGTTCGGCCACGAGCGCGGCGCCTTCACCGGCGCCCAGGCGATGCGGCGCGGCCGCTTCGAGCAGGCCGAGAACGGCACCCTGTTCCTGGACGAGATCGGCGACATGCCCTTCGACTTGCAGACCCGCCTGCTGCGGGTGCTGTCCGACGGCCACTTCTACCGCGTGGGCGGGCACCAGCCGGTCAAGGCGAACGTGCGCGTGATCGCCGCCACCCACCAGAACCTGGAGCAGCGCGTGCGCGACGGCCTGTTCCGCGAAGACCTGTACCACCGCCTGAACGTGATCCGGCTGCGGCTGCCGTCCCTGCGCGAGCGGCGCGAAGACATCCCCATCCTGGTGCGCCACTTCCTGGTGCAGAGCGCACGCCAGTTGGGCGTCGAGCCCAAGCGGCTGAGCGAGGATGCGCAGCGCTTCCTCTCCAGCCTCGACCTGCCGGGCAATGTGCGCCAGCTGGAAAACCTGTGCAACTGGATCACCGTGATGGCGCCCGGCCAGACCGTCGAGGTCAAGGACCTGCCGCGCGACCTGACGACCCAGGCCCAGGCGCTGCCCGCGGCGGCCATGGCGCCGGTGGTGGCGATGCCGGCGCCGGCGGCGAGCCCCCTGTACGGCAGCACGGACGCCAGCGGCATCCTGCCGGCGATGACGCCAGCCGCGCCGGTCGCCGCCGACGGCTGGATCGGCCTGCTCGAACTGCAGGCCGCGCGCATGCTGTCCGACGGCCAGGTCGAGGTGATGGACGTGCTGGGCAAGCAGTTCGAAACGGCCTTGATCCGCACGGCGCTCAAGCATACCCACGGACGCAAGAACGATGCGGCGATCCGGCTGGGGATCGGGCGCAATACGATCACGCGCAAGATTGCCGAGCTGGGGATTGATGGGGCCAAAGACGAATAAGCGGTACGCGGGGACGGCGGCGGGGTAGCGTCCGCGCGGGCGCGGGAGCGCCCACCCTACGTGATAAACTGTTGGCATGCTGATCAACTGCGTCGCCTACCAGGAAGGTAAAAAACTCTCCGACATCCCCGTCGAGGACATCAGTGATTATCTGGAGCGCCCCGGCTGCTTCGTGTGGGTCGCGCTGCGCGATGCCACCGACGCCGAGATGGTGCAGATGAAGGAAGAGTTCGGCCTGCACGAGCTGGCGGTCGAGGATGCCGCCCGCGGCCACCAGCGGCCCAAGATCGAGGAATACGGCGACAGCCTGTTCACCATCGTGCACACGGTCGACCTCGAGGGCGATGCCCTGGTCACCGGCGAACTCGCGATCTTCGCCGGCCCGAATTACGTGCTGTCGGCGCGGCGCGACGCCGTCAAGGGTTTCCTCGGCGTGCGCGCCCGCGCCGAGCGCGAACCCCACCTGCTGAGCATGGGCTCGTGCTTCGTGATGTATGCGCTGATGGACGCCGTGGTCGACCGCTACTTCCCGGTGGTCGACATGCTCGAATCCGAACTGGAAACCATCGAGGACCGCATCTTCACCCACGGCGCCCAGCGCCAGAACGTCGAGCGCCTGTACCAGCTCAAGCGCAAGGGCCTGGAGCTGCGCCATGCCGTGATCCCGCTGGTGGATGCCGTCGGCTCGCTGCTGGGCGGGCGGGCGCCGGCGCTGGCGACCGGCGTCCAGGATTACCTGCGCGACGTCCACGACCACCTGATCCGCATCGCCGGCCGCCTCGACAGCATCCGCGACACCATCGCCACCGCGATCCAGGTGAACCTGGCCATGGTCTCGATCGACGAGAGCGAGGTGAATAAACAGCTGGCCGCCTGGGCCGCGATCTTTGCCGTCTTCACCGCCTTCGCCGGCGTGTGGGGCATGAATTTCAAGGTCATGCCCGAGCTGGAATGGAAGTGGGGCTACCCGATGGCCCTCGGCGTGATGATTGCGGTATGTGTCTATTTGTATCGGCGTTTCCGCAAGGCTGGATGGCTGTAATCATGGGAAACGTCATCAAAACGTCATGAAAATGTGAAAAAATCCGAAAGAAGGCGCCTTGAGCGCCTTTTTTTATTGCTATGCAGCAAATGGAACGAACCATACGTTGTTCAGCAACCTTACAATTGTTACTAAATGTTCTGTTGCGAAAATGTATTTCGAGCGCTGTAAATATTGACCGATACTCAAGGCGGCGATCATTATTCAGTCCGCCGACTTGGGCGACCTGATCTTCCCAAGCCAGCGACATCTCATCATCGTTTGGGAAATCATCCATGTTCAAAGAAAAAACCTTGTCGCGCGCCGTGCGCGTCATGTTCGCCGGCGCCGTTGGCGCAGGCATGTTCGGCCAGGCGCTGGCGCAGGAGTCGGCTCAGGAATCCGCCAAGCCGATCGCCCGCGTCGAAGTGACCGGCTCCTCGATCAAGCGCGCCGACGTCGAAGGCGCGCTGCCGGTGCAGATGGTCACCGCCGCCGACATCAAGCGCAGCGGCGCCACCAACACCGCCGAACTGCTGACCACCCTGACCTCGAACGCCATGGCCGGCGCGACCAACCAGGCCGAAGGCGCGGGCCAGTCGACCTACGGCATGTCCAGCGCCAGCCTGCGCGGCCTGGGCTCGAGCAAGACCCTGGTGCTGGTCAACGGCCGCCGCCTCGGCAACTACGCCACCGACGGCACCGCCGTCGACGTCAACGCGATCCCGCTGGCGTCGATCGACCACGTGGAAGTCCTGAAGGACGGCGCCTCGGGCGTGTACGGCTCCGATGCGATCGGCGGCGTCATCAACTTCATCACCCGCCAGAACTACCAGGGCGTGGAAGCCACCGCCTACACCAGCGTCAGCCGCTACGGCGGCGGCCAGACCCACAAGGCCAGCCTGCTGGGCGGCTGGGGCGACTTCGACAGCGACCGCTACAACATCACCCTGTCGGCCGACGTGAGCAAGGACGACGCCATCTTCGGCCGCCAGCGCGACTATGCGCGCAACGCCTGGAACAACAACGGCCTGCGCGACGCCAGCGCCACCCCGAGCGGCGCGTACAGCACCTTCGATCCGTCCACCACCCCGAACGCCATGGGCGTGGTCCCGAATTCGCTGAACTCGATCGGCACCGGCATCGGCCACGGCCTGTCGCAGGCCAACTGCGCGGCCAACGGCAGCGCCTGGGACGCCAACCTCGGCAAATGCCGCTTCGACAGCTCGCCGTACGTGAACCTGGTGCCGGCGGCCAAGCGCGCCAACATCGGCGGCAACTTCCGCTTCAAGCTGAACGACAACGCCGAATTCTTCATGGAAGGCTTCGTGTCGCGCAACGAGACCACGCAGCAGGCGCAGGCTTCGCCGTACAGCGCCTCCTTCCTGTCGACCGACCCGGCCTTCGCGACCAACAACCAGTACCCGGCCATCGTCGTCTCGCCGAACAGCCAGTACTACCCGACCGCCCTGGCCACCGCGGCCGGCGTCAACGGCCAGCCGCTGACCGTCAGCTACCGCGCCTTCGACGGCGGCGACCGCATCGCCAAGGACACCGCGATCGCATCGCACCTGGTGCTGGGCTTCCGCGGCAACGTCAAGGGCTATGACTACGACGTCGCCTACACCCACAACTCGAGCGACGTCACCGAGCGCGCGATCCAGGGCTACCAGCGCCAGACCGAACTGGTCAAGCTGCTGAGCAACAACCCCGACTTCAACCCGCTGGTCCAGTACCAGTCGGCCGACCTGGCGCGCAAGATCTACGGCACCAACTACGTCGGTCCGGTCATGAACGCCGTGCTGCGCAACGACGCCCTGAACGCACGCATCTCGGGCGACCTGGTCCAGCTGCCGGCCGGTATGGTGAAGTTCGCCGTCGGCGCTTCGATGTCCGACGAGAACCTGGCGATCAACCCGAGCGCGGCTTACCAGAGCGGCGACGTGTCGGGCTACGGCGGCGCCCAGCTGCCGCTGTCGGCATCGCGCAATTCGTCGGCGGTGTTCGCGGAAGCCATCGTCCCGATCGTGAAGAACCTGGAAGCCGACCTGGCCGTCCGTCACGACCGCTACCCGAACGCCAGCGCCACCAACCCGAAGGTCAGCCTGCGCTGGCAGCCGATCTCGCAGGTGCTGCTGCGCGGCTCCTACGGCAAGGGCTTCCGCGAGCCGTCGCTGCCTGAGCTGATGAACCAGCAGACCATCGGCACCAGCGCCAACCTGACCGACCCGGTCACCGGCCAGTTCGGCCAGTTCAACCAGACCTACGGCGGCAACCCGAAGCTGCAGCCGGAGAAGTCGGAACAGTCCTCGCTGGGCATCGTCGTCGACCCGGTCAAGGGCCTGTCGATCGCCGTCGACTGGTGGAAGATCAACGTGAACAACCTGGTGACCACGCTGTCGCCGTCGTTCACGCTGGGCCAGGCGGCTGCCGGCAACCCGGCCTACACCGGCCTGGTGACCCGTGATTCCGCAGGCAACATCACCAACATCGTCGGCACCAACATCAACGCCGGCAGCGTGAAGACCGAAGGCGTCGACCTCGACCTGCGCTGGGCACTGCTGAAGAGCCCGACCTACGGTAACTTCAACCTGCGCCTGAACGGTACCTACACCTCGAAGTACGACCTGACCCTGGCCGACGGCACCGTGCAGCGCAGCGTCGCCGCCACCATCGACAAGGACGGCAACGTGCTGAGCGCAGTCTCCAACGGCGGCATCATCTTCCGCTGGAGGGATCAGCTGACCCTGGACTGGAAGTACAAGAAGTTCGGCCTCGCGCTGACCAACAACTTCCAGTCGGGCTACTGGGATGCGGCCCGCGCGGACGCGGACCTGCCGGTCGCCCAGCACGTCGGCGCCTTCTCGACCTGGGACCTGCAGGGCACCTACGGCGGCATCAAGAACCTGACCCTGACCGCGGGCGTCAAGAACCTGTTCAACCGCAAGCCGACCGAAGTCATCACTGGTGGTTCCTACTTCCAGACCGGCTACGATCCGACCTGGTACGATCCGCACGGCCAGACCGGCTACGTGAGCGCGACCTACCAGTTCTAAATCCTGTCCTGGTAAGCGTGTAAACGACGAAACCCGCCGCATGCAGATGCGGCGGGTTTTTTCATGCCTGCGCGGCTTATCGTTTCGCGCTGAAGATCTTCTTCGGCAGCATGGCATGCACGCCGACGTTGCCGTCCACCAGTTGGGTGATCTCCATGTCGACCGCCACGCTGGACAGCATGTAGGCGTCGTCGCGCGACAGCTTCTTTTCCTCCATCAGGAACGCGATCATGTCGCGCAGCGCCAGGGTGGTCGCTTCCTTCAGGTCCTTCGAGAAGCCCATCGAGATGTAGTGGGTCGGCGTTTCGGCGCGCGGCCAGATCAGGCGGCGGTCCTTGTGCACCACGAAGCGGAAGGTCCCCGACAGATAGGTCTCCAGCGCGGTGATGTCGACCTCGCCGTTGCCCTGGGCCGCGTGGCCGTCGCCGGCCTGGAACAGCGCACCCTTCGCCGCCACCGGGATGTAGAGGGTGGTGCCGGCCACCAGCTCCTTGTTGTCCAGGTTGCCGGCGTGGACGTAAGGCGGCGCGGTGTCGATCTTGCCGCCGGCGGGCGCCACGCCCATGCTGCCGAAGAAGGGCCGCAGCGGGATCTCGATGCCGGGCGCGAAATGGCCGATCATCTTCTTGCGGTCGAGCGGGACCACCTTGTAGCGGCCGTAAGGATAGTCGGTCGGCAGGAAGCCGGAACCGACGCCGAACACATTGCAGGCGAAATCGGCGTCCAGGTCGACTTTCAGGATCTGCACCTCGAGCACGTCGCCGGGCTCCGCCTCCGCGATCGCCACCGGCCCGGTCAGGATATGCCCGCCCGGGCCCTTTTCCTTGACCTCGTTATAGATCGCTGCGGTGTAGGGCGGGATGTCTTCCGCCCTGACCCCGTTGGCGATCATGCGCTCGGGCGAGCCGCAGGTCGACAGGGCCTGCATGCGGACCGTGTCGCCGGAATGGACGGTGAGGACGGGTTTCGACTGGCCCGAGTAGTAGCCCCAGGCCACCGTTTGCGGCGTGGCGGGCAGGGCGTATTCGGCGGCCACGGATGGGGCGCAGATGGCCAGGGCCAGGCAGCTGGAAAGGAGGGTTTTGCGCATGGAGACTGTGGTCGAAGTGGCAACAAGCCTAGTCTACACGCGAACCTCAAGCGAAGGTCAGTCCGATGCGCTGGCCGCGGTCGCGCCGCAGGCGAGGATGACCAGCGCGATCCCGATCCACTGGACGGGGGCGAGGCGCTCGCCCAGCACCACGAAGCCGGCCAGCGCGGCCACCGCCGGCGAGGAGCTGACCAGGATGCCGAACACCCGCCGCGGCAGCCGGCGCAGCGCGATCATCTCCAGCGTGTACGGGGCCGCCGAGGACAGCACCGCCACCGCCAGGCCGGCCGCCAGCACGAAGGGCGAGAGCAGGGCGCTGCCCGCGTAGTGGGCGCCGATCGGCACGATGAAGACGCTGGCCGCCAGCATGCCCCAGGCGACGATGCCGGAACCCCGGGCCTGGGAGGCGCGCTTGCCGAACACGATGTACAGCGCCCAGCAGAAGGCGGCGCCGGCCGCATAGGCGATGCCGACCGGGTCGAGGGCGGCGCTGGAGCCGCGCAGCGGCAGCAGCAGCCACAGGCCGAAGCCGGCGCAGGCCACCCACGCGAAGTCGCGCGCGCGGCGCGAGGACAGCAGCACCACGGCGAGCGGTCCCATCACCTCGATCGAGACCGCGATGCCGATCGGGATGCGCGAGAACGCACGGTAGATCAGCAGGTTCATGGAGCCGAGCGCCAGGCCGTACAGCAGCAGCCAGGGGAGGTCGGCGCGCGAGGGCAGGGCGCGCCAGGGCCGGGCGAATCCCGCCAGCAGCAGGGCCGACAGGCCGACGCGCAGCCCGACCACGCCCTCGCTTCCTACCAGCGGGAACAGGTGCTTGGCGAAGGCCGCGCCGGCGTAGGTCGAGACCATGCTTGCTGCGATCGCCAGCACCGGGATGGCGGCGCCGTCCTTGCTCTCGGACGCCACGCTCAGCCGGCCATCGACAGGGCGACCGCTTCGGCGACCCGGATGCCGTCCACCGCGGCCGACATGATGCCGCCCGCGTAGCCGGCGCCTTCGCCGGCCGGGTACAGGCCGCGGGTGTTCAGGCTCTGCAGGTTGTCGTCGCGGCGCTTGATGCGGATCGGCGAGGAGGTGCGGGTCTCGACCCCGGTCAGTACCGCGTCCTCCTTGTAGTAGCCCTTGATCTGCTTGTCGAAGGCGACGAAGGCTTCGCGCAGGGCGTGGGTGGCGTAGTCGGGCAGGGCGGTGGCGAGGTCGGTCAGGTGCACGGCCGGCTTGAAGGACGGGACCACCGAACCGAATTCGGTGGAAGCGACGCCGCGCACGAAGTCGCCCATCAGCTGGCCCGGGGCATCGTAGTTGCTGCCGCCGAGGACGAAGGCGCGCGACTCCAGCTCGCGCTGGAAGGCGATGCCGGCCAGCGGGTGGCCCGGATAGTCTTCCGGCGTGATGCCGACCACGATCGCGCTGTTGGCGTTGCGCTCGGCGCGCGAGTACTGGCTCATGCCGTTGGTGACCACGCGGCCTTCTTCCGAGGACGCGGCGACCACCGTGCCGCCAGGGCACATGCAGAAGCTGTACACGCTGCGGCCGTTGGAGGCGTGGTGCACGATCTTGTAGTCGGCCGCGCCGAGGATCTTGTTGCCGGCGTTCGGGCCGAAGCGGCAGGCGTCGATCAGCGATTGCGGGTGCTCGACGCGGAAACCGATCGAGAACGGCTTCGCTTCTATATAAACGCCGCGGTCGTACAGCATCTGGAAGGTGTCGCGCGCGCTGTGGCCGATCGCCATCACCAGGTGGCGGGTCGGGATTTCCTCGCCCGAGGCCAGGCGCACGCCGACCACCTGGCGATTGTCGCCTTGGCCTTCGACCAGCACGTCTTCCAGGCGGGTCTCGAAGCGGATTTCGCCGCCCAGCGACAGGATCTCGGCGCGCATCTGCTCCACCATCTTGACCAGGCGGAAGGTGCCGATGTGGGGTTTGCTGACGTACAGGATCTCTTCCGGCGCGCCCGACTTCACGAACTCGGACAGGACCTTGCGGCCATAGTGCTTCGGATCCTTGATCTGGCTGTACAGCTTGCCGTCCGAGAAGGTGCCGGCGCCGCCTTCGCCGAACTGCACGTTCGACTCGGTGTTCAGCTTGCGCTTGCGCCAGAAGCCGAAGGTGTCGACGGTGCGCTCGCGCACGATCTTGCCGCGCTCCAGGACGATCGGGTTCAGGCCCATCTGGGCCAGGATCAGGGCCACGAACAGGCCGCAGGGGCCCAGGCCGACCACGATCGGGCGCGGCATGCCGGGGGCCGGTTTGCCAGCCTGCACGAATTTGTAGCCGGTATCGGGGGCAGGCATGACCTGGCGGTCGTCGCGCATGCGGGCCAGTACCTGTGCTTCGTTCTTCACCTCCACGTCCAGCGCATAGATCAGCACGATGGCGCTGCGCTTGCGCGCGTCATAGCTGCGCTTGAACACGGTGAAGTCGATCAGTTCGTCTTCAGCGATGCCGAGGCGCTTCAGCACGGCCTGGCGCAGTTGGGGCTCGGTATGGTCGAGGGGAAGTTTTAATTCGGCAATTCTCAACATGGTAGGGTCGTCGCTAGCAAACGCTTGGTCGGTTCAACCTTCTATTGTAACCCGCCGGGGCCGGCGGCAAAATGCCCTGTCCGCATTGTCCGTTTTCCATGCCTTGCCGGGGCCGGGCGCCATGTCTGCTGCATGTCCGCCGGGTGTCCGCCATATGTCCGCTGCATGCCCCCGACGTTGCACCGGCCCAACATTTGACAAATTCCAGACAAAATTCTTGAATGCACCATAACGGTGCATTATTTCTTGATATAAGAATTTTGTATATACAAATACCGCGCTGCAATAAACTCAAGACGCATGGTATTGACGCATATGTATATGTATTGACTTGATTTTATTGAGGTTTTTTCAAGCATGCGGATGCCTGGTGTAGTCGGAAGCGTTTGTATTGCTGCGCCACACAATTGTGCATATCGGCATGCCCTCTTTCGGTGCGCGATTTTTTTGTAATTACGCTGCGGTCATCAGGCAATTTCCGGCAATTGACAGTTGCAGAATCGCCATGTTTCTATGTGTGTACATATCCTTAACGAAAGAAGGATACGGCCTTCGCTTGCGGGCGAATTAGAGAGAGAAGTTTTCGATCTGGCTAGTTGAGTGATTCAAAACGTACTACCCATAATAGGAAATCACATGCTTAAGAAAACAGTTTTAGTACATGCGTTGACGCTGGCATTCAGTGGCGCCGCGCTGACCGTTGCCGTGATGGAACCGGCAATGGCGCAGTCGAACGCCACCGGCAGCATCTACGGCCGCACCACGGCCGGCAGCGACGTCAAGGTCGTGGTCGAAAACCCTGCGACCGGCCTGCGCCGTGTCCTGACGCCGGATGCCCAGGGTCGTTTCCAGGCAACCGCACTGCCGCCGGGTACGTACAAGGTTTCCCAGGTGCGTGGCGACACCGTGGTGTCGTCGGTCGACGTCGACGCCAGCGTCAGCTCGAATTCGGAAGCCGTCTTCGCGCCGGCCGCCGGCGTGCAGACCGTCCAGATCACCGGCCAGCGCCGCACCATCGACGTCACCAGTTCCACCGGCGGCGCGACCTTCAATGCGCGCCAGCTGGCGGCGCTGCCGATCGCCCGCAACATCAACGCCATCATCCAGCTGGCCCCGAACACCACCCGCGTCGACTCCCGCTTCTCCGGCGGCGCTTCGATGGGCGGCGGCGCCGCATCGGAAAACTCGTACTACATCAACGGCTTCCCGGTCACCAACCCGCTGACCGGCCTGGGCGCGTCCCAGCTGCCTTACGGCGCAATCGCCGAGGCGCAGGTGCTGACCGGCGGCTTCGGCGCCGAATTCGGCCGTTCGGTCGGCGGCGTGCTGAACATCATCACCAAGAGCGGTACCAATACCTGGGAAGCCGGCGCCATGGCGATGTGGGAGCCGGAGAGCCTGCGCGCCCGCGAGAAGGACATCTACTACGGCAATACGCACCAGACCTATAACGCGGCAACCGACGGCACCATCCGTTTCTACCAGCACGACAACACCCAGACGCAGAAGACCTACGGCGCCTATGTCGGCGGTCCGATCATCAAGGACAAGCTGTTCATGTTCGTGTCGGCCGAATATAACGACCGCCAGCGCGGCTACGTCAACCTGGAGCGCATCTCGCCGTCGATGGCCAACAACGGCTGGCGCGACGACGACAAGAAGGTCAAGCGCTGGATGGGCAAGCTCGACTGGAACATCACCGACGACCACCGCCTCGAGTACACCAATATCGGCGACACGCCCGAGCGCAACCTGACCGACAGCGGCTTCGACTTCGCGAACAAGAAACGCACCGGCAACGTCACCTCGCAACAGACCCTGAACAACGTCAACGACAATGGCGCCGTGGTCAACATGGGCAAGTACACCGGCAACATCACCCAGGACTTCACGGTGACCGCGCTGTACGGCCGTTCGGTGTCGAAGCACGAGAACGCCTTCGTCGGCTATAACCCGAACGTGTTCTCGACCAGCTCCGACCCGTCGGTGCGCGCGCCGGGCCTGACCTACACCAACCCGCAGGTCATCGCCGGCAATATCCTGGCGCCGGGCTCGAAGGACATCGTCAAGAACGGCCGTCTGGACCTCGAATACCGCCTGGGCGAACACACCCTGCGCGGCGGCTTCGACCAGTCGAAGATCTCGTCGCTGAAGGCCGGTGAGTTCAAGGCCGGCGGCGGTACCTGGATCTACTACCGTACCGACACCCCGAACGCACCGGTCGACGTGACCGGCGGCACCATGCCGGCGCCGGCGACCGGCGGCGGCCTGGGCACCCAGGGCTACTACGTGGCCAAGGACCTGTTCTCGACCGTGACCGACTCCTTCAGCGAGCAGAGCGCGCTGTACCTGGAAGACAAGTGGCAGGTCACCAAGGACGTGCTGCTGACCCTGGGTCTGCGCAGCGAGTCGTTCAAGAACCAGAACGACGCGCACGTGACCTTCCTGGAGATGAAGAACCAGATCCAGCCGCGTATCGCCGCTGCCTGGGACGTCTATGGCGACGCCAGCCTGAAGGTCTACGGTACCCTGGGCCGCTACTCGGTGCCGATCCCGACCCACATCTCGGTGCGCGGCGCCGGCCGTTCGACCTTTACCGACCAGTACTACACCTATACCGGCGTCGACGCCAACGGCGCCCCGACCGGCCTGGTGCAGCTGACCCCGCCGCTCTCGGGCAATAACGAGTTCGGCCAGGACAAGGTCACCGCGACCCTCGCCGCCCTCGACATGAAACCGTCCTACCAGGACGAGATCAGCCTGGGCTTCGAGCGGGCCTGGTCGCCGAACCTGAACTTCGGCGCCAAGTTCACCTACCGCAAGCTGGGCGCGACCATCGACGACTTCTGCGACGTGCGTCCGTTCGAGCGCTATGCGAAGGCCAACAACATCGCGATCACCAACCCGCTGTGGGGCAATACCTGCCAGAGCTTCAACCCGGGCGAGGCCAATGTCTTCCTGGTGGACTTCTCGGGCGATACCTCGAAGCTGACCCGTGTTCCGCTGAGCGCGGCCGACATGGGCTTCGACAAGGCGAAGCGCACCTACTCCGCCCTCGACCTGTTCGCCGAGCACCCGTATCGCAACGGCTGGTACGGCAAGATGACCTATACCTGGTCGCGCAACAAGGGTAATACCGAAGGCCAGGTGAAGTCGGATAACGCCCAGACCGACGTGTCGGCGACCTCGACCTGGGACTACCCGGAGCTGATGGTCGGCGCCTACGGCTATCTGCCGAACGACCGTACCCACCAGATCAAGGCCTACGGCTTCTATGACGTGACCAAGGAATGGATCGCCGGCGCCAACTTCCTGGCAGCATCGGGCCGTCCGCGCAGCTGTATCGGTACTTCGGCACAGCCGGGCGACTCGCCGAACTACGCCAACCAGTCCTTCTGGTGCCTGGGTTCGGACGTGCCGCACAACACGGTCCATCAGCGTGGCAGCATCGGCCGCCTGCCGTGGGATATCAACCTGGACCTGAACATGGCCTACAAGCCTGACTTCCTGCCGGGCCTGCAGGCACGCGTCGACCTGTTCAACGTCTTCAACAAGCAGACCGTGCAGAACGTGGAAGAGCGCTACAACAGCGGCAATCGTATCCGCAACACCTACGAGACCCCGCTGAGCTATACCCAGCCGCGTTCGGTTCGCCTGACCGTGTCGTACGACAAGAAGTTCTGATCAGCCTGGCCTGAAGCAAAAATGCCCCGGTTCGCCGGGGCATTTTTTTTGCTTGTTGCAGCAATCAGACATGTCGATTGCATAATTTGTATATGCAAGCCGCATGATTTTTACATTGGGTTTGCCGAATTTGCTTCGGCAAAGTGCGCCATACGCACCAGATTGTTGCGCCGCATGGGGCGCAATACGGAACAGTGGCTCTTTAATTCTTGCTAACTTCGGCGATCGTTACCCGAAAATAGCAAAAAATCAAATCACGGGGATAAAACGACTCGGCCGGCATACTGCGACGCAGCATGCTGGAGATATGGATTTGCACCAAATCGGCGCATCAAATTTTGGCTGCGGCAATGCGATGTCAATACGTAAAGAAAATTGACATTGAAAGAATGCATATGTTTTTATGGCAAAACATTATCTTTGTGCACCAAAGAAATGGGCGCCCTATTTTGATCCCTATAAATACAGGTGTCAATACAAAGTGGGTAGGGGCCGTGATTTAAAAAGAAACGGTCTACAAGACTGTTTGAATCGAAAATAAGGGAATCACATGTTGAAGAAATCCGTATTAGTTCATGCCTTGGCCTTGGCATTTGGAGGGGTTGCGCTGACCGTTGGCGTCGTCGAGCCGGCAATGGCGCAGTCGAATGCGTCAGGCGCCGTGTTCGGCAAGATCGCGGCCGGCAGTGGAGATGCCGTCGTCCTGAAGAACACCGGCACGAACGCGACCCGTACGACCGCGGTGGATGCAGGCGGTAACTTCCGCGCTACCAGTCTGCCGATCGGTAGCTATACCGCTACCCTGATGAAAGGCGGAAACGTCGTCAGCACCACCCAGCTCGAAGTCATCGCAGGCCAGGGTGTCGAAGCTTTCTTCGCGAATGGCCCCGTGCAAACGGTGCAGGTGAGCGGACGCCGTACCCGTATCGACGTGTCGAGCTCCGTCAACGGCGCCACCTTCACCGCACGTGAACTGGACAAGCTGCCGATCGGCCACAACGTCGACGCCATCATCCAGCTGGCCCCGAACACCACTCGCAGCGACCCGAGCTATGGCGCCGGCGCCAGCTTCGGCGGTGGCGCGGCCACCGAGAATGCCTACTACATCAACGGCATGACCGTGACCAACCCGCTGACCGGCCTGGGCGCGATGGAGCTGCCGTTCGGTGCGATCGCCCAGGCATCGGTGCTGACCGGCGGCTACGGCGCCGAATTCGGCCGTTCGATCGGCGGCGTGGTGAACATCACCACCAAATCCGGTACCAACACCTGGGAAGCCGGCGCCTACGCGGCGATCACCCCGTCGTCGACCCGCGCCAAGTACCGCGACCGCTACTACGCGAACACCGGCGCCTTCCCGGCCACCGACGGCACCCTGTACGTGCGCCGTTCGCAGAACGAACTGGAGCAGAAGCAGTACTCGGCCTACGCTGGCGGCCCGCTGATCAAGGACACCCTGTTCGGCTTCGTCGCGCTGGAGCAGACCCGGAGCGACCAGCACGCGGTCGCCAGCGCCATCAGCGCGACCAACCTGGCCACCGCGGGCTGGCGTGACACGCAAACCACCAACAACCGCTACATGGGCAAGTTGGACTGGAACATCAACGACAATCACCGCCTGGAATTCACGTCCATCGGTGACCTGCCGAAATCGGATGCCTCTTCCCGTTCCTACGACTACGCGACCGGCGCGATCGGTTCGACCGTCACCGCTTCGAACCACCAGGAATTCGGCCCGGACCAGAACAATGGCGGCAAGTTCAACAGCCTGCGCTACGTCGGCAACATCACCGACAACCTGACCATCAACGCCCTGTACGGCAAGATGAAGTCGGAACACATCTATGAGCCGACCGGCTACGATCCGACCCTGCCGCAGGTGTCGGCAGCGACGGCCAACCGCTATCCTGGCTTTAACTACACCAGCGGCCAGAAGGTCACCGGCACGGTGCCGCTGAGCGGATCGAGCGACGAAGTGCAGTCGAAGCGCCTGGACCTCGAATACAAGCTGGGCGACCACACCATCCGCGGCGGCGTGGACAACAACAAGATCGTGACGCAGTCCGCCGGCGTCGGCTATGCCGGCGGCAGCCTCTGGCAATACCAGAAGACCAGCAACGTGACCACGCCGCTGGTCGTGTCGGGCGGCGTCCTGCCGGCACCGCTGAACACCTATGGCGGCATCGCTGCGCAAGGCTACTACGTCCGTAACATCGTTTACAAGACCTACTCGAACGCCTTTGCCGGCCAGGACGCGCAGTACCTGGAAGACCGCTGGCAGGTGACCAAGGACGTGCTGCTGACCGCCGGCGTGCGCCGTGAAGGCTTCTACAACGCCAACCAGGACGGCGCCAAGTACATCGAGATGAAGAACCAGTGGCTGCCGCGCCTGAACGTGGCGTGGGACGTGAACGGCGACAGCTCGTTCAAGGTCTACGGCAGCGCCGGCCGCTACACCGTGCCGATCCCGAGCTCGGTTGCCCTGCGCGGCGCCAACGGTTCGACCTACACCTTCGAGTACTTCACCTACACCGGCACCGATGCGAACGGCCTGCCGACCGGTACCCAGCGCATCCTCCAGCCGGTGTCGAACAACAACGAGTTCGGCCAGGCCAAGGATCCGAAGACCGTCGCCGCGCAGGACATGAAGCCGGCTTACCAGGACGAGATCACGCTGGGCCTGGAACGCCAGTTGACCCCGGACTACACCTTCGGCATGAAGTTCACCTACCGCAAGCTGAAGTCGACCATCGACGACTTCTGCGATTCGCGTCCGATCGACGCCTATGCCGTGGCCCACAACATCGACACCTCGAACTATGCCGGCTTCGGCTGCGCCACGTTCAATCCGGGTGAAGACAACAACTTCCTGGTCGACTATGCCGGCAACAAGAACTACACCCAGGTTCACCTGAGCAAGGCCGACCTGGGCTTCGACAAGCCGACGCGTTCGTACGCGGCACTCGACTTCACCTTCGAGCACCCGTACCGCAATGGCTGGTGGGCACGCCTGACCTATACCCTGTCGCGCAACAAGGGTAATACCGAAGGCCAGACCCTGTCGGATACCTCGACCGCCCAGGCCGACGTCGCAGCAACCCAGACCTGGGATTACCCGGAGCAGATGATCGGCGCAGATGGCCTGCTGCCGAACGACCGTACGCACCAGATCAAGGCTTTCGGTTTCTACGACCTGACGCCTGAACTGGCCATCGGCGGCAACCTGCTGCTGGCATCGGGCCGTCCGCGCTCGTGCTTCGGCACCGACCCGCTGCATCGCGGTGGCGACTACAGCAGCGCCGCGCACTACTGCTTCGGTGACGTTGCCGAAAACAATGTGCTGTCGCCGCGTGGCTCCCTCGGCCGCCTGCCTTGGGAAAAGACTGTCGACCTGAACCTGACCTACCGTCCGAAGTTCCTGCAAGGCCTGTCGCTGCGTGCGGACATCTTCAACGTGTTCAACAGCCAGACCGTCACCAAGGTTGATGAAAGCTACAACAGCGACAGCGCGCGCGTCGCTACGTACGAAATGCCGATCTATTTCTCGGCACCGCGTTCGATGAAGTTCAGCGCCGAGTACAACTACAAGTTCAAGTAATTGAAACTGTAGCCTTGGGGTCAGAGCCCGGTTTTCACGGGTGGGCTCTGACCCCGACTGATCACCGACTGATCAAGTCGCCTGATCAAGCAAAGCCCACGGTTCGCCGTGGGCTTTTTTTATACTTCAGCCCAGACAGCGTTCAAGGTCGCCAGCGCCGCCAGCCCGGCGGTCTCGGTGCGCAGCACCCGCGGCCCCATCGACAACGCCAGTGCGCCGGCAGCGATGGCGGCATCCTCTTCCTGGGCACTGAAACCGCCTTCGGGCCCGATCAGGAAGGTGACCGGGCAGGGCGGCGTGGCGCGCGCCCAGCCGGCCAGCGATTGCGTCGCCCGCGGCGACAGTAAAATCCGCGGCTGGTCCGGCGGCTGCGCGATATAGCGCCCGAAATCCTGCAGTGGCGCCAGCCGCGCCAGCCGGTTGCGGCCGCTCTGCTCGGACGCGGCCACGATCACGCCTTCCCAGTGCGCCTGGCGTTTTTCCGCGCGCTCGCCCGACAGCTTGACCACCGAGCGCGCCGCCGCCAGCGGCTGGATCGCGGCCACGCCCAGTTCGACCGCCTTCTCGACGATCCAGTCCATCTTGGTGCTGCCTTCGGGCAGGCCCTGGGCCAGGGTGACGGGGTAGGGGAGTTCGACGTCGACGTCCTCGAAGGCGACCACGTCCGCGCTGGCGCGCCGCTTGCCGATCTCGCGCAGGCGCGCGCGAACCTGGCCGCCTTCGCCGTTGAACAGCACCACCTCGTCCCCCGGCTGCTGGCGCACGACGTGCAGGTGGTGGGCGACGGCTTCCGGCAGGTCGACGATCGCGCCTTCGATGAGCGGCTGGGGGCAGTAGAAACGTGGCATGAACGGCAAGCTCTCTATATAAGAAGTCGGCATTTTAAGGCTTCGCCGGCATGCTCTGGTAAAATACCCGGTTAAGACCAGCAGTGCTCATGCATTGCAGCACCACCGCTTTCCAATCCTCAGACTTACCACATCCATGAAACCAGTTCAAACCACCACCCTGATGGCCAACGCGATCCGTGCGCTGGCGATGGACGCCGTCCAGAAAGCCAATTCCGGCCACCCGGGCATGCCRATGGGCATGGCCGAGATCGCCGTTGCGCTGTGGGACGGCCACTATCGCCACAATCCGGGCAATCCGGGGTGGATGAACCGCGACCGCTTCCTGCTCTCGAACGGCCACGGTTCGATGCTGCATTATTCGCTGCTGCACCTGTCGGGCTACGACCTGTCGATGGACGACCTGCGCAACTTCCGTCAGATGCACTCGAAGACCCCGGGCCACCCGGAAGTGCATATCACGCCGGGCGTGGAAACCACCACCGGCCCGCTGGGCCAGGGCATTGCCAACTCAGTCGGCATGGCGCTGGCCGAGTGGCTGCTGGCGAAGGAATTCAACCGTCCGGGCTTCGACGTGGTCGACCACCACACCTACGCCTTCCTGGGCGACGGCTGCCTGATGGAAGGCATCTCGCACGAAGTGGCCTCGCTGGCCGGCACCCTGCGCCTGAACAAGCTGATCTGGCTGTACGACGACAACGGCATCTCGATCGACGGCAAGGTCGAAGGCTGGTTCACCGACGACACCCCGAAGCGCTTCGAGGCCTACGGCTGGAACGTGATCCCGGACGTCGACGGCCACAGCGTCGAAGCCGTCGATGCCGCCATCGCCAAGGCCAAGACCTCGGA
The DNA here is from genome assembly GCF_052115005.1 of Massilia sp. 2TAF26. NCBI lineage: Bacteria > Pseudomonadati > Pseudomonadota > Betaproteobacteria > Burkholderiales > Oxalobacteraceae > Massilia > Massilia sp. 2TAF26. The sequence goes on from NZ_JBFRFV010000013.1 coordinate 82,140, forward strand.
CCGTCCGACCCTGATCTGCTGCAAGACCATCATCGGCAAGGGTTCGCCGAACCTGCAGGGCGGCGACAAGGTGCACGGCGCCGCGTTGGGCGAGAAGGAAGTGGCGGCCGTGCGCGAACACCTGATTTGGGATGCGATCCCGTTCGACATCCCGGCCCCGATCTATGAAGCATGGGACCACAAGCAGAAAGGCGCCGAGGACGAAGGCCAGTGGAACAAGCTGTTCGACGGCTACCGCGCGCAATTCCCGGAACTGGCCGCCGAATTCGAGCGCCGCATGAAGGGCGAGCTGCCGGGCAAGTTCGAGGAAACCCTGGCCGCCGCCATCGCTGCGACGCTGGAGAAGAAGGAAACCATCGCCACCCGCAAGGCCAGCCAGAACGCGATCCAGGCGCTGGCCGGCGTGCTGCCGGAATTCCTGGGCGGCTCGGCCGACCTGACCGGCTCGAACCTGACCAACTGGAAGGAATCGATCCCGGTCCGTTCGGGCACCCCGGGCAACCACATCAACTACGGCGTGCGCGAATTCGGCATGGCCGCCATGATGAACGGCATCGCCCTGCACGGCGGCTACATCCCGTTCGGCGCGACCTTCCTGACCTTCTCGGACTACAGCCGCAATGCGCTGCGCATGGCCGCGCTGATGAAGATCCGCTCGCTGTTCGTGTTCACCCACGACTCGATCGGCCTGGGCGAAGACGGCCCGACCCACCAGTCGGTCGAGCACGTGTCCTCGCTGCGCCTGATCCCGAACCTGGACAACTGGCGTCCGTGCGACACCACCGAATCGATGGTGGCCTGGGGCGAGTCCCTGAAGCGCAAGGACGGCCCGTCGACCCTGATCTTCTCGCGCCAGAACCTGCCGTTCATGGAGCGTGACGCCACCACCGTGGCCAACATCGCCAAGGGCGGCTACATCCTGCGCGACGCCGACAATCCGCGCGCCGTGCTGATCGCCACCGGTTCGGAAGTCGAACTGGCCGTGAACGCCGCCGCTACGCTGGCCGGCCAGGGCATCGCCGTGCGCGTGGTCTCGATGCCGTCGACCGACGTGTTCGAGCGCCAGGACGCCGCCTACAAGGCCGCCGTCCTCGGCAAGGGAATTCCTCGCGTGGCCGTCGAGGCCGGCGTGACCGACTTCTGGTACAAGTACGTCGGCCTGGAAGGCGCCGTGGTCGGCATCGACACCTTCGGCGAATCGGCCCCGGCCCCGGTGCTGTTCAAGTACTTCGGCTTCACCGTCGAGAACGTGGTCGGCAAGGTCAAGTCCGTGCTGGTTTGAGTTTTGATGTAGATGCCGCGCGGGCCCGGAGACGGCCTGCGCGGCAAGCGTCTCGCGCTATGCTTCGACGATAAGATTTTTTTCAATCAGGAGTAAACATGACGATCAAAGTAGCAATCAACGGCTATGGCCGCATCGGCCGCAACGTGCTGCGCGCTTTCTACGAAGGCGGCAAGAAGCAGGACATCCAGATCGTGGCGATCAACGATCTCGGCAACGCCGAGCACAACGCCCACCTGACCCGTTACGACACCACCCACGGCAAGTTCCCGGGCACCGTCGTGGTCGAGGGCGATACCATGATCGTCAACGGCGACAAGATCCGCGTGTTCGCGCAGCGTAACCCGGCCGAAATCCCGTGGGGCGAGCTGGGCGTGGACGTGGTGCTGGAGTGCACCGGCTTCTTCACCACCAAGGAAAAGGCGTCGGCCCACCTGAAGGGCGGCGCCAAGAAAGTCATCATCTCGGCCCCGGGCGGCAAGGATGTCGACGCCACCATCGTCTTCGGCGTGAACCAGGACGTGCTGAAGAGCACCGATACCGTCATCTCGAACGCTTCCTGCACCACCAACTGCCTGGCCCCGCTGGTCAAGCCGCTGCACGACGCCATCGGCCTGGAAACCGGCCTGATGACCACCGTGCACGCCTACACCAACGACCAGGTGCTGACCGACGTGATGCACGAAGACCTGCGCCGCGCCCGTTCGGCCACCCAGTCGATGATCCCGACCAAGACCGGCGCCGCCGCCGCGGTCGGCCTGGTGCTGCCGGAACTGAACGGCAAGCTGGACGGCTACGCGATCCGCGTGCCTACCATCAACGTGTCGATCGTCGACCTGTCCTTCATCGCCAAGCGCGACACGACTGTTGAAGAAATCAACAAGATCATGAAGGACGCTTCGGAAGGCGCGCTGAAAGGCATCCTGACCTACAACACCGAGCCGCTGGTGTCGGTCGACTTCAACCACAACCCGGCCTCGTCGAACTTCGACGCCACCCTGACCAAGGTCTCGGGCCGTCTGGTGAAGGTCTCCTCGTGGTACGACAACGAGTGGGGCTTCAGCAACCGCATGCTGGATACCACCGTCGCGCTGATGAACGCGAAATAATCGGTTAGATTTAACCGGCAGTAAAAACGCCCCTGGACTGGGAAACCGGACCAGGGGCGTTGTTTTATGCTAGTTGTAAATACTATATTAGCAAAAAGATGTTTCGAAAATACAACGAAGGTCATTTTCTTGTAATAATTTGATACAAATCAGTACAAAAAAATATTTTCCTCAGCGACACTCTTGATGTGCATACAGGTGATGCATATAACAACTAGATGCCGAGGGATTAACTTGAACAAGCAACTCATGCTGAAACGTAGCGTCATCGCCGTGGCGATGACGCTCGGGGGAACGTCGATCACGTTCGCCCAAACCGTAAGTGGCAGTGGCAGTGCAGTTACCGAGACCACGACTGGCAGCCACATCCAGAAAGTCGTCGTGACGGGTTCCAACCTGAAGCGCACCGACACGGAAGGCTCCTCGCCGATCGCCGTCATGACGGCACAGGACATCAAGAACACCGGTGCCGCGTCCGTATCCGAACTGATGAAGTTCGTGCCGTCGATGGGTACCGACGGCGCTCAGGACTTCCAGAGCGGCTCCGGCTTCGCCAAGGGCGTGGCCACCGCCTCGCTGCGCGGCCTGGGCTCGTCCTCGACCCTGGTGCTGCTGAATGGCCGCCGTGTCACCCCGGCCCCGTATGCCGACCCGAACGACGGCAACTCGGTCCTGTACGACCTGAACTCGATTCCGATCTCGGCCATCGAGCGCGTCGAAGTGCTGCAGGACGGCGCATCGGCCGTGTACGGCTCCGACGCCATCGCCGGCGTCATCAACTTCATCCTGAAGCAGAACTACGAAGGCGTGGAAGTCGCCGGACGCTACAGCGCGAACGACGACAACCTGTTCCGCCGCAAAGGCTTCAACGGCATCTTCGGCAAGGGCAACCTGGACACCGACGGCTACAACTTCATGATCACCGCCGACGTGAACCAGCGTGATCGCACCACCCGCCGCGATGCCAAGGATGTCGAATACGACCAGCTCAAGCTGCTGAACGGCCGCTTCCTGTCGCCGTATGCCAGCTCGGTGTCGCAGTACCCGACCATGTACAAGGAAACCCGTCCGGGTTCCAAGAACTTCGGCGTGACCCAGGCCACCGGTCCGACCAACATGCTGTTCGACCTGGGCTGCCCGGCCAGCCAACAGATCACCGGCAGCGTTGCCGGCAATGGCCTGCTGCCGACCAGCACCCTGGTGGGCCGCACCTTCTGTAACTTCGACAACACGCCTTACCTGGAAGCCCAGGGCTATGGCCGCGATGCCAACATCATCTCCCACGGTGAGCTGAAGCTGGGCAAGGACGTCACCGGTTTCGCGGACATCGCCTATTCGCGCGCCCGCCGCGACTACACCGGCGAGCCGATCACCATCGGCACCGGCGTCGTGACCAACTGGACCGCCAACGGTCCGGGTGCTTCCTACCAGACCATCCTGCCGATCGGCCACCCGAACAACCCGTTCCCGGATGCGCGCGCTTCGCTCGGCTACCGCTTCGTCAACCTGCGCGGCGGTTCGCAGGCTATCAACGAGGGCAAGCGCCTGCTGGCCGGCGTCAAGGGCACGCACTTCGGCTGGGACTGGGAATCCGCGCTGCTGTGGAACCGTGCCGAGAACGAAAGCACCAACTACGGCCGTCTCTACCTGCCGACCCTGAGCAAGCTGAACGCCGGCGCTTCGATCGCTTCGGTGGCGGCCGACCCGACCATCGGTCATGACGTGGTCACCCACAACATGTCGCAGATCACGCAGTGGGACGGCAAGGCCACCACCGAGTTCGGCCAGCTGGCTGGCGGCGCAATCGGCTTCGCGGCCGGCTTCGAACTGCGCAAGGAAAAGATCAACCTGACCCCGGATCCGCTGGTGGCAAGCGGCCAGATCTACGGCCTGGCCAATACCATCCTGAACAGCGAGCGCAACGTCAAGTCGGCCTTCGTCGAGGCGCGCCTGCCGGTCCTGAAGAACCTCGAGTTCGATTTTGCCGGCCGCGCCGACAAATATCCGAACCTGAAGACCAACTATGTGCCGAAGATCAGCGGCAAGTGGACCGTCACCGACACCTTCGCGATCCGCGGCACCTACGCGGAAGGCTTCCGCGCACCGTCGCTGAGCCAGGTCGTGCCGGGCGGCGCCCAGTTCTTCCTGAACGGCACCTGGGATCCGAAGCGTTGCAACGAAGACGAGGTCACCCCGAAGCCCAACGGCACCACCGCCGACTGCTCGAAGAGCGTGGGCGGCTCCGGCGGCTTCAACCCGGACCTGAAGCCGGAAACCTCGAAGAGCTACAACCTGGGCTTCGTCTGGTCGCCGAGCACCAAGTTCGACGTGTCGGTGGACTTCTACCGCATCAAGCGCGAGAACGAGATCGTGCTGGGCAGCTCGTATGACGCACTGAAGAACGAAGACCGCGTGCCGGCCAACGTGGTGCGCGACACCAACCCGGTCAACTTCATCACCGACGCCAACGGCAAGCCGATCCCGGGCACCGGTCCGCTGATCATGCTGTTCCTGCCGTGGCAGAACCAGGGCATGACCGAACTGCGCGGCGCCGACATCGAAGCTCACCTGCGCCAGAACCTTGGCCAGTGGGGCTCGCTGTCGACCACCCTGCGTTCGACCTATGTAGACACCCTCTACATCCAGACCTTCGCCGGCGATCCGATCCACAACCTGGCCGGTTCGTTCCCGAGCGTCCGCGACTGGGCACTGTCGACCGGCAGCGCGACCCCGCGCTGGAAGAGCAACGTCTCGACCACCTGGCGCTATGGCGACCACGCGGTCAACCTGTCGGCCAACTACGTGGGCAAGGTTTCCCGCCTGCGTATCTGGGAAGGCGACACCACCTACGCGCAGCCGTTCTGCCAGTACAGCACCAAGGGCAGCAACACCATCCCGCTGTACACGACTTACTACCCGCGCTGCGAAGTCAAGGAATGGCTGACCTTCGGCCTGGGTTACACGTACACCGGCCTGAAGAACTGGACCATGAGCCTGAACATCCAGAACATCTTCGACGAGAAGGCTCCGTACGATCCGGGTTACACGGCTTCCGGCTACAACGAAACCCTGCACAACCCGTACGGCCGTTACTTCAGCCTGAGCGCACGCTACATCTTCAAGTGATTCCTGCTTGAGCCACCCGTCCGGCTTGCCGGACGGGCAGCAAAAAGCCCGCGGATGTTTGCCCGCGGGCTTTTTTCGTTTTGCGCGGGTGTTCCGCCGAAATTACCGCTTGGGCCAGGGCGTCAGGATCTCGAAGCCATTCTTCGTCACCGCGATCATATGCTCCCACTGCGCCGACAGCGATTTGTCCGCCGTCACCACGGTCCAGCCGTCGTCGAGCTGCTCGACGTCGGCGTCGCCCGCGTTCAGCATCGGCTCGACGGTGAAGGTCATGCCTTCCTTCAGCAGCAGGCCGGTGTTCGGGCGGCCGTAATGCAGCACCTGCGGGTCTTCATGGTAGACGCGGCCGATGCCGTGGCCGCAGTATTCGCGCACCACCGAATAGCCGGCCTTTTCGGCCAGGGTCTGGATCGCGTGGCCGACGTCGCCCAGGCGCGCGCCCGGCTTCACCACGCGGATGCCGGCCATCATGGCCTCGAAGGTGACGTCGACCAGGCGCTTGGCCTCGGGGGAGGGCGTGCCGGCGAAGTACATGCGGCTGGTGTCGCCGTGCCAGCCGTCCTTGATCACGGTGACGTCGATGTTGATGATGTCGCCGTCCTTCAGCACGTCCTTCTCGCTCGGGATGCCGTGGCAGACCACGCCGTTCACCGAAGTGCACAGGGTTTTCGGGAAGCCGTGGTAGCCGACGTTGGCCGGGGTCGCCTTCTGCACCTTGCGGATGTATTCGTTGCAGCGCCGGTCGAGCTCCTCGGTGGAGACGCCGGGCACCACGTGTTCGGAGATCATGTCGAGCACCTCGGCGGCCAGGCGGCCGGCGACGCGCATCTTGGCGATGTCCTTGTCGTTCTTGAGTTTGATGACCATGTATATAGAGTGTGATGGCCGGCCCTGCGCCGGCATCCCTCTATGATAACCGCGAATAAAAAAACGCCGGGCGAACCCGGCGTTCCTGGATCATCCCCGCAGGGAAGCGATCAGAGCTTCACGCGGATACCTGCGTAGTAACGGCGGCCGATCGGATCGTAGGTGCTGGCATCCGTTTCGGTACCGGTGCTGTCGCCCGGCAGGCCACTGATGATCGGTGGCGCCTTCTGGTTGAACGCATTGTTCATGCCGAAGTACAGCTCGGTCGACTTCATCAGGGCCCACGATGCCTGCAGGTCGGTGTAGGTACGCGAGCCGACCTTGATCGAGTTCGCCGGCAGCTTGAAGCCAGCCAGGAACTGGTCATCCAGCGAAGAGCGGCCGAGGTAGGTCATGGTCGCGCTCACGCTGAGCTGGTTCCACTTGTAGCCGATGTCGAACAGTGCCTTGTTCTTCGGCGCGCCCAGTTCGCCGGCGAACTGATTGCGGTCGGAATTCGGTTGCGGCGTGGTGTAGCCCTGCTTCACATAGGTGTACGCCAGCTTGGTCGACAGACGGCCAGGGCCGACGCGGTCATTCCAGGAAGCCGTCAGGTCGATACCCTCGGTGCCGAGCGTGCCGCTGTTCGACACGGCGGTGTCGATATATTGCAGCGAGCCGGCGCTGTTGTTGCCGGTGGCTGCCGGGCGGCGGGTAATGAATTGGCAGAACGATGGGTTCGAACCACTGTAGCAGCTCGTCAGGATGAACGCACGATCGGTGCTCACGATCGCATCGGCGATCTTGATGTTGAAGTAGTCAGCCGTGAAGGTGAAACGCTTCAGCGCGTCGATCGAACGCGGGGTCCAGACCACGCCGACGGTGGTCGACCGGCCTTTTTCCGCCTTCAGGTTCGGGTTACCCCGGTTGAAGCCGCTGATGCCCTGCAGGTCGGCCTGGTTCTGCGTGAAACTGCCGTTGGCGGCGATGTTCGCCGAGACGCCCGGTGCGGCGCGGCACAGTGCGTCATACGGTGTTGCGTTCGAGGTCGCGGTCACGCCGAGGCAGGGGTCGACGATGCCGGACGGGAAGTCCTGGCTCGGGGCCTGGTACAGCTCGTTGATGTTCGGCGCGCGGGTCGACAGCGAACGGGTGCCGCGGAACTTGACGTCGTCGACCAGCGACCATTCGAAGCCGGCGTTCCAGCTGTTGGTGCTGCCCACCGACGAGTAGTCGCCGTGGCGGAAGGCGCCCAGGAAGTTCAGTTCCTTGACGAAAGGCAGGCCCTTCAGCACCGGCACGCGGGTTTCGACGAAGACTTCCTTGACGCTGAAGTCGCCCGAGGTCGGCGGGGTCGCGTTACCGGCGTTCAGGCCGGCCTGGGTCAGGGCATCCGGAACGGCTTCCGAATGTTCCTTGCGCCATTCGAAACCGGCGGCGATGCCCAGCGGGCCGGCCGGCAGGTCCCAGATTTCGCTGTTGATCTGGCCGCCCACCAGCTTCTGGGTGGTGCGGGTCACCAGCGAGCCCGGTGCGGTCACGTAGGCCAGCGCGGCCGGCGTGATGCTGTTGAAGCCGAACACATTGATCGGCACGCAACCCTGGGCGCGCGCATCGGCGCTGGCGCAGACCGGCGGACCGCCGTTCTCGCCCGGAATCGCCTGCAGTGCGTTGGCGAAGTTCAGGACATTGACCTGGCCGGTCGACTGCTGGGCTTCCTTGGTCTGACCGTAGGCGCCGTACACTTCGTAGTTCCAGGTCTTCCAGGCATCGAAGTCTCCCTTGAGGCCGGTGACGAAGCGGAAGGTGTCGCGGTCCGCGGTGCTGCTGCGGGTGCCGACTTCCGACAGGCGGCGGGTGAAGTAGTAGTCCGGGATACCGTCGCCGTCGGTGTCGCTGATGCGGTCGTACAGGTACTGCGGCACCAGCGGATTCTTCACCAGCTTGCCGTTGACCATCGAGGCGGCCGGGACCTGGCCGGTGGTCGGGAAGATATTTTCCGCGCCCAGTGCAAACGGCTCGATGGTCGAGGACACGCGGCTGGAGGCATAGGTGCCTTCCATGAAGGCGCGGGTACGCTCCGTGATCTTCAGCTCGCCGTTGGTGGCGAACAGGTAGCGGTCGACCGGCACGGCGATCGAGCGGTAGAAGGAGCGGTTGAAACCGGTCGCGCCGACGCCGTTGGTGCCGTTCTGGTTCCACGGAATGACGTTGCCCTGCGCATCGTAAGTATAGCTGCCGGTATCATGGAAGAAGCGGCCTTGCGGTGCATAGCTCGAGTAGAACGGGCGGATCGGCGTGAAAGCGTCGGCCGGATTGCGGGTGCTGATCATTTTCGAGTTCTGGTCGATCGCCGAGGCTTCGCGGTCGCGCGACCAGACCTGGCCCTGGCGCGTGAAGCCCAGGTGGCCCATCAGGAAGCCGTCGTCGTTGCTGGTGCCGAAGGTCAGCGAGAACTTGCGCTTCAGGTCGTCGTGGTGGGAGCTCTGGCCGGCCTGGGCGTCCAGCAGCAGGCCGTTGAAGTTGCGCTTGGTGATGATGTTGACCACGCCGGCCACGGCGTCGGAGCCGTAGGCTGCGGAGGCGCCGCCGGTCAGGAGTTCGACGCGCTCGATGAAGTCGGTCGGGATGGAGTTCAGGTCGACTGCGGATTCGCCCGGGATGCCGGAAACGAAGCGGCGGCCGTTGACCAGCACCAGGGTACGCGAGATGCCCAGGTTACGCAGGTCGACGGTGGACACGCCCACGCTGGCGGTCTGGAAAGCCGAGTTGGTGCGGCTGATCGCCGGCGAGCCCATGGTCGGGTTTTCCAGCAGCACCTGCTGCAGGTTGGTGGCGCCGGACGCGGCGATGTCGGCGGCGGACAGCACCTGCAGCGGCGACGGCGAATCGGCGTTCGGCGAGGCGATGCGCGAACCGGTCACTTCCACACGCTGGATCGCGGCGGGTGCCTGCGTCGGCGTCTGGGTTGCCGCTGCAGCTTGCTGCTGTGCGGCACCGCTCTGGTTCTGTCCCTGCTGCGTCTGCATCTCCTGCGCATACGTAGCGTTCACACTGAGAGCAACGCCACCCAGACAGATCAGGCGGATCGACCGGGATAAGACTTTTTCCATCATCATTGCAAAACTCCTAGGGTTAGGGCACGGTGGACTGATCAAGCAAACCGTGAAGAATGCCGTCGTTGTCGCGGCTTATTTGAAACGATGTGCAGAGTACATACATTCCAAAACAGCAATAAAATCATCTTGTGGAACCGGATGTCAATCGTTTCCGGAGAATAAATAATTTTGTTGCATATTTGCGTAAATACCAACGTTCTTTTGAAACATTTCACGTTACGCAAGCAGCCGAATTCTCACAAAGAATTGCGCGTGAGAATTGTTTCCGAACAGCTGGAAACCAGCCTGTGCAGTGTGTCATCGGGTTTATGCTTTGCAAAGCTGGCACAATAGAAATGCAGCGTGAGAGCGCTATTTCTTAGCGCTTTGTCACTTTTGCGCAACGTTCAACCTTAACTGTTTGTCTTGGGGAAATATCAAGATTGACGTCTATTGTTTATGCTGCGTGCATAAACGAGTCGGAATTTCGCGGGATCTCAGCCGAAACAGGCGCGCCACAGGCGTAAAACCACATCGGCGTGGGCTGCCACGAGGGCGGGGTCGACACGGGCCTGTTCCTGGCCCTGCAGGCGCACCTGGTGCTGGAGCCGGCGCATGACGCGGTAGGCGTCGGCCGCGCCCTGTGCCAGGGAGGGATCGATGAGGCCGAGTTCGCCGCACATGTGGAGCAGGGCGATATTGCCCTTGTTGGCCGTGAGCTGGGGATGGGCGTGGGAATGGCGCAGGACCAGGTACTGGACGATGAATTCGATGTCGATCATGCCGCCATCGTCCTGCTTCAGGTCGAAACGGTCGCTGTGGCTGGGGTGGGCGTCGTGCATGCGCTTGCGCATCCTGACCACCTCGTCGCGCAGCTCGGCCTCGCGCGTGCCGCGGTCCTGGCGCAGCACTTCCTCGCGGATGGCTTCGAAACGGGCGCCGATGTCGGCGTCGCCGGCGCAGAACCTGGCCCGGGTGAGGGCCTGGTGCTCCCAGATCCAGGCCGAGCTTCGCTGGTAGCGCTCGAAGGCGGAAACGGTCGAGACCAGCATGCCGCTGGCGCCGTCCGGGCGCAGCGCGGTGTCGATATCGAACAGGATGCCGGCCGGGGTGTGCGTCGTCATCCAGGTGATGAAGCGCTGGGCCAGCTTGGCGTAGTTGCCCGGCGCGTCCTGGTCGTCGTCGTCGAACAGGAAGATCACGTCGAGATCGGACACATAGCCGAGCTCCTTGCCGCCCAGCTTGCCGTAGGCGATCACGGCGAAGCGCGGCACCTCGCGGTGGCGGCGGGGCAGGGTAAGCCAGGCGCGCTTGACGACTTCAAGCACGATCAGGTCGGCCAGCGCCGACAAGTGGTCGGCCAGGCGCTCGACCGAGAGCTCGCCGGCCAGGTCCAGCGCCAGCAGGCGGAACAGCTGGGCATGGTGGGCTTCGCGCAGGATGTCGAGCTGGCGCTCGGTGTCGCCCGCGGCGGCGTCGAGCTGGCCGGCCAGGCTGGCGGCGAGGGCGGTGAGTTCCCCGGTCCAGTCGGTGGTCGTGCCGCGGTCGTCCAGCAGCTCGTCGAGCAGGATCGGGTGCTGGGTCAGGAAGGTCGCGGCCCAGCCGCTGGCGTTGATCATGCGGATCACGCGGTCCAGCGTGTGCGGATACTCGATCAGCAACGACAGGTAGGCCGCGCGGCGCGCGATCGCCTCGAAGAAGTCGAGCAGGCGGCCGAGGGTGGCGGCATGGCTGCCCAGGCCGGCTTCGCGCACCACGGCGGCGATCTGCGGCAGGGCCGTGTTGACCAGCGCCGCCAGCTTGTTGCGGCTGGCTTCCGGCAGGGTCTGCAGGCGCGGCGCGTGCCAGGTCGCGACCAGGCGGGCGGCCGCTTCTTCCGGCCGGTCGAAGCCGAGGGCGGCCAGCTGCTGGGCGATCGCCTCGCTGTTTTCCGGGTCGCTCATGGCGGGGCCGAAGGAGGCCGCCGGGTCGGCCGGCTCGGCGCCCGCGGCCTTGTCGGCGAAGATGGCGTCGAACTGGGCCGCCACATAGGCGCGCTGCTCGTTCAGGCGCGCCAGCAGGGTGGCTTCGTCCGGCAGGCCCATCATGCGCGCCACCGTCAGCCGGTCGTCGGGCGAGACCGGCAGGGTATGGGTCTGGGCGTCTTCCAGGTATTGCAGGCGGTGTTCGAGGTTGCGCAGGAAGGTATAGGCCTCCAGCAGGCACTCGACCGTCTCCGGCGGCAGCAACTCGCGCTCGGCCAGCAGGCGCAGGGTCTTGCGGGTCGAACGTTCGCGCAGCGCCGGGTCGCGCCCGCCGCGGATCAGCTGGAACACCTGGGCCAGGAATTCGATCTCGCGGATGCCGCCGCGGCCCAGCTTGACGTTGTCGCTGCGTTCAGGGTGCAGGCGCTCCTGGCGGTTGACCTCGGCGCGGATCTGGGCGTGCATGGTGCGGATCGCATCGATCACGCCGAAGTCGAGATAGCGCCGGAACACGAAGGGGCGGACGATGGCGGTAAGCAGCTCGATATCCAGCGGGTCGCCGCTGACGGCGCGCGCCTTGACCCAGGCGTAGCGCTCCCACTCGCGGCCCTGGACGATCAGGTAGTCCTCGACCATGTTCAGGCTGGCCGCCAGCGGGCCCGACTTGCCGTTCGGGCGCAGCGCCATGTCGACCCGGAAGGTGAAACCGTCTTCCGTGATTTCCGACAGCGCGGCGATCAGCTTCTTGCCGAGGCGGATGAAGAACTCGTGGTTCGACAGCGAGCGCTGGCCCGGCCCGGCCTGGGTGTCGCCGTCTTCCGGGTAGACGAAGATCAGGTCGATGTCGGACGAGACGTTGAGCTCGCCGCCGCCGTGCTTGCCCATCGCCAGCACCATCATCTGCTGGGGACGCCCGGATTCGGCCCCGACCGGGATGCCGTGGATGGCGGTCATCTCATCCATCAGCTCGGCCAGGTGGGATTGCACGGCGAAGTCGGCGAAGCGGCTCATGGCGGTGACGACTTCGTCGAGGTCGGCCCTGCCGTCGAGGTCGCGCTCGATAATGGCGCAGATCAAAAGATTGCGCAGGCGGCGCATCGCCCGGCCCAGCGGCAGCCTCGCGCCATTCGGGCCGGCGCTGGCTTCACGCTCCAGTGCTGCGCCGAAATCGAGGGAGGACAGCGATAATTCGGCCAGGGCCGCAAGCCGTTCGGCCCGTGTGGCATCGGCGCCGAGCCAGCGTTGAAAGAAGCGTGATGCGCTTGCGGGGGAATTCATAGGGCGGATCCAGGCGAGTTTCTACGTTCCGGGAGGCGTGCTATGCGGTAAAATTGCCCGCCATGCTGCCCTGGGTCAGCGTGATGGTAAGGTAGACGCCGCGATTGTTGCAAGCGCTTCTCTTATTGATGAAATAATTTACGGCGAAGCCTTTATTTGAGCATCCTGATGCACAACCCGGAACAGCAGGGCGGACGAGAGGACGAGGACCGGCACGCGGCAGACGCCCGTGTCGCGGATGCGCCTGCGCCTTCCGAATCCGCATCCGGCCCCGCGTCCGATTCGCCTGCGGCCCACGCCCACCTGCCGCTGTCCGAGCGCTGGCACCGCCTGCAGGCCGCCTACCGCTATGCCAACCTGGCTTCGCACCATGTGCTCGGCTTCACGGTGAAGGCGGTCCTGCTCGCCTATTTCACCTTCATGCTGCTGTTCCTGGCGCTGCGCTGGGCGGTGCTGCCGAACATCGACCTGTACAAGCCCGACATCGAGCGCGCCGCCAGCCGCGTGCTCGGCAACCAGGTCACGATCGCCCGCGTCTACGCCTCCTGGAGCGGACTGCATCCCAGCCTCTTCCTCGGCGACGTCCACCTGCGCGACCGCGAAGGGCGCCAGCTGCTGGCGCTGCCCTCGGTATCGGCGACCCTGTCCTGGTGGTCGGTGGTGGCCGCCGAGCCGCGCTTCGAGAGCCTGGAAATCAACCGTCCCGAGCTCGACGTGCGCCGCACCGCGGACGGCGTGTTCTGGGTGGCCGGCGTGCGCATCGACCCGAAGCAGAAGAAGGAGGAGGGCGGCGGCGGCGCCGACTGGCTGCTGCGCCAGCATGAAATCGTGGTGCGCGAGGGCCGCCTGTCCTGGACCGACGAGCTGCGCGGCGCACCCGTGCTGCAGCTGTCGAACCTCACCATGGTGCTGGAAAACCGCTGGAAGGCGCACCGTTTGGCCCTGCGCGCCACGCCGCCGGCCGGGGTCTCCGATCCGCTCGACGTGCGCGTCCGCTTCACCCATCCGGCCTTCGGCGCCAAGGCCTCCGACGCCAGCCGCTGGAAGGGCGAGCTGTACGCCGACCTGCGCAATACCGACCTGGCCAGCTGGAAGCAGTACATCAGCTATCCCTTCAACGTCGATGCCGGCCGCGGCTCGGTGCGCGCCTGGATCAATTTCGACCAGGCCCGCCTGGCAGGCTTTACCGCCGACCTCGCCCTGGCCGGGGTCAGTGCCCGCCTGGCGGCCGATGCGCCGCCGCTGCAGCTGGCGCGGGTCTCCGGACGGCTGTCGGCGCGCGAAGAGATCAAGCCCGGCGTCCAGGAAGGCAAGCCGACCTTCGGCGCGCTCGGCCACAGCATCGGGGTCGAGAATTTCGCGGTCGTCACCCGCGACGGCGTGGTGCTGCCCCCGGCCACGCTGAGCGAGACCTGGCGTCCGGCGGCGCACGGCAAGCCGGAGCGCTTCGAGGTGCGTGCCGACCAGGTCGACCTTGGCGCCCTGGCCACCTTGGCGGCCCAGATGCCGCTGGCGCCGCAGCAGCGCGAACTGCTGACCGCGCTGGCGCCGCGCGGCCGCCTGACCGACGTCGACGCCGAATGGGATGGCAGCCTGCCGCGGCCGGCCGCCTGGCGCCTGCGCGGCCAGGTCGACGGTTTCGGCATCGAGCCGCTGGCGGCGCGTCCGGCCCAGCCGGCCGAGGGCGCCAACCCGGCCCGCCCGGCGCGCGCGGCGGTGCCGGGCGTACGCAACCTGAGCGGCAGCATCGACGCCAGCGACCGCGGCGGCAGCCTGAACATCGCCTCCGAAAAGATGGCGCTGGCGCTGCCGGCCTGGTTCGCGGAAGCCGACCTGCCGTTCGACGATCTGGGCCTGCGCGCGCGCTGGTCCTACCCGCAGGACGATCAATTGCTGGTCGAAGTCGACGGCTTCAATTTCACCCAGGGCAGCCTGAAGGGCTCGCTGTCGGGCCGCCACCTGCTGCCGCTGAACGAACACCGCGACGGCGTCAAGGGCCCGGGCAGCGCCGACTTTTCCGGCACCGTGGACGGCTTCGACATCGCCACCATCGGCCGCTGGCTGCCGCTGGTGACCCACGAAGGCCTGCGCGATTGGCTGACCGGCGCGCTGCAGGGCGGCACCCTGCGCGACGCCAGGGTGCGCCTGCGCGGCGAACTCGCCCACTTCCCCTTCCACGGCGACACCGCGGCCGAGCGCGCGCGCGGCGAATTCCGCGTCAGCGGCCGCATCGACAACGGCAAGCTCGAGTACGCGCCGACCCACCGCGCGGCCGACGGCAAGACCCCGCTGTGGCCGCTGGCCGAGAACATCAACGGCTCCATCGTGTTCGACCGCGCGCGCATGGAAATCCGTGCCGAGACCGCCCGCACCCTCGGCCTGAACCTGAGCAATGTGCGCGCCGTGATCCCCGAACTGGGCGCCCACGAGTCGATGCTCGACATCGACGGCACCGCCGCCGGCCAGCTGCAGGAATTCCTGCGCTACGTGGCGAGCAGCCCGGTGCTGGAATGGATCGGCCACTTCACGGAAGACACCAAGGGCACCGGCGGCGCGCGCCTGGGCCTGAAACTGCACCTGCCGCTGGCGGACCTGCACGAGACCAAGGTGCAAGGCGCGCTGCAGCTGCAGAACAACGACATCACCCTGTTCCCGGAACTGCCGCCGGTCCAGGCCGCGCTCGGCAAGGTCGAATTCACAGAACACGGCGTGAACCTGAACGGCATCGGCGCCAGCTTCCTGGGCGGGCCGCTGCAGCTGTCCGGCGGCACCCAGCGCGACGGCGCCATCGTGATCCGCATGGCCGGCACCGCCACCGCCGATGGCATGCGCGCGACGAGCTCGCTGCCGGCCCTGCAGCGCCTGGCCGGCAAGCTGTCCGGCGGCGCCCGCTTCGGCGGCTCGGTGACGGTCAGGGACCGCCAGGCCCAGATCGTGCTCGACTCGAACCTGGCCGGCCTCGGCGTCGAACTGCCGGCCCCGCTGAACAAACCGGCCGCCGACGCGCTGCCGCTGCACTTCACCCTCACCGGCCAGCCGACTGGGGAAAACGGCGTGGCCCACGACGAGATCCGCGTCGCCCTCGGCAGCACGATGGCGGCGCGCTACGTGCGCGAGCGCCAGCCCCACGGTCCCTGGATCGTCAAACGCGGCGGCATCGGCGTGAACGTGCCGGCGCCGGAGCCGGACAGCGGCATGATGATCAACGTCGACATGAAGTCGGTGAACGTCGACCGCTGGCTGGCGGCGGCATCGAGCATCGCCGGATCTGCCGAGGCATCCGGCCAGGGCGCGGCTTCGCTTGATGCCGGCGGCGGCATGGCCCAGTACGTGGTGCCGGACCTGATCGGCGCGCGCGCCGGCGAACTGGTGATCGGCGAGCGCTCGCTGCACGATGTGGTGCTGGGCGTGTCGCACCAGCCGGGCGTGTGGCAGGCGAGCGTCGATTCGCGCCAGATCACCGGCTGGGTCACCTGGGATGAAGCCCGGAACGGCCAACTGTCGGGCAAGGTGACGGCGCGCCTGGCCTCGCTGGACATCCCGGAATCCTCGGCCAGGGAAGTCAAGGATCTGCTGGAAGCGGGCAAGGACCCGGGCGCCAACATCCCGGGCCTGGACATCGTGGCCGAGCGCTTCGAGCTGTTCGACAAGCAGTTCGGCCGCCTGGAGCTGGTGGCCAGCAATGCCCAGGCCCTGGCCGGGCGCGAATGGCGCATCGAGCGGCTGGCCATCACCAATCCGGACGGCCAGCTGAAGGCCAACGGGCGCTGGCTGACGCGCGACGGCAAGAGCAATACCGCGCTCAACTTCAATCTCGACATCAGCGATGCCGGCCGCCTGCTCGACCGCCTCGGCTTCCCCGGCACCCTGCGCCGCGGCAAGGGCTCGCTGTCGGGCGACATCTCCTGGGCCGGGCTGCCGTATTCGCTCGACATCCCGAGCCTCTCGGGCCAGCTGCAGATGAACGTCGAGGACGGCCAGTTCCTCAAGAAGGACCCGGGCGCGGCCAAGCTGCTCGGCGTGCTGAGCCTGCAGATGCTGCCGCGCATGCTCAAGCTCGACTTCCACGAYGTRTTCTCGGAWGGCCTGGCCTTCGACGGCATCACCGCCAACGCCATGATCTCGCGCGGGGTGGTGCACACCGATAATCTTAAAATGCATGGGGTGGCGGCCACGGTGCTGATGGACGGCACCGCCGACATCGCCAACGAATCGACCAACCTGCACGTGGTGGTGATCCCGGAATTCAACCTCGGCACCGGACCGCTGGTGTATGCGCTGGCGGTCAACCCCGTCATCGGCCTGGGCAGCTACCTGGCCCAGCTCTTCCTGAGGGCGCCGGTGATGAAGGCGCTGACCTACCACATGCAGGTGACCGGTCCGTGGAAGTCGCCCAATGTGATCAAGCTCGACACCCAGGCGGCGAATGCGGCGGCCACCGCCGCGGGCAATCCGGCGCCGCCTGCGCAAACCGCGAAGAAGAAAGGCCAATGATGAGCAAGACGACAGTCGCAGCAGTGCAGATGGTGTCCTCACCGGACGTCGACGAAAACCTGGAAACCGCGCGCCGCCTGCTGGCGGAAGCCGCCGGCAAGGGCGCGAAGCTGGTGACCCTGCCGGAGTACTGGCCGATCATGGGCATGTCGGATTCGGACAAGGTCGGCCACGCCGAACAGGCGGGCCAGGGCCCGATCCAGGAATTCATGGCGGCGCAGGCGCGCGAGCACGGTTTCTGGCTGATCGGCGGCACCTTGCCGCTGGTGTCGCCGGAAGCGGGCCGCGTCCTCAACACCACCCTGGTCTACGATCCGGAAGGCAGGCCGGCCAGCCGTTACGACAAGATCCACCTGTTCGGCTTCACCCGCGGCGAGGAAAGCTACGACGAAGCGCGCACCATCGTGCCCGGCGAAGCCGTCGGCAGCTTCGAAGCGCCGTTCGGCAAGGTCGGCCTGTCGGTCTGCTACGACCTGCGCTTCCCGGAACTGTACCGGGCGATGGGCGAGGTCGCCCTGATCGTGGTGCCGGCCGCCTTCACCCATACCACCGGCATGGCCCACTGGGAAGTGCTGCTGCGCGCCCGCGCCATCGAAAACCAGTGCTATGTGCTGGCCTCGGCCCAGGGCGGCACCCATCGCAACGGCCGCCGCACCTTCGGCCACAGCATGCTGATCGGGCCCTGGGGCGAGGTGATCGGCCAGCTGCCGGAGGGTGAAGGCGTGGTTGTCGGCGAGATCGATACGAACGTCCTGGCCGAAGTCCGTCAGAGCCTGCCCGCGCTGAAACACCGCAAACTGTAATCATGGTCGTGCGTGGGCACAGGGTGCCCACGCGAACGCAGCCAAACGCGAACGCCGGCGCGATATGGCAAAATGCCCCTATCCTTACCAGAAAGACCTGAACATGAAGCCATTCGAACCGAATCTTTCCTCCCTCGCCGTCGCGCGCGACGTGCTGTTGACGCCGTTCGGGCTCGACGAAGGCAAGCTCATCACCACGCTCGGAACGATGTTCACGCACAAGGTCGACTATGCCGACCTGTACTTCCAGTTCACCAAGAGCGAAGGCTGGAGCCTGGAAGAGGGCATCGTCAAGAGCGGCAGCTTCTCGATCGACCAGGGCGTGGGCGTGCGCGCCGTGTCCGGCGACAAGACCGCCTTTTCCTATTCCGACGAGATCTCGCAGGCCGCGCTGCTCGACGCCGCCGCGGCCACTCGCACCATCGCCCGTGCCGGCGCCGGCCGCGTGAAGGTCGCCTCCAGCATCCAGCCGAGCGGCGGCCGCTCGCTCTACCTGCCGCACGATCCGCTGAATTCCCTCGACGCCACCGCCAAGGTGAAACTGCTCGAGCGCATCGAGAAGATCGCGCGTGCCAAGGATCCGCGCGTGGTGCAGGTGATGGCCGGCCTGGCCGGCGAATACGACGTGGTGCTGGTGGTGCGCAGCGACGGCGTGCTGGCGGCCGACATCCGTCCGCTGGTGCGCGTGTCCGTCACCGTCATCGCCGAGCAGGACGGCCGCCGCGAGATGGGCTCGTCCGGCGGCGGCGGCCGCTACGACTACAGCTATTTCAGCGACGAGCTGCTGGACAAATATGCCGACGAAGCCGTGCAGGCGGCCCTGGTCAACCTCGAGGCGCGTCCGGCCCCGGCCGGTCCGATGACCGTCGTGCTCGGCCCGGGCTGGCCCGGCGTGCTGCTGCACGAAGCGGTGGGCCACGGCCTGGAAGGCGACTTCAACCGCAAGGGCTCGTCCTCGTATTCGGGCATGATCGGCCAGCGCGTCGCCGCCAAGGGCGTGACCGTGGTCGACGACGGCACCCTGAAGGACCGCCGCGGCTCGCTCAATATGGACGACGAAGGCAACCCGACCCAGTGCACCACGCTGATCGAGGACGGCATCCTGAAGGGCTATATCCAGGACACCATGAACGCGCGCCTGATGAAGATGCCGGTCACCGGCAACGCGCGCCGCGAATCCTTCGCCCACCTGCCGATGCCGCGCATGACCAACACCTATATGCTGGCCGGCGACAAGGATCCTCAGGAGATCCTGGCCTCGGTCAAGAACGGCATCTACGCGGTCAACTTCGGCGGCGGCCAGGTCGACATCACCAACGGCAAGTTCGTGTTCTCGGCCAGCGAGGCCTATATGATCGAGAACGGCAAGGTGACCTACCCGGTGAAGGGCGCGACCCTGATCGGCAACGGCCCGGACGTGATGAACCGCATCTCGATGATCGGCAACGACATGCGCCTGGACTCCGGCGTGGGCGTGTGCGGCAAGGAAGGCCAGAGCGTCCCGGTGGGCGTGGGCCAGCCGACCCTGCGCATCGATGGCGTGACGGTGGGTGGTACGGCTTGATCGACAGCCCCCGCCACACGAAAAATGCCCGCATCGCTGCGGGCATTTTTGTTTTTGCGCGGTGTATCAGCCGCTCACTGGAAGGTATACCGCGCCCCCAGCGTGAACAAGCGCCCCCGCGCGCCTTCGAAGTCGAGCGGGTTGTACGACTGGGCGCCGTAGGTCAGCGGGTCGAGCGGCGCGACCTTGTCGAACAGGTTCTGGATCGAACCGAAGACCTCCCAATCCTTCAGCGGCTTCCAGCGTGCCACCAGGTCCCAGCTCGTGAACGAGGGCAGTTCGCAGCTGCCGTTCGGGGCGTTGGCGCCGCTGTCGAAGGTCACTGCGCAGGCGTCGCCGCGGAACAGGGTGTTCTGGATCCGGCCGCGGAAGTTGGCGTTGAGGGAGACCCGCCAGTCGTTGCGCTCCCAGCCGAAACGCAGGTTCATCTTGTTGTCCGGTGTGCCGGTGCAGTTGGTCACGTCGCAGTTGCCGTGGGTGCCGGCGTACTCGGTCCTGCTGCCGTCCTGCTCGGTGCGCAGCCATTCGAACAGGCGGGTGTACTTGACGTCGACGGTCGCCAGCCCGTAGTCGTCCGGCAGGCGCTGGGCGTAGCGCGCATCGACGTCGAGGCCGCGCACCTTGGTCTGGTTCGAGTTCACGTAGCGCGTCAGCACCGCGGTGATCGGGCCGGGGTCGCCGGGAATGGCGCTGACGTTGGTGGGGTCGCGCGCCACGCTGCCGGCGGCGATGGCGGAGGCGACCTGTTCCTGGTTGATCTCGTTCTTGCGCTTGATCTTCCAGTAGTCGACCGAGATGCTGGTGCGCGGCAGCGGATCCCAGATCATGCCCAGTGAGTAGTTGCACGAGCGCTCGGGCGACAGCTTGGGGTTGGGCGAGGTGATCAGGGCGACCGAGGCCGGGTTGCAGGCGCTGGCGATGCCCAGGGCGCAGCGCACCGGGTCGGCGGCGGTCGAGTACGCGGCCAGGCCGCCGCGTCCGTTCTCGGCGAAGCTCGGCGCACGGAAGCCGCGCGCGAAGGTGCCGCGCAGGGCGAACTCGCGCACCGGCGTCCACTTCAGGCCGGCCTTCGGCGTATAGGAGTTGCCGACGTCGGTGAAGTGGTCCCAGCGCAGGGCCAGCGAAGCTTCGACCTTGTAGGGCAGGGGCACCAGCGCCTCGCCGTAGAGGGCGAACACGTTGCGCGCGCCTTCGTAGGCGGAATAGCCGAGGCCGATGATGTTGCCGCGCTCCGTGCCGCTGGTCGGCTGCAGCTCGGTCGCCTCGTGGCGCCATTCGGCGCCCAGTGCCAGGCCCAGCTTTCCTGCCAGGTAGGGAATGCCGTCGAATTCGCGCGTGGCCTTGACGTCGCCCTGCACCATCTTGGTGTTGGCGCGGTTGCCGATCGTCGGCGACAGCGCCGCATACAGCGCCGGCGAGTTCAGGCCGGCGTTCTCGCCGATGCGCGAGACGGTGCCCGGCGGCAGGGCCGCATAGGCCGGGCTGCCGGCGCGGGCGGCGGCGACGTTCGCCGCGCTCGGATCGAGCAGGGCGAAGGCGACGTCGCGCTGCAGGAAGCCGTTCTGGGTGTTGTTGACGTGGTTGTGCGAGAACAGGATCGCCGTGTCCCAGTCCCAGCCGTAGTTGCTGCCCTTGGCGCCGCCGATCCAGCGGATGAAGTTGCCGTCGAGACGGGCGGTGCGCGGACCGACGTCGGCGGCCAGGTAGCGCAGGGTGGCGGGTGTGCCGGGGAAGGGATTGTCCGGATGGGTGGGGCCGAGGCGGACGATGCCGTTGTTGACCGGGCCGCCCGGGAAACCGACCGAACCGCTGACCGTGGACGGCGTGGTCGAGGTGCTGGTCTGGCTGGTGTAGTAGTTGAGCTCGCTGTACGCCTGGATGTCCGGCGTGACCTGGAAGGTGCCGCGCGCGAAGAAGCTCAGGTTTTCCTGTTTCGGGATCAGCTGGTTGTAGAGCTGGGGCGCATCGATCAGGCAGCCGCCGCCGGGGTCGCCCTGCGGGTGGCTGGTGAAGTTCGAGCAGGCCGCGGCCGGGATCAGGGTGCCGCGGTTGACGTAGTCGCCGGTCGAGCCCACCGGGCGCACGTTGCCGTTGATGGCGCTGCCGGCGGTGCCGCTGCCGGGAATGATGGCGCCGGTGCCGCCCAGGGCCTGTTCGGACGAATAGCCCCAGGGCCGCAGGTCGACCCGGCCGATCCAGTCGCGGTCGGCGCGTTCGCGGTACCAGATTTCGTCGAACTTCTTGTATTCGATGCTGAACAGGAAGTTGTAGCGGTCGGTGTCGAGGCTGCCGACACCCTTGGTGAAGGCGATGTTGGTCTGCTTGCCGTCCCAGTCCTGGGTGAAGGCGCGCGAGACGCGCACCGTGTTGCCCTGGTAGTCCTTGCGCAGGATGACGTTGACCACGCCGGCGATGGCGTCGGAGCCGTAGATGGCCGAGGCGCCGTCCTTCAGCACCTCGATGCGCTCGACGGCGTCGCTCGGAATGATGTTGAGGTCGGCGAACTGCTTCTGGCCGTCGTCCGCCAGGCCGTAGGGCGCGATGCGGCGGCCGTTCAGCAGCACCAGGGTCGAGGCCGCGCCCAGGCCGCGCAGGGAGATGCCGGAAGCGCCGGCGGCGAAGCCGTTGCCGAAGCTGACCGGCACCGAGCCCTGGTTGTCGACCGCCAGGGTCTGCAGCAGCTCGGCCACGGTGGCCTTGCCGGAGCGCTCGATGTCGGCGCGGTTGACGGTGATGACGGAGGACGCGGTCTCCGCCTCGGAGCGGCGGATGTTCGAGCCCGTGATTTCGACGCGCTGGATCGGCTTGGGCGCGGCTTCCTGCGCCTGGGCCGACAAGGGCAGCGTGGCCGGCAGCGCCAGCAGCGCCAGACCGGCAGCGCCGCCACTGGCGAACAGGCGGCGGATCGATCGGGATATCGGGGTTTCAGTCATTTCCAGACTCCAGTTGGCATTGAGGGATTCCCGGCCCGGCTCGCGGAGGGCGCAAGTCGGCCGGGGCATGTCCCGACTTTTGCATCGGAGCTGCATGAACGACTGACATCTCTCAACCGTGTTTGGCTTGCCCAGGTTGGATGTCTGCTTCACGCAACCGATCGACTGTCATGACGGTCGCACGCGACGGATAAAGAGCTTGCCAATGCTCATATATTGTTGTTATAGTCAACCGAACACCCCGGACCACACATGCGCCACACTGCCTTCTTTACCTTTTATTTTTGGTTTAGCCATTCCAGCCCGACGGCGGTGGAGTAGCGGCAGGTTCACGCATCAGCAGAACGAAGTCCGACGCAAGATTCCAGAAAAACCGCCAGCGATGGCGGTTTTTTCGTTTTCAGACCAGCTCAGCGCATCAACAGACAACGGAGAACAGCAATGCCCCGCACCGACGACCTACGCATCCGCGAAATGAAGGAACTGACGCCGCCGTCTCACCTGATCCGTGAGTTTCCGGTGACGGCGAGCGCCGAGAACACCGCGGCTTCGGCGCGCGTGGCGCTGCACCGCATCCTGCACGGCCAGGACGACCGCCTGATGGTGGTGATCGGCCCGTGCTCGATCCACGACACCAAGGCCGCGGTGGAATACGCGCGCCGCCTGGCCGAGCAGCGCCGCCGCTTCATCGGCGAACTCGAGATCGTGATGCGCGTGTATTTCGAGAAGCCGCGCACCACGGTGGGCTGGAAGGGCCTGATCAACGACCCCTACATGGACAACAGCTTCCGCATCAACGACGGCCTGCGCATGGCGCGCGAGCTGCTGCGCGACATCAACGAGCTGGGCCTGCCGGCCGGCACCGAGTTTCTCGACGTGATCAGCCCGCAGTACATCGCCGACCTGATCAGCTGGGGCGCGATCGGCGCCCGCACCACCGAATCGCAGGTGCACCGCGAGCTGGCTTCCGGCCTGTCCTGCCCGGTCGGCTTCAAGAACGGTACCGACGGCAACATCAAGATCGCGGCCGACGCCATCAAGGCGGCCTCCCAGCCCCACCATTTCCTGTCGGTGACCAAGGGCGGCCATTCGGCGATCGTGTCGACCGCCGGCAACGAGGATTGCCACATCATCCTGCGCGGCGGCAAGACCCCGAACTACGACGCCGCCAGCGTCGAGGACGCCTGCAAGCAACTGGCCGCGAACGGCCTCGCCGGCCGCCTGATGATCGACGCCTCGCACGCGAATTCGAGCAAGAATCCGCAGAACCAGGTGCCGGTGTGCGCCGACATCGCCGGCCAGATCGCGGCCGGCGACGACCGCATCGTCGGCGTGATGGTCGAGTCCCACCTGGTGGGCGGACGCCAGGACCTGGTGCCGGGCAAGGAGCTGGTCTACGGCCAGTCCGTGACCGACGGCTGCATCGACTGGGAGACCAGCGTGGGCGTGCTGGAGGGGCTGGCGCAGGCGGTGCGCCAGCGCCGGCTGCGCCAGGACTGAGCGCTAATGCCAGTCCAATTGCTGCTCCGGCTCGCTTGAGCCGGAGCAGCGGAAATAGTTCTAGACGACTGGTCTAATTCGGTTTAAGCTGCATCCCATGACAACTGAAAGCACAGCCCAGTATTCCGATGTCCGCGCCGGCATTCTCGCGACCGGTCAGCGCATCATGGCCGGCAAGGGCTACTCGGCCGTGGGCCTGAACGAGATCCTGACGGCGGCTGGCGTGCCGAAAGGGTCGTTCTATCACTACTTCGGCTCCAAGGACGCTTTCGGCAAAGCCTTGCTGGAGCATTATTTCGAGGACTACCTGGCCGAATTCGACCGCATCCTGGCACAGCCGGGCCTGACGATGGCGCAGCGCCTGATGGACTACTGGCAACTGTGGCGGGCATCGCAGTCCTACGAGGATTGCCAGGGAAAGTGCCTGGCGGTCAAGCTGGGCGCGGAAGTGGCGGACCTGTCGGAAGCGATGCGCCTTGCGCTGCAGCACGGCACGGAAGGGATCGTCAGCCGGCTGACCCAGGCCATCGCGGCCGGCGTGGACGAGGGCTCGCTGGCCATCGACGGCGATGCCGCGAGCGTGGCGCGCAGCCTGTACCAGCTGTGGCTGGGGGCCAGCATCATGGCCAAGATAGAGCGCGCAGCCAGGCCCTTCGATACCGCACTGGCGACGACGCGCCGGATGCTTCACCTTGCCCCCTGACCGGAGCAGGGGCAATGGCACCTCGTCGTGAGGTGCATTTTTTTAACCGCGAATTAGACGACTGGTCTATTAGTGGTCTCAACCATGGGAGAGTAGCATGAAAGTTCTGATCGTCCTGACCTCGCACGACCAACTCGGCAACACCGGGCGCAAGACCGGCTTCTGGCTGGAAGAGTTGGCCGCGCCTTACTATGCCTTTAAGGATGCCGGCGCCGAGATCGTCCTGGCGTCGCCGAAAGGCGGCCGCCCGCCGCTCGATCCGAAAAGCAATGAGCCGGATTTCCAGACCGATCTCACCCGCCGTTTCGAAGCCGACGCCGACGCGATGGCGCAGCTCGCTTCCACGGTGCCGCTCGACAGCGTGTCCCAGGCCGCTTTCGATACTGTCTTCTATCCGGGCGGGCACGGCCCCTTGTGGGACCTGGCCGAGGATCCCGCTTCGATCGGCCTGATCGAATCCTTCGTGGCCGCGGGCAAGCCGGTCGGATTCGTCTGCCACGCGCCGGGCGTGCTGCGCCACGTGCGTGCGCCGGACGGCTGTCCCCTGGTCGAGGGCAAGCGGGTAACCGGCTTCGCGAACAGCGAGGAAGCCGCGGTCGGATTGCTCGATGTGGTGCCCTTTCTCGTCGAGGACGAGCTGAAGGCGAAGGGCGGGGTGTATTCGAAGGGGGCGGACTGGGCATCCTACGTGGTCCGCGACGGGCTCCTGATCACCGGCCAGAACCCCGGATCGTCGGCGGAAGCGGCGAGCGTGCTGCTGGAGCGCCTGCGCGCAGGCGCCGCGGAATGAAAAACGGCGAGCCCGGGGGCTCGCCGTTGTGCTGGACACCTTGGGCCCCCGCCTGCGCGGGGGCTGCGAAATACGGCGAACGAGGTTCGCCGTATTTCTTGCTTACATGGTCCAGCGCAGGCCGACCTTGAGGTAGCGGCCGATGGCGCCGCTGGCGTCCATCGGGTTGTAGCTCATGCCACCGTAGGTCAGCGGATCCAGCGGAGCAACCTTGTCGAACAGGTTCTGGATCGAGCCGTAGATCTGCAGCTGGCGGGTCACGTTATAGCGTGCCGACAGGTCGACCGTGGTGAACGAGGCCAGGCGGCAGTCGCCAGGCGCCGGGTTGCCGTTCGCGAACTGCGAGGCGCACTTGTCGCCGGCGAAGTACACGTTCTGCATGTCGGCGCGGTAGTTGGCCGTCGCGGTCATGTTGAATTTCGGGCTGTAGTCCCACGAAGCGCTGAGGCTGATCTTGTCCTTCGGCGTACCGGCGCAGTTCGAGGTGTCGCAGTTGCCGTGGGTGCCGGCGTACTGGTAACGGGTGCCGCTCTTCTCGGCGCGTACCCACGATGCGATGTGGGTCCAGGTCAGGCCCACGACCGCGCGGCCGTAGTCGCCCAGCTTGACGCGCTGCTTGACGTCGAAGTCCACGCCCTTGATCTCGGTGAAGCTCGAGTTCTGGTACGGTGCGTTCGACAGCAGCAGGGTGCCCGTGTTCGGGATCACGACGCCGTTCACGACCAGGTTGTTGTCGTTGCGGATCGCGGTCGGCAGGGCGGCTGCTTCGACGTAGGACAGCGGGTTGATCTCGTTTTCACGGCGGATCTTGAAGCCGTCCACGGACAGGCTGGTGTTGGCCAGCGGATCCCAGACCATGCCCAGGGTGTAGCCCTTCGAGGTTTCCGGCGACAGTTTCGGGTTGCCGACCTTGACCGCACCGATCGAGATCGCGCAGTCGGCCTGGGTTGCGCCGCCGGCTGCCGGGACGCCGCCCGGGCAACGGACCGGATCGCGCACCGAGGAGCTGCCGGTGCTCTGCGACTCGACGCCTGCTTCGGCCGGACCCGGGGCGCGGAAGCCTTCCGAGTAGGTGCCGCGCAGGGCGAAGGTCTTCAGCGGGGTCCACTTGATGCCGACTTTCGGGGTGGTGGACGAGAAGTTCTTGTACTTGTCGTAGCGCAGTGCACCGGTCAGTTCGACGGTCTGGATCACAGGCGCAGCCACTTCGACGAAGACCGCCGAGATGTTCTGGTCGCCCTTGGCCGCCACGTAGGAGGAGTTGATCGAACCGTCGGCGGTGCCCGACAGCGAGGGGTTGTCCAGCGACTCGCGGCGGTGTTCGGCGCCGACCGCCAGGCCCATGGCGCCGCCCGGCAGCTGCATCAGCTCACGCGAGGCCTTGAAGTCGACGATGTCGAGCTTGGTGGTCGAATGCGAGGTCGCATTGGTCACCATCGCGGCGTACAGCGAGGCCGGGTTCTTGCTGGCCTGGGTGCCGATGTAGTACGGGAAGTAGGGGCTGGAAGGATTGCCCAGGGCGGCCTGCAGCACCTTCATGTTGATCATGTTGCTGTAGTTCAGGTCCAGCTTCGACATCGAGTGCAGGTAGGCGGTGTCGAAGTCCCAGCCGAATTTCTGGCCTTTGATGCCGATCACGAAGCGGTTGAAGGCATTGTCCACCGAGCGGGTGCTGGGGCCGACGTCGAACATCGAGTAGCGCAGGCGCACGTCGGCGCCGTACGGGTTCTGCGGATGCTTGGCCGACATCAGGATCGTGTTGCCGTAGGCGATCACGCCGGTCGGGCTGGCCGCGTTCGGCGGGAAGGCGACGGTCGGGCTGGTCGACGGCGGGGTCAGGGTGAACGAGGTGTCGCGCTTGGAGTAGCCGGCTTCCGCGTACAGCTGCAGGCCGCCGTCCAGGTTCTTGGTGCCGCGCGCATACAGGTTCACGCCGTCGATATTCGGCTGCATCGAGCGGAACTGGTCCTGGTACCACAGGCAGCCGCCGGCCGGGTCCTGGTTGACCACCGGCGAGAACTGCGAGCAGCCCGGCAGCGACACATAGTTGCCGGTCTTCGGATCGCGCAGTGCGCCGGTCGGGGTCGGGCTGGAAGCGCCCGGCGTGATGTAGCCGCCGGCGAACTGGCTGTTGGCCGCATAGCCCCACGGACGGATGTCGCCCTGGCCGATCCACTTGCGGCCGGCGCGGTCCTTGTTCATCAGCTCGTGGTTACCGTAGACCTCGAGGTTGGTCATGACGTTGAAGCCGTCGGTGTCGAGGTCGCCCTTGCCCCAGGTCAGGGTGCCCTTGGCCACTTCGCCGTCGCGGTAGCGCGACTCGCCCAGTTCGCCCTTGGCGACCAGGCCGGTGAAGTCCTTGCGCAGGATGATGTTGACCACGCCGGCGATCGCGTCCGCGCCGTAGATCGAGGACGCGCCGTCCTTCAGGATCTCGATGCGTTCCACCGCTTCCATCGGCACGGTCGACAGGTCGGTGAAGCTTTTCTGGCCGTCGTCGGCGCGCGCGAACGGCGCCATGCGGCGGCCGTTCAGCAGCACCAGGGTCGAGGTCGCGCCCAGGCCGCGCAGCGAGATCGCGGTCGAGCCGGCGGCGAAACCGTTGCCGAAGCCGGTCGGCAGCGAACCGGCGCCGTCGGCGGTCAGGGTCTGCAGGTATTCGGCGACGGTGCCCTTGCCGGACTTGGCCAGGTCTTCGCGGGTGACCACCTGGACCGGCGAGGCGGTTTCGGCGGTGGCGCGCTTGATGCTCGAGCCCGTGACTTCGACACGCTGCATCGGGGCGGACGAGGTGTCCTGCGCCATCGCGGCGGCGCCGAACGCCACGTAGGCGACGGCGAAGGAGACTGCTTGGGCTACAGCTTTTCTTTTATACATTCCAACTCCAAGAAATGGTCTGATGAATCGGTCCACACATGCATATGCTTTTTTGTCAATCTTTGGCATGCATATACCAAGGAATACGAGCACTAGAGGTAACCAATGGTGGTCCGGTGAGAAATTAGAATTTTTTCACCTTACGGGGGCTCATCAGATCATTCCTGTCCTTACAGTGTCAATATGAATGAATATGAATTCCTCGTAACATTGCGTAAATGCCACACTTGTATGCATTTCCCCTGCTAGGAGGTGGGAAATTTTTTGCTCTGCAACATTCGGAAACTGTTCTATAGTTTCGTTTTTCACCCGGAATACCCGATGTTTGCTTATATCCTCCGGCGGCTGTGGCAAATGCTGCCGACCATGGCCGGCGTGGTGGTGCTGGTCTTCGTGCTGTTCAACTGGGTCGGCGGCGACCCGTCCTACCTGCTGGCGGGCAAGATGGCGGATGCGCAGGCGATCGCCAACATCCGCACCCAGCTCGGCCTGGACCAGCCCTGGTACGTGCAGCTCGGCATCTTCGTCAAGCAGATCCTGAGCTTTGATTTCGGCAATGCCTGGAGCACCGGCGAACCGGTCTCGCACATCCTGGCCACCCGGCTCGGTCCCTCGCTGACGGTGCTGGTGCCGCTGACCGTGCTGGAGACCCTGATCGGGATCGCGCTGGCGCTCGCCATCGCTTTCGTGCGCGGCTCGCTGACCGACCGCCTGGTGATGATCGCCTGCACGGTCGGCATGTCGATCTCGATCCTGGTCTACATCATCGTGTTCCAGTACGGACTGGCCTACAAGCTGGGGCTGTTTCCGGTGCAGGGCTGGGGCGACCATTTCCTCGAAAACCTGCTGCGCTACGCCACCTTGCCGATCCTGATCGGGCTGACGGTGTCGGTGGCGCCCACCCTGCGCCTGTTCCGCAGCTTCGTGCTGGACGAAGTCGGGCAGGACTATGTGCGCACCGCGCGCGCCAAGGGCCTGTCGGAGCGGCGCATCGTCTGGGTCCACGTGCTGCGCAATGCCGCGATTCCGATCATCACCTACGTGATGGCGAACCTGCCGGCCCTCCTGATCGGCGCCTTCCTGCTGGAGCGCTTCTTCGGCATCCCGGGTATCGGACGCGAGGTGATCCTGGCGGTCGAGCGCAGCGACTTTCCGGTGATCAAGGCGATCACGGTCTACGTGGCCGTCGCCACCATGGTGTTCAACCTGCTGGCCGATCTGATGTACCAGGCGGTGGACCCGCGTGTCCAGCTCAAGTGATCTGCTCAAATGAGCAAATGAAATGACTCAAATGATCGAAAACGCTTCGCCCGGCCTGTGGGCGCTCGCCTGGCGCCGAATGCGCGCCGACCGCATCGCCATGGCTTCGCTGGCGGTGGTGCTGATCTTCCTGCTGTCGGTGCTGCTGTCCGCCACCGGCCTGGTGGCCGCCGACTGGGAGGACGAAGTCGCGCTCAACTATGCGCCGCCGACCTTCGTCGGTCCCGATCCCGCGCTGGCGGCCTTGGGCCGTCCGTTCGCGCCCACGCCGCCGAATGCCTTCGATCCGCTGGCGGCCGATATCGCCGAACTGAGGACGGAGCTGGTCCGGCACGGCCATGCCACGCAGGCGGTCAAAGCCACGACCCTGCCTTTCGGCGCCGACAAATGGGGCCACGACATCGTTAAAAAAACCATCAAGGGCGGCCAGACCTCGATCGTGGTCGGTTTAGTGGCGGCCCTGGTGGCGGTGGCGCTGGGGACCCTGTTCGGCGCCGTCTCCGGCTTCTATGGCGGCAAGGTCGACGACCTGTTCAACTGGTTCTACAGCATCTTCACCTCGATTCCGTCGATCCTGATGATCCTGACGGTGGCCGCGGTGCTGCAGACCAAGGGCGTGCTGACCATCGTGCTGATCCTGGGGCTGACGGGATGGACCGGGCCCTACCGCCTGATCCGCGCCGAGTACATCAAGCACAAGGCCCGCGAATACGTGATGGCGGCGGACGCCATCGGCGCCTCGAGCTGGCGGCGGATGTTCTCGCACATCCTGCCGAACGTCTCGCACGTGGCGCTGGTGCAGATGTCGATCCTGGTGGTCGGCTTCATCAAGGCCGAAGTCATCCTGTCCTTCCTGGGCTTCGGCGTGCCGGTGGGCGTGGTGTCCTGGGGCAGCATGCTGAACGAGGCGCAGAATGAACTCATCCTGGGCAAGTGGTGGCAGCTGGCCGCCGCCGCCAGCGCGATGGCCCTGCTGGTGACGGCCTTCTCGCTGTTTGCCGACGCGCTGCGCGATGCGCTGGATCCGAAATTGAAGTGAGCCCGTATGACTTTTGATCAGCCATTGCTCGAGGTGCGCGACCTGCGCGTCTCCTTCCGCATCGACAAGAAGCGCACGTTCGAAGCCGTGAAGGGCATTTCCTTCAGCCTGCCGAAGAACGCCACCGTGGCCCTGGTGGGCGAGTCCGGCAGCGGCAAGTCGGTCAGCTCGCTGGCGGTGATGGGCCTGCTGCCTCGTGAAACCACGATCATGCACGAGGGCTCCTCGATCCGCTTCGACGGCCGCGAGCTGCTCGGGCAGTCGATCGAGGCGCGCCGCAAGCTGTGCGGCAAGGACATCGCGATGATCTTCCAGGAGCCGATGTCTTCGCTGAATCCGGTGTTCACGGTCGGCTTCCAGATCGGCGAAGTACTGCGCCAGCACCTGGGCATGGACAAGCGCCAGGCGCGCGCCCGCACGCTCGAGCTGCTGGACGAAGTCGGCATCCCCGACCCTGCAGCCAAGATCGACGCCTATCCGAGCCAGATGTCGGGCGGCCAGCAGCAGCGCGTGATGATCGCGATGGCGATCGCCTGCGAACCGCGCCTGCTGATCGCCGACGAGCCGACCACGGCGCTGGACGTGACGATCCAGAAGCAGATCATGGAACTGATCGCGGGGCTGCAGAAGAAGCACCAGATGTCGGTGCTGTTCATCACCCACGATCTCGGACTGGTGGGCGAGATTGCCGACCGCGTGATCGTGATGCGGCATGGCGAGGTGCGGGAGGAGGGGCCTGCTGCCCAGGTCTTGCATGCGCCATCCGACGCCTATACGCGTGCGCTGCTGCATTGCCGGCCGAAGCTGGACGAGCGGCCGGTGCGCCTGCCGGTCATCGACGACTATCTGAGCGGGCGTTTTACGGCGGATGCAGAGCTGCCGCAGCGTGCGCGCGGGTATGCGCCGTCGGATGACAACGTGCTGGAGGTGCGCGGGCTGGCGAAGAGTTTTTATCTGCGCGAAGGCCTGTTCGGCAAGCGCGAATTCAAGGCGGTGAAGGACGTGTCCTTCACGCTGCCGCGCGGGAAGACCCTGGGCGTGGTCGGCGAATCCGGTTCCGGCAAGACCACGGTCGGCCTGACCCTGCTGCGCCTGCACCGCGCCACCGGCGGCAGCGCCCTGTTCGAGGGCCGCGACCTGCTGGCGATGAGCGACCGCGAGTACCAGGCGTATAAGCGGCGCATCCAGATCATCTTCCAGAATCCCTATGCTTCGCTGAACCCGCGCTTCACGGTCGGCCAGATCTTGCTGGAGCCGATGCGCATCCATCGCATCGGCTTGAATGATGCGGAACGCATCGAGCACGCCCACTATCTGCTGAAGCGGGTCGGGCTGCCGGAGCAGGCCTTCCACCGCTATCCGCACGAATTCTCCGGCGGCCAGCGCCAGCGCATCGCGATCGCGCGCTGCCTGACCATGAAGCCGGAGATCCTGGTGTGCGACGAGTCGGTGTCGGCGCTGGACGTCTCGGTCCAGGCCCAGGTGCTGAACCTGCTGCAGGACCTGCAGGACGAGTACAAGATGAGCTACATCTTCATCTCGCACGATTTATCCGTGGTCAAGTACATCTCCGACCGCGTGATGGTCATGCACCACGGCAGCGTGGTCGAGATGGCAGACTCGGACGAGCTCTACCGCAACCCCCGGCACCCCTACACCCAGACCTTGCTGAACGCCATCCCGCGCGGGGCCTGAGGCCGCGTCAAAAATTCGGGGTCAGAGCACATTTCTGCTGAAATTCGGGGTCAGAGCGATTTTTTGGAACCGGGTCTTTAGGTGCGGTTGGCCGAGCTTCGGCATGGATTGCTTCAGTTAGCGCAAGGGCAAAAAGTGCTCTGACCCCGAATTTGTTGCGAAATGTGCTCTGACCCCGAATTTTAAGCTGTCGCTCCCGCGGTAAGTGGCATTAGGAGGGGGCGCGGGGCGGGCTTTTCCGATACCATATTGGCATGGCCTCGCTCTCCCACCTGATACACACCTATGGCGCGTTGATCGTGTTCGGCATCGTGCTGCTCGAACAGATCGGCCTGCCGATTCCCGCCTTCCCGGTGCTGATCATCGCCGGCGCGCTGGCGGTCGACAAGGGAGCCAACTGGCCGCTCTATTTGGCGGCCAGCATCGCCGCCTGCCTGATCAGCGATTATTTCTGGTTCCGCGCCGGCCGCTACTACGGCAAGCGCATCCTGCGCCTGCTGTGCAAGATTTCGCTGTCGCCGGATTCCTGCGTCAGCCAGACCGAGGATAATTTCAGCCGCTGGGGCGCGAAGTCGCTGGTGGTCGCCAAGTTCATCCCCGGCTTCAACACCATCGCCCCGCCGCTGGCCGGCGCCATGGGCACCACCACCCAGCGCTTCCTGTGGCTGTCGATGGCCGGCGGCCTGCTGTGGAGCGGCGTCGGCATGGGCCTGGGCGCCTGGTTCCACGGCAGCGTCGACGACGTCATCTCCTGGTTCGAGACCCTCGGCAGCACCGCGCTGATGGTGGTCGGCGCGCTGCTGGCCCTGTTCGTGTTGTTCAAGTACATCGAGCGCCGCCGCAACCTCGGCGCCGCCAACCTGCCGCGCATCACCACCGCCGAGCTGAAATCCCTGCTCGAGGCCGGCCACGACCCGCTGATCGTCGATGCCCGCGGCGTCACCGCGCGCCAGCTGGAGCAGGGCATCCCGGGCGCGCTGGTCTACGGCGACACCGTCCCGGAACGCCTGATGGCCAGCCTCGACCGCGACCGCCACATCGTCATCTACTGCAGCTGCCCGAACGACGTCACCGCGGCCCAGGTTGCGAAGACCTTCCTGGCCAACGGTTTCCACCACGCCCGTCCCCTGCGCGGCGGCCTCGACGCCTGGAACGCGGATTGCGCCGCCGAGGCGGACGTCGAACTCAAGCCGAAAGCCGGCTGAGCAAGCGTCTTTGCAGCCGAAGTTTGGTAGCTCGACTACTCATGAATCTCTGCAATATTTTGTGGGATTCCTAGCGAAACAAGGGCGGATGTACCTAAACTACAATAAGTGCTTGCGCTGAAGCCGAGAAGTCCTTAAGCTTCTGGAATCTGTTTCCGATTCCATGCCATGACTGTTGCGCCCGCATCCCCCGTTCTCCAGCCGTCCGCCGCTTCCCCGACCATGACCGCGGGGCATGCCAGCCCGCGCCTGCTCGCCGACATCGGCGGCACCAATGCGCGCTTCGCGCTGGAACTGGGCCCGGGCCGCATCGCGCACATCGAAGTGCTGTCCTGCGCCAGCCACCCGACGCTGGCGGATGCCCTGCGCGCCTACCTGGCCCTGCCGGCGGTGGCCGAGACGGTGGCCGGCTCGGGCACGGTGCGCCATGCGGCGATCGCGATCGCCAATCCGGTGCTGGGCGACATGGTGCGCATGACCAATCACCACTGGGAATTCTCGATCGAGGCGATGCGCCGCGAGTGCGGCTTCGATACCTTCGTGGTGGTGAACGATTTCGAGGCGCTGGCGATGGCCTTGCCCTGGCTGACGGACAGCGACAAGGTCCAGGTCGGCGGCGGCGCCCCGGGCGTGAATGCGCCGATCGGCCTGCTGGGTGCCGGCACCGGGCTCGGCGTGTCCGGCCTGATTCCGGCCCCGGACGGCAAGAGCTGGACCGCGCTGCGCAGCGAAGGCGGCCACGTCACCTTTTCTCCGGCCAACGACACCGAAATCGCGATCCTGCAGTACGCATGGCGCGAATTCGAACACGTGTCGGCCGAGCGCCTGCTGTCCGGCGCCGGCGTCGAGCTGATCTACCGCGCGCTGGCCGAGCTGCGCGGGGCGGCCGAGCGCGTACTGGACGCGCCGGAGATTTCGCGCCGCGCCCTGGCCGGCGAATGCCTGCTGTGCGACGAGGTCGTCGAAGCCTTCTGCGGCATGCTGGGCACGGTAGCCGGCAATCTGGCCGTCACCCTGGGCGCCCAGGGCGGGGTCTACATCGGCGGCGGCATCGTGCCGCGCCTGGGCGAGCGCTTTGCGCGCTCCTGCTTCCGCCGCCGCTTCGAGCAGAAGGGCCGCTTTGCCGCCTACCTGGCGGCGGTCCCGACCTATGTGATCACGGCCGAGTACCCGGCTTTCCTGGGCGTCTCCGCGATCCTTGCCGAACGCCTCGCCGCTTGAGCGGGCGCATCGCGGCGCATCGTCCGCCGTGCCGCGCTGCGCGCACCTGTTCGCGGCTTCTCCCTTTCCGGGTTTTATCGGGTACAATGGCCGCCAATCGGTAGAAACGATGTCGTCCTTCCTGCTCCAGCAGCGCCGTTTCTCCTGAAAGTCTATCTTTGCAGTCCGCTTTCCGGCGGGCTGCCGCGTGGCAGGCATGAGCCCCCACGGTATCCGCCCGGCGCCACTGCCGGGCCACGGAACCCAGTTTCAACGCGTACTGTCTCATTGGGGCGTAAGCTCCTGTGTCGCTGCAACGACACTTCGTGACCGTTGAAGCCGTTTGTGTTTGATGTTTTCTTTGCCGTTATGAACACTGATGAGGCCAAGAAGGTCCTCGAGACCGCCTTGCTGTGCGCGCGTGAGCCGATGACGATCCACGGCATGAAGAAACTGTTCGCCGACGTGGATGCGAACGGCCGCCAGATCGGCGCGGGCGTGGGCGCCGACACGATCAAGATCCTGCTGGAGGAACTGCGCCAGGACTGGCAGGACCGCGGCATCGAGATCGTCAGCCTGGCATCCGGCTGGCGCTTCCAGAGCCGGCCCGAAATGAAGCCTTACCTAGACCGGGTTGCCCCGGAAAAGCCGCCGAAGTATTCGCGTGCAACGCTGGAGACGCTGGCGATCATCGCCTACCGCCAGCCGGTCACGCGCGGCGACATCGAAGAGATCCGCGGCGTCGCCGTCAACTCGCAGACGATCAAGATGCTCGAGGACCGCGGCTGGATCGACGTGGTCGGCCACCGCGAGGTGCCGGGACGTCCGGCCCTGCTGGGCACGACCCGGCAGTTCCTCGACGACCTCGGCCTGGCCTCGCTGTCGCAGCTGCCGCCGCTGCAGGAAGTGGCGGACGGCACCGGCGGACGCAGTCTGGAAGCGCTGGAAGCGGCCTTGCAACAATTTGATGAACACGACCCTGCGACGCAACCGGTGGTTGATCTCGCGTCAGGTCAGCAATAACAACGAAACGAATGATGAATCCAACCGACAACACCGAGACGACCCCTGCCGAAGCAGGGCTGGAGGCGGCAGCCAAGCCGAAGCGCCGCACGCGCGCCCAGGCTGCAGCCGACGGCACGCAGCCGGAAGCCGACGCGAAACCCAAGCGCACCCGCAAGGCCGCCGCCAAGCCGGCCGCCGATATTCCGGAAGGCGCCGCGCCGGCAGCCGAGGCTCCTGCATCGCAGGATGCGAGCCCGGCCGCCAAGCCGGCCCGCAAGCCGCGTGCGAAAAAGGCCGATGCCGCGGAGGCCGTGAGCGCCCCGGCCGCCGAAGCCGCTCCGGCTCCCGCCCCGGCGCCCGCCGTCGATGCGGCCCAGGATGATGGCCAGCGCAAGCCGCGCGGTCCGCGCCAGATGCGCGAGCAGCGCCAGCAGCGGGAAGCCGTCGCTGCGGCCGCCGCGCCGCGCGGCCAGGCCGACGGCGCCGACGCCGTGGCCGAGCCGGCCCAGGCCGGCGCGGAGCAGGGCGAGCAGGCCGCCGAGAAGCGCACCGAGCAGCGCCAAGGGGCGCGCACCGGCAAGCACGACGGCCAGAACAGGGGCAAGAAAGGCCAGCAGCGCGGCCAGCAGGGTCAACAGGTCCAGCAAGCCCAGCAGGCCCAGCAAGGCCAGGCCGGCCAGCCGGGCCAGCAAGCCCAGAAGCCGGGCCAGCAGGCCCAGAAGCAGGGTCAGCAGCAAGGCAAGGGCAAGAACGCCCGCGGCGGCAAGGATAACCGCGGCGCCAAGCCGAACGATGCCGACGCCGTGTTCTCCTTCGTGACCTCGGACGCCTTCGACGCCCACGAGGGCGGCCAGGGCCAGGCCAAGGCGGCCAAGGTACGCCGCGACCTGACCGCCGAGGACGATGCGCCGAAGCTGCACAAGGTGCTGGCCGAGGCCGGCCTGGGTTCGCGCCGCGACATGGAAGAGCTGATCATCGCCGGCCGCGTGTCGGTGAACGGCGAGCCGGCCCACATCGGCCAGCGCATCCTGCCGACCGACGCCGTGCGCATCAACGGCAAGCTGCTGCAGCGCCGCGTGAATAACAACAAGCCGCCGCGCGTGCTGGTGTACCACAAGCCGGCCGGCGAAATCGTCAGCGCGGACGATCCGGAAGGCCGTCCGTCGGTATTCGACCGCCTGCCGACCATGAAGACCGGCAAATGGCTGGCCGTCGGCCGCCTCGACTTCAACACCGAGGGCCTGCTGCTGTTCACGAACTCCGGCGACCTGGCGAACCGCTTGATGCACCCGCGTTACAACATCGACCGCGAGTACGCCGTGCGTACCCTCGGCGTGCTGGAAGAGGGCATGCGCCAGAAGCTGCTGGCCGGCGTCGAGCTGGAAGACGGCCTGGCCTCCTTCACCAAGATCGTCGACGGCGGCGGCGAAGGCGTCAACCACTGGTACCGCGTGGTGATCGGCGAAGGCCGCAACCGCGAGGTGCGCCGCATGTTCGAGGCGGTCGGCCTGACCGTCTCGCGCCTGATCCGCACCCGCTACGGCGCGATGACCCTGCCGACCGGCCTGAAGCGCGGTCGTTGGGAAGAGCTCGAAGAAAACGACGTCCGCAACTTCATGACCGCCTTCGGCATCGAGAGGAAGGGCGAGCAGAAGGCCGGCGGCCAGGGCCAGGGCCAGGGCGGCCAGAAGCAGAAGCAGGGCGGCGGCAAGGACCGCGGTGGCCCCAATGCGGACCGGACCAACGGCAACCGCATCGATCGTGCCGATGCCAACCGCAACGTCGATCCCTTCGGCCCGCCGGTGGTGCGCGTCGGGTCCCAGCAGGGCGGCCGCGGTCAGCCCGGCATGCCGGGCGCCCAGGGGCGCGGCGGCAGCGGCTTCGGCGGCGGCCCGGGCGGCCGTAACGGCGGTCAGGGACGCAGTGGCGGCCAGGGCCGCAGCGGTGGTGGTGGCGGTGGCGGCAAGGGTCCGCGCCAGCCGGATCCGCTGCAGACCACCTTCGGCTTCGCCGGCGCCGGCCAGAACCGCCGCCCGGCGGGTCCGCGCGTCAGCGATAACGGCATGCCGCGGCGCGGCCGCCGCGGCTGATCGGCTCCGTCGCCCCCGCCTGCGCGGGGGTGACGTGTATGACCGCGGGGGCGACGTGGATGGCCATGGGTGAGGTATATGACTGCGGCGACGACGTATTTGAATGCGGCCTGTTCGCCAAAGGTGTAAACTGTTGCAGACCTGTTCATTTTGCAGCGCAGCGATTGCGAGCTGCCCTGTATCGGGTTATAATTCGCAACCAATTAAAGTTCTCCCCGGCGTTTTGTTTGGTGTAGACACTTTCATCTGGTTGGAAATATAAGAAGATGGGCAGTTGCCCATTTTTTTTTTGTTGAATCGTTTTAAGAGGTCCGGCGCCATGCCGGCGATCTGGAGAAATCAGTGCAGCTGTTTGATTTGATTGCCACCACAGTCAGTGGACTGGGCTACGAACTCGTCGATATCGAGCGTGCCGAGCGAGGCATCCTGCGCGTGTTCATCGATTTCCCGGCCGCGGTGGCGGACGAAAAGGGACCGATCTCGGTCGAAGATTGCGCCACGGTCAGCCACCAGCTGTCGCACGTGCTGACGGTCGAAAACGTCGATTACGAGCGCCTGGAAGTGTCGTCGCCCGGACTGGACCGTCCGGTGCGCACCCTGGCCGACTTCGAACGCTTTGCCGGCGAGGAATGCACGGTCAAGCTGCGCGTCGCGATGCCCGGCACCGCGAACCGCAAGACCTACACGGGCATCCTGCACGCCCCGCAAGGCGAGAAGATCGGGTTGGAATTTGAAAGCAAGGATGGCCTGGCGTTATTGGAATTTACGCTGGCCGAACTGGACAAGGCACGCCTGGTGCCGAAGGTGGATTTTAGGAGTCGCAAAGCATGAGTCGCGAAATTTTGTTACTGGTTGATGCGCTCGCGCGCGAAAAAAACGTCGATAAAGAGGTCGTCTTCG
This sequence comes from Massilia sp. 2TAF26, assembly GCF_052115005.1. Taxonomy (NCBI): domain Bacteria; kingdom Pseudomonadati; phylum Pseudomonadota; class Betaproteobacteria; order Burkholderiales; family Oxalobacteraceae; genus Massilia; species Massilia sp. 2TAF26. The sequence goes on from NZ_JBFRFV010000013.1 coordinate 120,901, forward strand.
GCGCGCTCGAGTTCGCACTGGCGCAGGCCACGAAAAAACGCTACGAGGGCGATGTCGACATCCGTGTGAGTATCGACCGCGACAGCGGTGAATTCGAAACCTTCCGCCGCTGGCACGTCGTGCCCGACGAGGCCGGCCTGCAGCTGCCCGACCAGGAAATCCTGCATTTCGAAGCCAAGGAGCAGATTTCGGACATCGAAGTCGACGAATACATCGAAGAGCCGATCGAGTCGGTCGAGTTCGGCCGCCGCTTCGCCCAGGACACCAAGCAGGTCGTGCTGCAGCGCGTCCGCGACGCCGAGCGAGAGCAGATCCTGCAGGACTTCCTGGAGCGTGGCGACGCCCTCGTCACCGGCACCATCAAGCGCATGGAGCGCGGCGACGCAATCGTCGAGTCGGGCAAGATCGAAGCCCGCCTGCCGCGCGACCAGATGATCCCGAAGGAAAACCTGCGCATCGGCGACCGCGTCCGTGCCTACATCCTGCGCGTCGACCGCAATATGCGCGGCCCGCAGGTGATCCTGTCGCGCACCGCGCCGGAATTCATCATGAAGCTGTTCGAGCTGGAAGTTCCGGAAATCGAACAAGGCCTGCTGCAGATTAAATCGGCTGCCCGCGACCCGGGCGTGCGCGCCAAGATCGCCGTGTTCACCTCCGACAAGCGCATCGACCCGATCGGTACCTGCGTCGGCATGCGCGGTTCGCGCGTGCAGGCCGTGACCGGCGAGCTGGGCGGCGAGCGCGTGGACATCGTGCTGTGGTCGGAAGATCCGGCCCAGTTCGTGATCGGCGCGCTGGCCCCGGCCAACGTGTCGTCGATCATGGTCGACGAAGAGAAGCATGCGATGGACGTCGTGGTCGACGAAGAAAACCTGGCGATCGCGATCGGCCGTTCGGGCCAGAACGTGCGCCTGGCGTCCGATCTGACCGGCTGGAAGATCAACATCATGACGGCCGAGGAATCGGCCAACAAGGCTGCCCAGGAAACCGCCGCCGTGCGCGTGCTGTTCATGGAAAAGCTGGATGTGGATGAGGAAGTGGCGAATATCCTGGTCGAGGAAGGTTTCTCGAGCCTTGAAGAAATCGCCTACGTGCCCATCTCCGAAATGCTGGAAATCGAATCGTTCGACGAAGACACCGTCAACGAACTGCGCACCCGCGCCCGTGACGCGCTGGTGACCGAAGCGATCGCTTCCGAAGAAGGCCTCGAGGGCATGGAAGAGTCGCTGGTCAGCCTGGAAGGGATGGACCGTACCACCGCCGGCAAGCTTGGTCTTGCCGGTATCAAGACCCTCGAACAATTCGCGGGCCTGGCATACGACGAGTTCGGCGCCATCCTGGCCCTGCCGACCGACCGTGCCCGTGATTTGATCAAGAACGCATTTAATGATGTGTCTGACGATGAGATGAAACTGGTCGACGCCAAGTACGACGACCGGGCCAAGGCCCTGCAGGCGAAAGCCTGGAGCCAGGTAGAAACGGCCAAGGCATAAGGGTTGTGCAAAGACCGGGGCGGTGCCGCGGTCTTTGCGTTTCCAACCCGAGCAAAATTCTTTATCATCTCGCGACACATAGAAAAGAGGACTGAATGGCGAGTAACAACGTAGCCCAATTTGCCACCGAACTGAAGATGCCTGCAGATTTGCTGCTGACGCAGCTGCGTTCTGCTGGCGTCGAGAAAAGTTCGACGTCAGATCCCTTGTCCAAGGATGATAAGGATAAGCTGCTGAACCATCTGCGCCGTACCCATGGCGCCGCCGAATCGGGCGAAAAGAAGAAGATCACGGTGACCCGCAAGGAAACCTCCGAGATCAAGCAGGCTGACGCCAGCGGCAAATCGCGCACGATCCAGGTGGAAGTGCGCAAGAAACGCACTTTCGTACAGCGCGACGATCTGGTCACTGCCAAGGCGGCTACCGCCCCGGTGATCGACGCCGCCGAACAGGCACGCCGTGACGAGGAAGCGCGCCGCCAGTCGGAACTGCTGGCGCGCCAGGAAGCGGAACTGCGTGAGAAGCAGGAACGCCTGGCCAAGCTGGAATCCGAGAAGGCCGCACAGGCCAAGGCGGCCGAAGAGCAGGCCAAGCGCGACGCCGAAGAGCGTCTGCAGCGCGAAGCCGCGGCCGTCGCACAGGTGCAAGCCGACGCCGCTGCTGGCGCCGCCGATGCCGCCGCGGAAGCCAAGCGCGCCGCCGCCGAGGAAACCAAGAAGGCAGCCGCCGAGGAATCCAAGCGCAAGGCCGACGAAGCCGCCAAGGAAGCCGCCGAACGCGCCGCCGCCACCGAGCGCGCACGCAAGGCCGTGGCCGACGAAGTGGCCCAGATCAAGGCCATGATGGCCCAGCCGCGCCGCGTGATCAAGGCGCCGGAAGTGCCTGCGGCCAAGCCGAAGGCAGCCGAACCGGCAACCCTGCATAAACCTGCCGAAAAGAAACCGGGCGAAGCCAAGCCGGCCGACGCGACCGGTGGCGGTGCACGTCCGAAACCGGGCGACAAGAAGTCGATCAAGTCGGCCAACGTGGCCTCGACCTGGTCGGACGAGAAGAAGCGCGGCGCCCCTGGCGGCGGCATGAAGGGCCGTGGCGCCCCCTCGACCGGCGGCCGTGACGGCTGGCGTGCGGGCGGTGGACGTGGCGGCCGTCGTGGCGGCCACGACGATCGCGAATCGAACTTCCAGGCCCCGACCGAGGCGATCGTCAAGGACGTCTACGTGCCGGAAACCATCACCGTGGCCGAACTGGCGCACAAGATGGCCGTGAAGGCATCCGAGGTCATCAAGCAGCTGATGAAGCTGGGCCAGATGTGCACCATCAACCAGGTGCTGGACCAGGAAACCGCGATGATCGTGGTGGAAGAAATGGGCCACAAGGCCTTTGCCGCCGCCGAGGACGATCCGGAAGCGCTGCTGGCCGACCCGGCCGAGCATCACGAGTTCGAGGCCAAGCCGCGTGCGCCGGTCGTGACCGTGATGGGCCACGTCGACCACGGCAAGACCTCGCTGCTGGACTACATCCGCCGCGCCAAGGTTGCTGCGGGCGAAGCCGGCGGTATCACCCAGCACATCGGCGCCTACCACGTGGACACTCCGCGCGGCATGGTCACCTTCCTGGATACCCCGGGTCACGAAGCCTTTACGGCAATGCGTGCCCGCGGCGCCAAGGCGACCGACATCGTCATCCTGGTGGTAGCGGCCGACGACGGCGTGATGCCGCAGACCAAGGAAGCGATCGCCCACGCGAAAGCGGCAGGCGTGCCCCTGGTCGTGGCGATCAACAAGATCGACAAGCCGGGCGCGAATGCCGACCGTGTGACCCAGGAACTGGTTGCCGAAGGTGTGGTGCCGGAAGAATACGGTGGCGAATCGCCGTTCGTCCAGGTGTCGGCGAAGACCGGCCAGGGCATCGACGACCTGCTGGAAAACGTGCTGCTGCAAGCCGAAGTGCTGGAACTGAAGGCGCCGGTGGAATCGCTGGCGCGTGGCCTGGTGGTCGAAGCCCGCCTGGACAAGGGCCGCGGCCCGGTCGCCACCATCCTGGTGCAGTCGGGTACCCTGAAGCGCGGCGACGTCGTGCTGGCGGGTTCGTCCTTCGGCCGCGTCCGTGCGATGCTGGACGAGAACGGCAAGTCGGTGACCGAAGCCGGTCCGTCCTTCCCGGTCGAGATCCAGGGCCTGACCGAAGTGCCGAGTGCCGGCGAAGAAGTCATGGTCATGGCCGACGAGCGCAAGGCGCGTGAAATCGCACTGTTCCGTCAAGGTAAGTTCCGCGACGTGAAACTGGCCAAGCAGCAGGCAGCCAAGCTGGAGAACATTCTCGACCAGATGGGCGAAGGCGAAGTCAAGAACCTGCCGCTCATCGTCAAGACGGACGTGCAGGGTTCGCAGGAAGCGCTGGTCGGTTCGCTGCAGAAGCTGTCGACTTCGGAAGTGCGTGTCCAGATCGTCCACGCGGCGGTCGGCGGCATCACCGAGTCGGACGTCAACCTGGCGACCGCGTCGAAGGCAGTCATCATCGGCTTCAACGCCCGTGCCGATGCCCAGGCGCGCAAGCTGGCCGAGACCAACGGCGTCGACATCCGTTACTACAGCATCATTTACGATGCGATCGACGAGATCAAGACGGCACTGTCGGGCATGCTGGCACCGGAGAAGCGCGAGCACATCACCGGCCAGGTCGAAATCCGCCAGGTCATCCTGGTGTCGAAGGTCGGCGCGATCGCGGGCTGCCTGGTCACCGATGGCGTGGTCAAGCGTACCTCCTCGGTTCGCCTGCTGCGCAACAACATCGTGATCTGGACCGGCGAGATCGATTCGCTCAAGCGCTTCAAGGACGATGCGAAGGAAGTTCGCGCCGGTCTCGAGTGCGGCCTGTCGCTGAAGAACTACAACGAAATCCAGGTCGGCGACGTTCTGGAAGTGTTCGAAGTGCAGGAAGTGGCGCGTACGCTGTAATTACGGTCGTTCCAACGATTGGAGTAGCATTGGGGCTAGTAGGCCTGTGCCATGTGGCGCGGGCCACTGGCCCCAAATTATTTCCGTCGGATAACAATAAGCAGCTCAACAATATGCCTAAACACAGTAAAAGCATTCCATCGCGCGGCCTGCGCGTCGCCGACCAGATCCAGAAGGACCTGTCGGAACTCATCGCGTTCGAACTGAAGGATCCGCGCGTGGGGATGGTCACCATCAGCGAAGTCAAGCTGACCCCCGACTATGCGCACGCCAAGGTCTGGTTCACCCTGCTCAAGGACAGCCCGGAAGAGGTCAAGCAGACCCTGGAAGGCTTGAACAAGGCCTCCGGCTACCTGCGCAACCTGCTCGGCAAGCGCCTGCACATCCACACCTTGCCGCAGCTGCACTTCGTGCACGACACCTCGACCAGCCGCGGCCTGGCGATGTCGGCCCTGATCGACCAGGCCAATGCGACGCGCGCCGCCGACTACGTCGACGAGTCGGCCCCCGCCGACACTGACGAAGATTCGGATTCCGAGTGAACGCAAGACCGCCGAAAAAGCCCCGCGACCTGGTCGACGGGGTGCTCCTGATCGACAAGCCGGTCGGCCTGTCCTCGAACGACGCGCTGATCAAGGTCAAGCGCATCGTCAACGCCAAGAAGGCCGGCCACACCGGCACCCTCGACCCCTTCGCCACCGGCCTGCTGCCGCTGTGCTTCGGCGAGGCGACCAAGTTCTCGCAGGACCTGCTGGAAGCGGACAAGACCTATCTCGCCACCGTCCACCTGGGCATCACCACCACCACCGGCGATACCGAGGGCGAGGTGCTGGAGACCCGCGACGTCGATGTCAGCACCGAGCAGGTCGAAGCCGCGCTGGCGCGCTTTCGCGGCCCCATCCTGCAGGTGCCGCCGATGTACTCGGCCCTGAAACGCGACGGCAAGGCGTTGTACGAATATGCGCGCGAAGGCGTCACGCTGGAGCGCGAGGCGCGTCCGGTCACCATCCATGAACTGGAACTGGTCGCCATCGCCGCGCCTTTCCTGAGCATTCGCGTGAAATGCAGCAAGGGCACCTATGTGCGCGTGCTGGGCGAGGACATCGGCGCGGCACTCGGTTGCGGCGCCCACCTGAGCGCGCTGCGCCGGGTGCAGGTCGGCGCGCTCACCACCGCCAACATGGTCACGCTGGAAGAGCTGCAGGCGCACGAGAATCCGCTGTCGCTGCTGGCGCCGGTCGACGCGCTGCTGTCGACCTTCCCGCGCATCGACCTCACGCCCGAGCTGGAAAAGCGTTTCCTGAACGGCCAGCGCCTGGCGCTTGGCAAGGAAGCGGTGACCGTGCCGCCGGAGCTGGGCAGGGTGCGCGTCTACGCCGACGGCAGGCTGCTGGGCACGGCCATCCTGCAGGAATACGCGATCCTGGCGCCGGAACGCCTGATCGCGGCGCGCCAGGCTTGAGTCACTGTCCGCCATAGCCTGCGGACAAATCCGGGAAACAACAGTGAGGAAGGAAAAGCTTGCTTGTAATTAATACATGCAAGCAGAATATTGAACATCAGCCAATATTCCCTTCCTCCGGAGCCCGCATGCAAGCCGAGATCCCCCAGACCGTCAGCAATCTCTCCGCCGAGGCAGGTGGACGTGCCTTCGGCGCCATGCTGTTCTCGGTGTTCGGCGCCATCCTGCTCGAGGTCTGGGACTGCCGCGCCGGCGCCGGGCTGCTGGTGTTCGGCGGCATCGCCCTGCTGGGCATCGGTCTGGCCCTCACTGCCTGGCTGTGCTACCGCCGCCATGCCGTTGCCGTCGCCGCGCGCGCAAAGACTCCGGAACAGAAACGGGCCGATCGCGTGTTTCATCTGGTGAATGGCGGACAGTGGATCCTCATCCTCGTGCTCGGCAATGTGCTTGCCAACATCGGGCAGGGCGCCTGGGTGGTGCCGATGGCGATCGCCGTGATCGGCCTGCATTTCGTGCCGCTGGCTTATGTGTTCCGCAATCCCCCGCACTACGTGACGGCGGCCGCGCTGGTGCTGTTCGCGCTGGCGTATCCGCAGCTCGCCGCCGGCGGGCCGGCCGATCCGGTGGGCTTTCTCGGCATCGGCCTGATCCTCTGGGCCAGCGCCATGTGGGCGCTGCGCCGCTCTTGAAATCGGGCGAAGCGTCCTCCACATCTGGCCCGTAACCGCCCGTCATCATCCTTCAATATTTGGGCCTTAAGCTCAAACCGTTGAAAATTCAGGGCTTTTCTCGCCGCTGCAATGCAGCAGACGGAATCCGCATGCTATACTAGCGGGTTCTGGAAATCGGCAATGCCAACCGGCTCCCGCCGAGCGCCTCTAGCCGAAACTCCATCCATCACGCAACATTCACTGTTGAATACGCATATGTCAGACACCAAACGCGCGATTCGTAATATCGCAATCATTGCCCACGTTGACCACGGCAAGACCACCCTCGTGGACCAGCTGCTGCGCCAATCCGGCACCTTCCGTGAAAACCAGGCGGTCGACACCCGCGTGATGGACTCGAACGATCTCGAAAAAGAACGTGGCATCACGATTCTGTCGAAGAATTGCGCAGTCGAATATGAAGGCACCCACATCAACATCGTCGACACCCCGGGCCACGCCGACTTCGGCGGCGAGGTCGAGCGCGTGCTGTCGATGGTCGACTCGGTGCTGCTGCTGGTCGACGCCCAGGAAGGCCCGATGCCGCAGACCCGCTTCGTGACCCGCAAGGCGCTGGCCCTGGGCCTGAAGCCGATCGTGGTCGTCAACAAGATCGACCGTCCGGGCGCGCGCGCCGACTGGGCGATCAACCAGACCTTCGAACTGTTCGACAAGCTGGGCGCCACCGACGAGCAGCTGGACTTCCCGATCGTCTACGCCTCGGGCCTGAACGGCTACGCCGGCATGGACGAAAGCGTGCGCGGCGGCGACATGAAGCCGCTGTTCGACGCGATCCTGAAATACGTGCCGGTGCGTGACGACAACCCGGACGGTCCGCTGCAGATGCAGATCACCTCGCTGGACTACTCGTCCTACGTCGGCAAGATCGGTATCGGTCGCGTGAACCGTGGCCGCGTCAAGACCGGCCAGGACGTCGTGATCCTGAACGGTCCCGATTCGACCCCGATCAAGGGCCGCATCAACCAGGTGCTGAACTTCAAGGGCCTGGAGCGCGTGCTGGTCGACGAAGCGGTCGCCGGCGACATCTGCCTGATCAACGGTATCGAAGAAATCGGCATCGGCTCGACCGTCTGCGCCGCCGACGTGCCGGAAGCGCTGCCGATGCTGACCGTCGACGAGCCGACCCTGACCATGAACTTCATGGTCAACAACTCGCCGCTGGCCGGCCGCGAAGGCAAGTTCGTGACCAGCCGTCAGCTGCGTGAGCGTCTCGAGCGCGAACTGAAGGCCAACGTCGCGCTGCGTGTCTCGCCGACCGATGACGATACCGTGTTCGAAGTGTCGGGCCGTGGTGAGCTGCACCTGACCATCCTGCTGGAAAACATGCGCAGGGAGGGCTTCGAACTTGCGGTCTCGCGTCCGCGAGTCGTGTACAAGATGGTCGATGGCGTGCGCCACGAGCCGTACGAAAACCTGACGGTCGACGTCGAAGAAGTCAACCAGGGCGGCGTCATGGAAGAACTGGGCCGCCGCCGTGGCGACCTGCAGAACATGGAATCGGACGGCAAGGGCCGCGTGCGCCTCGAGTACCGTATCCCGGCGCGTGGCCTGATCGGCTTCCAGGGCGAATTCATGACCCTGACCCGCGGCACCGGCCTGATGAGCCACGTGTTCGATGCTTACGCACCGGTCGACAACAGCAAGGGCGAACTCGCCGGCCGCCGCAACGGCGTGCTGATCTCGCAGGACGACGGCGCCGCCGTCGCCTACGCGATCTGGAAACTGCAGGACCGCGGCCGCATGTTCGTCGAGCACAACACCCCGGTGTACGAAGGCATGATCATCGGTATCCACTCGCGCGACAACGACCTGGTCGTCAACCCGATCAAGGGCAAGCAGCTGACCAACGTGCGTTCGTCGGGTACCGACGAAGCCGTGCGCCTGGTGCCGCCGATCCAGATGTCGCTGGAATACGCGGTCGAGTTCATCGAGGACGACGAACTGGTCGAGATCACCCCGAAGAGCATCCGCCTGCGCAAGCGTCACCTGAAAGAGCACGAGCGCAAGAAGGCCAGCCGCGAAGCCGTGTAATCCGGCGCCAAGGCTTCACGAAAAAAACCCGCTGCCTGCAGCGGGTTTTTTTTCGTCCCTCGGCTGGCTCAGGAATCCATCGATTTGGCTCCCTGAGCCAGGACAAAAAATGCATTAAATGAAACGGAAGTAATAACATGATTACCACTTAATTGACTTCCAATTAAGAAACAAGCTCCCAGGCGCTGCGGAGCCGAAGAGACACCCGTCGATCACAATAACTACTGGAGATACCATGAAACTGCTGAAACAACTCGCCGTCGTCGCCGCCCTGTCCTCGATCGCTTCGTACGCATCGGCCCTGACCCCGATCGCCGACAGCGACCTGTCCAAGGTCTCGGGCCGCGACGGTGTGTCGATCGCCGCCGACCTGCATATCAACATCGGTGAATTCAAGTACACCGATACCGGCACCGGCGGTGGTTCGGTGAGCTTCAATAACATCAACATCACTGGCGCGATTGCCGCCACCATCGACATCATCGACAACGCCAGCTTCCTGACCGAAGTCAGCGCTGCCAATCCGAAGTCCACCCTGGGCGTGTCCGGCGGCGCCGGCCTGAGCGCCTTCCAGCCGGCTGGCGACGTCGTCAAGATCGCGATTCCGCTGGTCGACACGACCAAGAACCTGTCGATGAGCGTCGATTCGATCAAGATGGGCAACTCGGACGCTTCCTACGGCAAGTTCGAAATCAACAACATGAAGCTGCAAGGCACCACCGTCTACATCTGGGCCCACTAATCCCTCCGGTCTGGTGACGGACGGCCCGCGGGCTTGGCCCCGGGCCGTTTTGACTTGCAACGCTCGTCGGGATAATCCATGAGCAGATATTTCTTTGTTGCGCTGGCGCTGGCCGCGTTCAACCTGCTGGCAGCGGGGAATGCGTCGGCCCAGATGCGCGCCTTGTCGGACAGCGAGATGTCCACCGTGAGCGGGCAGGGCCTGTTCACCGTCAGTAACGCCAGCTACAACGGTTTCGATTTCACCCGCATCGCTCTCGATGCCGACGTTACCCTGAACGCCAACCTGGCCAATCTGCGCCTGGGCGAATACAACTATGGCCCGCGCAACGGCGGCGGCGCCGACCTCGACATCAGCGCTCTGCGCTTCGGCCGCAGCGACGCCGGCGACGCCCAGCGCCTGGTGCAGATCACCAATCCCTACTTCGAATTCGTTTACCAGAACAGCGGCAGTGCCGGCCAGCGCGAGATCATCGGCATGCGCCTGGGCTTCGACGGCATCGCCGGCGACATCGGCATGAAGATCGCGACCCTGTCCGGCGCCCTGCGCATCGATGCCGGCGCGGCCGGCATCGTCGACAGCCTGAACGACGCCGGCGGCGGCAAGCGCTGGAACGGCGAATGCACCGGCTGCATCTCGCTGTCGAAAGTCGGCGGCATCACCGCCGGCGACGCCGCCGGGCCGAGCCGCGACTTCTGGATCTCGGTGCTGAAGACGCCGGTGAGCTTCCCGGCGGCGCCGGGCATGCCGGCCCTGACCGAGGCCCAGGCCGGGATCTGGCTGAACTGGCGCGACAAGCTGACGGCCCTGAACCTGACCGGCCTGGTACCGGCGAATAACCCGCCGGGCCACTGATGCGCGCCGCCGTTTCCCTGTTCTTCCTTGCGTTCGTGCCCGGCCTGGCCGCGGCGCTGGAACCGCTGTCGGACAGCGCGCTGTCGAAGATCGGCGGGCGCGACGGCATGAGCTTCAACCTGTCGAACTTCGCGGTGTCCGGCAACACGGTGCTGCGTTACACCACGCCGGACGGCCGCGGCAGCATCGGCATCGGCAAGCTGTCGGCCTCGCGTTCGGACAATGTAGACGCGCCTTTCGCCGACCCCTATCGCCTGGACATCCTGCCCGGCGGGCCGGGGAGGGCGGAGATCGTCAACATCGCCATGCCGCAGAACCTGCTGGGGCGCGAAGCCTGGCAGGCGGCTTTCGATTTCGACGTCGACGACGGCGGCATTGTGGTCAAGGGCGGCAGCGTGGTCCTGAAGGACCTGATCTATTACGGCGGCGGCTTCCAGTGGTCGACGCCGGCGGCCGGCGACGGCCTCGCCTTCGGCATCTCGACCCGCATCGAGATCGGCAGCCTGGCGCTGCAGCCGAACGGCCGCGACGCGGGCGGCGAGGCGATGGTGCTGTCGAACGTGCGCATCGGCGCCGCCACCGATGATGGTTCGGCGCCGGTGGCGCCATGGCGCCTGGCCGACGTGAATTCCCAGGCCGGCATCTTCAACGTGCGCACCGACGATGCCGGCAATGCGCGCCTGCACATCGGCATCAACTGGCCGGACGCCGGCGCCGCCGCGCAGGCCGGCGCGCTGCAGATCGGGAATATCGGCTTCCGCAGCGATACGGGGACCAACGTCGACCTGGGCAGCTCGCGCATCGGCTCGATCCAGCTGCAATACCTCGACATCAAGTTCAGGCCATGAGGATCGCCGCATCCGCCTCCACCATGTTAGCCATGCTGTTGTGCGGCGCCGCGGTTGCCGGACCGAAGGCGCTGCCGGACAGCGAACTGGCCCAGGTCAGCGGCGCCGACGGCATCAGCTTCGCGGTCCAGCTGAACCTGAACCGCCAGCCCGACGCCGCCGCCGCCGACAGCCGCCTGACCATCGCGCAGAATGTCGACGGCCGCATAACCTACATGGTGGTCCGGAACATCGGCGGCGTGATCACGATGGTGGGCCTGAACATCAGCCCGCAGACGGCGGCCGACGGCAGCAGCTATGTGGCGCTGACCCTGCCGGGCTATGTCCGCTTCACGGATACCGGCTTCGATTCGATCAGCGTGCAGTCCGACCCGCACGGCGCGGTGAGCGGCAACCTGGGGCGGGTCAGCCTGAACGGCGAGATGACGATGCAGGGCCAGCTGCGTTTATGGTCCCACTAGCGGTCTTCTGCTGGAACTCGCCGGGCGCCTTGCCGAACCAGCGCAGGCAGGCGCGGTGGAAGGCGCTGGGGTCGGAGAAGCCCAGCTTGTAGCTGAGGTTCTTGACGCTGATGCGGTCGCTGCCCAGGTATTGCTGGGCGATGGTGCGGCGCACTTCGTCGACCAGGGTGGAGAAGTCGGTGCCCTCGTCGGCCAGGCGCCGCTGCAGGGTGCGTTCGCTGATCGCGAGGCGCCGCGCGACCGCATCGCGCAGGGCGCCGCCCTGGTCGATCATGGCCGGCAGCATTTCGCGCACGCGCGCCGCGAAGCTGCTGCGCTCGGCCTGCACCAGGCGCTCGTCGAGCAGGCGGAACAGGCCCTCGGCGGCGAGCGGATTGGCGGTCGGTATCGGCGCGGTGATGTCGGTGTTGGCGAATTCGACGGCGTTGGCGGGCGCGCCGAAGCGCACCGGGCAGCCGAAGCGTTCGGCGTAGGCGGCGGCGCTGTCGCCGGGGGAGGGATAGGCGTATTCGACGCTGACCGGCTTCAGCCCGGGACGGGCGCCGACGAAGCGCAAGGTCGTCAACAGCAGGTTCCAGGTGAAGTCGTAGCGCTGCACCGGCACCGGACGCGCGCTGCCGACCAGGTTCAGGCCGACGCGCACGCGGTCGCTCTTCGGCTCGATGGTGGCGCGCACCACCGGCGAGACCAGCGGCATGTAGCGCATCAGGCTGTCCGCGGCCTGTTTGAGGGTCGGCGAGGCCAGCATCAGATGACCCAGCACCCCGAGCCAGCTCAAGGGATCGGGCGCGAAGACGCGAAAGCCGATCAGCGGATCGCCGCTGGCCGCAGCCAGGCCTTCCCAGAGCTGGCTGAACTGGTCGGACAGCGCCAGCAGGTCGGCGGCGCGGCCGCTGCCCTGCTCGAACCAGCCGAGGCCGGCGTGTTCGAACAGGCCCTCGACGTCCACGCCTTCGGCCGAGAGGCAGCTCTTGATGCGCTGCACCACGTCCGTGGCCGACAAATACTTCACGCTGGGCCTCGTGCCTTGGTCATGCCTGTCTCCTTGTTGTGTGGCCTCGGGTCTGCCGCCCGCTTGCCGTTTTTTATTATGTGTGCACGCCAAATGCTGGCGCGTCGGAAAATGATCGTTTCTTTTTCAAAAAACGCTCATTTCCTGCGGTTCACATTCGCGATTGCTGGCGCGCGCGCGCCGGCGTGATGCCGTAGGCGGCCGAGAAGCAGGACGTCATGTGGCTCTGGCTGTTGAAGCCGCATTGCGCCGCAACACGGGCAATCGAAAAACTGGTGCGGGTCAGCAGCTCGTGGACCCGCTCGAGGCGCAGGCGCAGCACGTAGCGGTGCGGGGTCATGCCCATCGCTTCCTGGAAGATGCGGCGGAAGTGCGATTCCGATACCCCGGCCCGTTCGGCCAGTCCGGCATTCGAGAGTTCGTTCGACAGATTGTCGCCGATCCATTCCAGCACGCCCTGCAGGCGGCCCAGCTGCAGGGCGTCGGGCGGCACGTGGCGCCCGGTCTTGCCCTCCAGGACCCGGCAGGTCTGCTCGATCATGATGTGGGCCAGGCGCTCGACGAAGCCGTACTCCGTGCGGTTGGGGGAGCTGGTGCGCGCCAGTTCGCCCAGCAGCTGCTGGGCGCTGGCGTTCACCAGCGGATCGGAGAAGGGCGGGGCCTTGGTGCGCGCGGTGAGCAGGCGCTGCAGGTGGCGCACCAGTTCGTGGCTGGGATCCAGCACGTGGAACATGGCCATGTCGATCGCGCCGTGGAAGGACCAGCGGCTGGCGAAGCCCGGCTGGAACACGGTCGAGGAACCGGCCAGGAAATCGAAGGAGCGGGAGGCGGAGCGGCCGGCGGTGGCGCGCGCGCCGCCCAGGTGGCAGGCCAGTACCAGCGAGTCCAGCGGCGGCACCTCGCAGCCGCCGAGCTGGAAGATGTAGCGCTCCGCCCGCAGCGGCACGCCGCCGATCTCGACGCTGATCACCGGTTCTCCCAGCGCACTGCTGATCCTGTCCCAGGAATTCATCGCCTTGTTTTCGAATGAGCGGTTTTTTACAAAATCGACAGCGTTTTATAACACCGGCATAGCTTGCCTGCATACAAAATATAGAAAAACTGCAATAAACGTGGCCAAAACGCCACGCCAACCGGCAGGCCAACAAGGAACGCAAGAAGCGTCCGGGGAGACAAAACATGATCGCAGTCCTGCTGGGCGTCCTGGCGGCGTTGCTGGGTGGCGCGGGTGTGCTGGCCAAGCATGAGGCCAAGGACCGTCCGCTCGAACGCTTCGACATCCCGACCACCATGTCGGTGGCGGCCGCCGGCGTGCAGAACGTCGCCATCGAGCCGTTCTCCGAGCTCAAGTACAAGAACATCGTCCACCAGGCCTACGACTACAGCTGCGGCTCGGCGGCCCTGGTCACCATCCTCAAGTACCACCTCGGCATCGACGTCAGCGAACAGCAGTCGATGGAAGGCATGATGGCCTTCGGCGAGAAGGACAAGATCATCGAGCGGCGCGGCTTTTCGCTGCTCGACATGAAGCGCTACCTGGCCTCGATCAACGTGCAGAGCGCGGGCTTCCGCGCCGAGATGGCCGACCTCCTGACCCTCGACCAGCCGGGCATCGTGCCGATCGACTACGCCGGCTTCAAGCACTTCGTGGTGCTGCGCGGCGTGCGCGGCGGCCTGGTGTTCCTGGCCGATCCGGCGATGGGCAACATCACCTTCCCGGTCGACGAATTCGCGACCCTGTGGGACCGCAACACCCTGTTCCTGGCCTATCCGCCGAAGGACAGGCCGCCGGTCATGAAGCTGGCCCTGTCCGATCACGAACTGGGCGTGGCCGACATGGACCGCGTGCGCGACCGCGGCCTGCTGCGCCCGATCGACAACCAGCTGCAGATGGAGCGCCTGCTGAACGGCTTCGGCGGCGTCTCGATCCGGAAACAATAGAAACAGACCACCACAAGGACCACCATGAAGATTCGTTCCCTGCTGGCGCTGGCCGTTTGCGGCCTGCTCGTCCAAGCGCCGGCCTTTGCCCAGCAGTCGTCGGCGCCCGCGACCTCGGATGCGGTGCGCGACGCCCTCGCCAAGAAGGACGGCGACGCCGACAACACCACCTTGCTGAAGGAGACGCTGACCGCCGTCGACAAGCAGTATTCGCTGATCCGCAAGGGCCAGGTCCAGCTGAACTACGAACTGAATTACGCCTACATCGGCCAGGAGAAGATCAACACCGACCTGAGCTCCGGGCTCGCGACCCTGTTCTCGATCGAGAACAGCAATTCGCACACGGTCACCAACACCCTGATGCTCGACTACGGCGTGCGCAACAACCTGACCGCCAACGTCATCATGCCCTTCATCAGCCGCTACGCCGACAATACCGGCTACTCGGGCGTCTCGCACACGATCGGCGACCTGGGCCTGAACGTGCGCTGGCAGCCGCTCGAGGTCAAGCGCGACGAGCCGACCTTCACCATCACCGGCGGCGTGCGCCTGGCCACCGGCGAGAGTCCCTTCAAGGTCGACAGCGAAAAGGGCCTGGCGACCGGCTCCGGCGTCAACACCTTCAGCCTCGGCGCCAACGTGACCCGCATCGTCGACCCGGTGGCGCTGTTCGGCTCCGTCAACGTCGGCTACGGCCTGAAGGCCAAGCACCTGCACCAGCAGCTGACCGGCGCCACGCTGCGCGAAGTGCAGCCGGGCGCCAGCTTCGGCTTCGGTCTCGGCTTCGCGTATGCGCTGTCGTACAAGATCACGACCTCGTTCTCGTTCCAGGAATCGATCTCGGCACGCTCCACGCTGACCTTCGAAAACGATGCCGGGACCCGCACCAAGGCCCAGACCCAGACCCAGAGCGCCGGCATCCTGTCGATCGGCCTGGGCTACCGCTTCACGCCCAAGACCACCGTCAACGTCACCGTCGGCGCCGGCCTGACCGCGGCGGCGCCGAACCTGTCGCTGACCATGAGCGTGCCGCTGCTGCTGAAATGAAGACCCGCCTGCTTGCCGCCGCCGTGGCCTCGGCCACGCTGGCCGTCGCGCTGCCGGCGGCGCGGGCCGGCGTCACCGACAACCTGGCCACCAGCCCGACCGCGATGGCGATGGGGAATGCGGTGACGGCCGACCCGCCGGGGATCGAATCGATCCACTTCAACCCCGCGGGCCTGGCGCGCCTGACCGGCAGCCAGCACATCGACACCCTGTTCGTCGCTTCGATCCGCAATCCGAACAAATTCGTGACCGCGCCCGACATCGACATCGGCGGCTTCAAGGACGACCCGATCAACGGCACCTCGAGCGGACCGGTGCGGCAAGCCATCGGGATTCCCTTCATCGGCATACCGAAGGCGCGCCTGCCGGCGGTGGCGGTGCCGGGGCTGGGTTTCTCGTACAACGCGCCCGGCTCGAACTGGACCTTCGGCACCCTGGTCTACCTGTCGCAGGCGATGAGCGTGGACCGCACCAAGGACCCGAACGACCCGGCGCGCTTCGACGGCCGCCTGGTCCAGCTGGAGCGTCTGAACTACCTGTCGCCGACCGCCGCCTACAAGATCTCGGACACGCTGCGGGTTGGCCTTTCGGTGCCGATCGCCTATTCCATCTTCGCGATCAACACCGACTTCCGTGCGCCGAACAAGCTGCTCGGCACGGTCGGCCAGCTGCAACGGGCCCTGTGCCCGAACGGCAACGGCACGGTCATCGACACCCTGACCTTCGGCCTGTGCGGCGGCGGTCCGGAAGCCATGGTCGACCCGTTCAAGCGCGCGGCCAACATCGACTTCGACCTGCACGCCTCCTTCGATCCGACCGTCAATGTCGGCATCCTGTGGGAGCCGAAGAAGTGGTTCGCGCTGGGCCTGGTCTACCAGGGCGGCAGCACCACCACCTTTCGCGGCCAGTACATGGTGCACTCCGACCCGATGCTGCGCGGCTTCGTGCGCGGCCTGAATTCGAGCCTGCTGGGGCCGATCGTCGGTGCCGTCACCGGCATGCCGTCCTCCATCCCCGAGTACCAGAGCGGCAACATGACGGCGAAGATTCCCTTCCCGTGGCGGGTGCAGGCCGGCATCAAGCTGATGGCGACCGACTACGTGCAGCTGAACGCGGACGTCAGCTATGCCGACTGGAACAAGTGGAACCAGCTGACCTTCGAGTTCGACCAGAGCGTCAAGCTGCTCGAGATGGCGCGCCTGTTCGGCTATGCGAACTCGCGCCAGGCCACCTTCAAGATGGGCTTCAGGAGCGTGGTCAACTTCAGCTTCGGCACCCAGATCAACCTGACCAGGAAGCTGTCGCTGCGGGCCGGTTACGAGCCGCGCAAGAGTTCGATCCCGGGCAACCAGATGAGCCTCCTGGCGCCGCTGCCGGACACCAAATTGAAGAGCCTGGGCCTGCGCTACAAATTCGACAGCGGCGCCGAGGTGAACCTCACCGGCAGCTACATCAAGGGCAGCTACGACATCCCGGCGCGCAGCGACTGCAACCTGAACTGCGACAATTTCTTCAACCTGATCTATAACCCGTATGCGGCGACCTCGGTGTCGGGGAGCCTGATTGTGCGCTATTTTGGCGCGTCTTATACGCGCCCGTTTTAGCCGCGCGTCGTATACGCGGCCGTTCTGAACTTACATTTGGAGTGATGAGATGAACATGTCCCGATCGATGTCTGTAATAGGTGTGGCCGCGGGCCTGGCCCTGGCCCTGGCGGGGAGCGCCTGCGCCCAGAACGCGGCGGGCGTGCCGGCCGAGAAGCAGGCGCCGGTGAAGCGCGTACTGGCCAAGATGGCGCTCGATTCCGTCGGCATGCAGATGCTGCAGGCCCCGGTGGCCGAGATGGTCCGCCAGTCGCGCGTGGTGGTCACCAGCCGGGTGCCGGCCGAGAAGCAGGAAGCGGCGATGAAGGAGGTGACCGACGAGGCCAATAAATTCATCGAGCAGGAAGCGCCGCCGCTGCGCGCGAGCACCCAGGCCGTGGTGCAGTCGAGCGTGGCGCCGCTGCTGGCGCAGAAGTTCAGCACCGAGGAACTCAAGCAGCTGGCCGACATCCTCGAGTCGCCGCTGCTGGCCAAGTTCGAGAGCCTGGTGCCGGAGATGAAGCGGACCGTCGGCGAGAACGTGGCCAAGGCCAACGCCGCTCAGATCCAGCCGAAGATGACGGAGCTGCAGAACCGCGTCGGCCTGCGCCTGCGCACCGCGGTGGGGCAGTAAGCGATGGACTGGATGACGCAGAAGCGCGAGAAATCCCAGCTGGGTCAGATCCTGCTGGGCAAGAAGCTGATTTCGGAAGCCCAGCTGGATGCGGCGATCCGCGAGCAGGGCCGCAGCGGCCGCAGGCTGGGCGAGATCCTGGCCGACATGAAGCTGATCACCGAAGCCCAGGTACGCGGTGCGATCCGGCGCCAGCGCAACCTTCGGATGGCGGCGGCGCTGGCGGCGGCCCTGCTGGGGCCCTTGCACGCCTATGCCGCGGTGACGGCGGCGCCGGCCGCGGCGGTGTCGACCCGCGCGGCCGGCGAGCGCTCGCTGCGCGAATTGTCGGACGAGGAGCTGGGCGAGATCATGGCCCAAGGATGGAACAAAGGCGGGGACGACGCCGCCCTGCGCGACCAGGCCCGCCAGCTGGAGCTGCGCCTGGCCGCCCTGACCGGCCAGGCCGGCGTGAATGCGGCCCGCAACCCGGTGAGCGCGCTGCCGGACGGCGGCGTGCGTGTGCTGGGCGAGCTGGCCCAGGTCTTCAATCCGCTGGCGATGCTGCTGTCGGCCGACACCACGGTGCGCGACGTGAGCTATGACGCCGCGAATTCGCACGCAGTGATCAACAAGGACGGTTCGATCACGCTGCGCATGCCCAGCACCATCGGCGAGATCAGCTTCCGCAATATCCGCGTGGGGAGTGCGCCGGGGCCGAGCTTCGGCAGCGTGGAAATTCGCGATATCGATTTGCGGGGGACGACGATCAGTGTGAAGCCGCACTGAAATCGTTGGCTTCAAAACGTCGTCCCCGCGCAGGCGGGGACCCAAGTTTGCGAGCGTTAACGCAGCGCATGCAGAACTTGGATCCCCGCCTTCGCGGGGACGACGTAATTTTAGTGCGGGCGACCTTGTTTTATCGGTTGGCTCAGCGCAAGCCGAGCAGCGCCAGCACGCGTTCGCGGCTGACGCCCACCAGCGCCGAGGTCAGCGACAGCAGCGACTCGTAGTCGGGCTTCGTGGCGGTGCTGGCGAACTGCTGGGCCGCGTCCTGGGCTTCCGGCGGCGGGGTGGTCGCCTGGGTCATTTCGACGGTGGCGGCCGACAGCGCGTTGCTGGCGGCGTCGCGCGAACGGCGTACGCGTTCGAGCGCCTGCACCACTTCGCGCAGGCTGGAACGCAGGGCGTCGCCGGTGCTGTCCGCGGGCCACTGCTGCGGGGCGAGCGCGGGCGAGACTTCATCGGTGGCCACGCGGCCGCGGCCACTGATCGCGATGCTGTCCTTGACCGCCGGCCAGTTCGATTCCGGCGTCGAAAACACCAGCCCGCCCTGGCCATCGAGACCGGCGCGCACGCCCATCGGCGACATCGCGCGGTCGATCGCGGCCGCGATCTCGTCGTCGGTCTGGTCGGGGCCGATGCTCACCGACAGTTGCGGACCGCCGTTGCCGCCGACCGAGAAGGCCAGGCTCTGCGGACCGGCGCTGCGCAGCGAGGCGAGATCCAGGCCGCGGATGCGGAAGCGCTGGGTGGCCGGGTTGCCGGTGAAATTCAGGTTGCTGTCGATGCCGCCGCCGGCGTTCTTCTGGCGCGCGGCGAGGGTCGCGGCAAGCTGGCGCACCTGGGCGCCCAGCTGGCTGTCGTTCTGCTGGCGGGCGGCGCTGCGGGCGCCGGCCAGCTTGGTGCTCAGCGCGCCCTTCACGGCTTCGAGCTGGCCCTGGACCTGGTCGAGATAGTCGAGCGCCTGCTGGGCGCGGGCGACCTGGTCCTGCAGCGCGCCGACGGCGCTGGTGGCATTGATGCGCAGCGGAGCGGCGGCGCTGCCGGCCACCTGCTTGTCGGTAGCGCCGGTTTCGCCCGTGTTCGTGGCGGCGCGTGACCGCACCACGGGCGCCGAGACGCGCGCGCGGGTGTCAAGGGGGCTGCCGGTGCCGCCGGCGGTCGTTGTACGTAATGTGGTTTCCATTGCGGATCAGAGCGCTGCGAACAGGGAGAGATTACCGATCTTGCTGTATGCCTTGTAGCTTGCCTGGAGTGCCGTCGAATAGCCGTTCAGATCGATCGCCGCCGTACCGACGTCGAGCTGGCTGAGGTCGAGCAGCGCCGTCTGGTTCGACAGGCTGACGTTCGCGTGGTTGGCGTCGATCGTCTTGAGGATGTTCTGCTGGCCGCCGAGTACCGCGACCTTGCCGGAAAAGAGATTCATGGCGGCGTCGAAGCCGTCCAGGTTGTTCGAGAGGACGGTGCGCACGGCCGGATCGCTCGGGTTCACGCCCGGCGCCGACAGGGTGGAGATGGTCTGGTCGAGCTGGTTGAGCAGCTTTTCCAGGCCGCTCACGTTCTGGTTCGCGACCTGGGTGATGCCGTTGCCGACCACCACGGTCTGGTCGTTGACGTTGCCGGCGAAGCTGTAGCGCGAGCCCAGCGGCGCGCTGGCGTCGAAAGCGATCGGCGCGACGTTGGTGGCGGTGCCGGAGAACAGGTAGCGGCCTTCCTGGTCGATCGAATTGGCGGTGTACGTCAGGCTGTCGCGCAGGGCGCTCAGCGAGGTCACCATCGCGTTCAGGTCGGCCGGGGCATTGCTGCCGTCCGAGGCCCACACCAGCAGGTCGCGGCCGGAGTTCATGTCGCCGGTCATATTGCCCAGGTAGACCTCGTTCTTCGACAGGCGCTGCTGCACCGCGACGATGTTGTCGCGGTACTGGGCGATGGAAGCTTCCTCGCGTTTCAGGCGCGAGATGCGCACGCTGCCGACCGGGTCGTCCGACGGCACCTGGATGCGGTTGCCGTTGGCCATCTGCTGGGTCAGCTCGGTGATGCGGGCCTGGTTCTTCTGCAGCGATGCATTCATCATCGCCTGGTATTGGCTGGTCGCGATACGCATGGTTCTCTCCCTACTCTCAACCCATCATCGCCAGGGTGGCGTCGAACAGTGCGTTCGCGACCGACATCACCTTCATATTGGCCTGGTACATTTTCTGGTATTCGACGAGATTCACCGCTTCCTCGTCCTGGTTCACGCCGCTGGTCGACTGCCAGTCCGCCTCGGCCTGGCCGCGCATGGACTGGTAGGTGTCGAGCGCGCCCTTGTTCTGCTGGCTGTCGACCGCCAGCTTGCCGACCAGCTGGGTGTCCGCGTCGCTGAGCAGCACCGAGCCCAGGCCGGTGAGCGAGATCGACTGGCTCTTGATGGCGACCAGCTTCTGCAGGTTGCCGGTGTCGCCGGGCGTGCCGTCGCTGGAGAAGGCCAGGTCGGCAGTCTGGAAGCCGCTCGCCACCTGCAGCATGTTCGAAGTGCTGCCCGGGGTGTAGACGAACAGCGGCTTGCCGGGGTTGCCGTCCATGGTCTTGCCGAGCGCGAGCTGGTTGTTGACCTTGTCGGCCAGCTGCTGGGCCATCTCGGCCACGTTGTTCTGCAGCGGCAGCAGCACGTCTTTCTCGTAGGCGGACAGGCCGCCCAGCTGGCCGCCGGCGCGGGTCACGTCGAGGCCGAAGGTGGTGCCGGCGAAGCTCAGGCTGAAGCTCTGGTCGGCGCTGCCGGTGACGGTCAGCTTGCCGGCGACGCTGCCCAGCACCAGCGACTGGCCGCTTTTCAGCGAGACGTTGCGGGTGCCGTCCGGCTGGTCGCTGACTTCGAGCGCCATCTGGCTGGCCAGGCTGTCGATCGCCTGGTCGCGCTGGTCGATCAGCGAGGAGGCATTGCTGCCGGTGGCATTGGCGTTGGCGATGCGGGAGTTCAGCGAGGCGATCGCGGCGATCGAGGTGTTGGCCGAGTCGACGATCGCGCTGCGCTGCTGGCGCAGCGACTGCAGCTGCGAGTTGTAGACGTTGTTCAGGCTGTTGAAGCGCTGCGACAGCAGGCCGGCCGCGGTCACCACCTGCTGGCGCAGCGGGGTCGAGGTCGGATCGACGCCGGCCACCGCGTTTAGGGCCGCGAAGAATTTGTCGATGCCGCCCGACAGGCTGGCGTCGTCGTTGCCCATCACGGTTTCGAGCTGGGTCAGGTAAGGCTGGGTCTGTGAACGCTCGCCCAGGTCGGACCCGGCGCGCCACAGCTGCTGGGTCTTGTAGTTGTCCGAAAAACGCATCAGCGAGCTGACGATCACACCGTTGCCGGCCTGGGTCGAGCCGGCCGCGGGGCCGACCGCGCTCAGCAGGGCTGCCTGGCGGGTGTAGCCCTTGGTCTGCAGGTTGGCGATGTTCTGGCTGCTCGAGGACAGGGCCAGTTGCGATGCCAGCGCGCCGGACAGTGCGTTATTCAGGATGCTCATTGCGTGTCTTTCTTATTCGGGATCAGCAAGCGATCAGCAAGCGATCAGTAAGCGGTCAATCATCAAGGGCGACCGTTTACTTGGATTTATTAAGTCCTTGCGGCAACAATTGCCGCAGAATCGCATCCGCCACGCCGAAGGCGCGCTGGTTCGCCATGTGGCCGGCCAGCAGCTTGTCGGCCATGTCCAGCATGTCGCTGTTGACCGGATCCTTCATCGGGCTGTCCTCGGGCGCCAGGGTGCGCTGGCTTTCGCGCATCTGCTGCAGCATGTGCGAGATGAAGAAGCTCTCGAATTCGACGGCGGCCTTGGTGGCCTTCTTCACGTATTCGCGGTCCGCCGAGGCGGGGGCGGGCAGGTCGGCGGCCGGCGCCACCGTGCCAGTGTCCTTGTCGGCGGCTTGCGCCTGTGCGTTCAGCGGGTCGAGTTTATCGAGCATCAGATCACCACCAGTTCGCCTTCGATGGCGCCGGCCTGGTCCAGCGCCTGCAGGATCGCCATGATGTCGTCCGGCGACGCGCCCAGGCTGTTGACCACGTCGATGATGGTCTGCAGCTTGGCGCCGGCCGGCCAGTGGAACATCTGGCCCGAGCCCTGGTCGACGGAGACCTTGGATTGCGGCGTGACCTGGGTCTGGCCCTTCGAGAAGGGGCCAGGCTGGCTGACCGCCGAGCTTTCCGAGATCACGACCTTCAGCGCGCCGTGGGTGACGGCCGCCGATTTCACGCGCAGGCCGTCGGAGATCACCACGGTGCCGGTGCGCGAGTTGAACACGACCTTCGGCACTTCGAGGCCGGCTTCGACCGGCATGTTTTCCAGCTTGGCCACAAAAGCGACCCGCTCGGTCGGATTGACCGGCGCGACCACTTCGACGCTGGTGCCGTCGGCGGTGGTGGCGACTTGGCCGAAGCGGCGGTTGATGGCCTCGACGACGTTGGTGGCGGTGTCGAAGTTCGGATGGCGCAGGCGCAGCACCACCTGCTGGCGGGTCGCGAAATCGGTCGGGATCTCGCGCTCGATCTGGGCGCCGTTCGGGATCCGGCCGCCGGTCGGTGTATTCACCGTCACCGAGGAGCCGCTCTTGCCGGATGCCGACAGGCCGCCGACCACCAGGTTGCCCTGGGCCAGGGCGTAGACTTCATTGTCGGCCGCGCGCAGCTGGGTGAGCAGCAGGGTGCCGCCGCGCAGGCTCTTGGCGTCGCCCAGCGAGGACACGGTGACGTCGATCGCCTGGCCGCGGCGGTAACCCGGCGGGAACACGGCCGACACCATCACCGCGGCGACATTCTTGTTCTTCGCTTCTTCGCCGTTCGGCAGCTTGACGCCAAACTGCTTGAGCATGTTGACCACCGACTGGCTCGAATACTTCACCTGGGTCGAGTCGCCGCTGCCGTTCAGGCCGACCACCAGGCCGTAGCCGACCAGCGGGTTGTCGCGCACGCCTTCGACGCTGGCCAGGTTGCGCAGCGGCTGCACGCGGCTCTGCGGCATGGCGGTAGCCGCCGCGCTTGCCGGACGGGCGGCCGACGCGGCCGGCGCCGCCAGGGCGGGCAGGGCCAGGGCCGCGGCCAGTGCCATCGAAATGATACGGAAAACCGAACCAGTGGAAGAAATTCGAATCATGTTTTGCCTTGGGTAGCGCTCAGAACGGCATCAGCGGACCGGTGAAGAACCGGGTCAGCCAGCCGGGCGTGTTGGCTTCGGCCAGCGTGCCCTGGCCGGAGTAGGCGATGCGGGCATTCGCCACGCGCAGCGAGGACACCTGGTTGTCGTTGTCGATGTCGGCGGCGCGCAGGTAGCCGGCCACGCGCAGGAATTCCTCGCCCTGGTTCAGTTGCAGGCGCTTCTCGCCGGCCACGCGCAGCAGGCCGTTCGGCAGCACTTCCTGCACGATCACGGTGACGGCGCCGGACAGCGCGTTCTGCTGGGTGCTGGTGGAATCGCCCTGGAAGCTGCGGTCGGCGCTGGCGCCGACGCCGGTGCGGCCCAGGGGCTTGCCGAGCAGGGTGATCGGGTTCACGGTGGCGCTCGACCCCTTCGAGAAGCTGGTACCGGCCTTCTTGCTGGCCTGGGTGGTTTCCTGCAGCAGCACGGTGACGACGTCGCCGACGCGGAAGGCGCGCGCATCGGAGGTCAGCGACACGGTGTCGGACGAGAACACGCCGCCGGAGATGCCGGCGCGGGCCGCCGACGCCTTCGGCAGGGCCAGCGCGTCGTCGACCGGCTTCGGGTTGTTCAGGGGGACGCTCGAAGCGCAGCCCGCGAGCAGCAATGCGGCTACTGCCGCGGTGGTCAGACGGATCATGTGATGAGCGTATTAGCGGGAAGCGGAAGCCAGGTACTGCAGCATGTTGTCGGCGGCCGACAGCACCTTGGTGTTCATCTCGTAGGTGCGCTGGGCGGCGATCATGTCGACCATCTCCTCGACCACCTGCACGTTCGAGCCTTCCAGCGCGCCCTGCTTGATCTTGCCGAAGGCGCCGTCGCCGGCCCGGCCTTCGTTCGGGGTGCCGCTGGCGGCGGTTTCCTGGAACAGGTTCTCGCCCAGGGCCTGCAGGCCGGCCGGGTTGACGAAGGTGGTCAGGGTCAGCTGGCCCAGTTCGGTCGGCGCGATATTGCCCGGGACGGTCGCGCTGACCATGCCGTTCTCGCCGATGGTGATGCCGGTGGCGTTGTTCGGCACCGTGATCTGCGGCACCAGCGGCAGGCCTTGCGCGTTGACCAGCACGCCGTTCGCATCGACCGCCAGCTGGCCGGCGCGGGTATAGGCCGGCTGGCCGTCCGGACGGCGCACTTGCAGGAAGCCGTTACCGGAGATCGCCACGTCGAGCGACTGGCCGGTGGTCTGGATGCTGCCGTTGGTGAAGACCTTCTGGGTGCCGACGATGTGGGTACCGTTGCCGAGCTGGACGCCGTTGGAGACGGTGTTGTCGGCGGTCTGGGCGCCCGGCTGCTTGTCGACCTGGTAGAACAGGTCTTCGAACACCACGCGGTCGCGCTTGAAGCCGACGGTGTTCACGTTGGCCAGGTTGTTGGCGATGGCTTGCAGTTTTGCGTCCTGGGCCTGCACGCCGGTCTTGCTGATCCACATTGCTGGATTCATGGACTACTCCTTGTTCATGGGGTCAGAGCCCGGTTCTCTCGGGTGGGCTCTGACCCCATCTGATTACGATTAGGCGCCGATGAGACGGTTGCCCGCTTCATTCATGCTGTCGCTGGCCTTGAACAGGCGCATCTGGATTTCGAAGCTGCGGTTCAGGCTCATGGTCGCGACCATTTCCTCGACCGCCGAGACATTGCTGCCCTCGAGGGCGCGCGGCTTGACCTTGACCGCCGGGTCGGCCGCCAGGTTGGCGCCGTCGCGGGTGACGATCAGGCCGGCCTCGTTCTTGGTCAGTTCGGTGCCTTCGGCATTCACGAGCTTGAGCTTGTCGACCACCTGCATCTGGGTCGCGCCTTCGGTCAGCACCGAGATCGTGCCATCTAGGCCGATCTCCACCGCGGTGTGCGGGGGCAGGGTGATCGGACCGCCTTCGCCGAGCAGCGGACGGCCGTGCACCGACAGCGCGCCCTCGGCGTCGATCTCGATCTCGCCCGAGCGGGTATAGGCTTCGCCGTCGCCGAACTGCACGGCGAGGTAGCCCTGGCCGCCGATCGCGACATCCAGCGGACGGCCGGTTTCGCGCACGCTGCCGGCGCGGGTCAGGACGGCGTCGGCCCGCATGGTCGACAGGTGGCGGTCGTCGTAGCCGAAGCCGGCCAGCTCCGTGTTCCCTGCCGTTTCCATGCTGGCGCGGAAACCGGAGGTATCCATGTTCGCCAGGTTGTTGGCGTGGACCTGCTGCGAGCGCAGCAGGCGTTCGGCGCCGGAGACGGCGGTGAAGATCAGCTTGTCCATTACAGGGCCTGCATCAGGGCCTGCATCATCTGGCTCTCGGTGGTCAGCACCTTCGAGTTGGCCTGATAGTTGCGTTGGGAGGTCATCAGGCCGACCAGTTCGGAGGTGATGTCGACGTTCGAGCCTTCCAGCGCGCCGGTGTTCAGCTTGCCCGACAGGCCCACGCCCGGCACGCTGTACAGGGCGGCGCCGGAATCGGCGTTGGCGGTCCAGCTGGTGTCGCTGATCGCCTGCAGGCCGCCTTCGTTGGGGAAGGTCGCGATGGCGACGGTGCCGACCACCTGCGACTGGTCGTTGCTGTACTTGGCGACCAGCGAGCCGTCCTTCGACAGCTCGACGCCGACGAAGGCGCCCGAAGCGTAGCCGTCGCTGCGGTTGGTGGTGGTGGTGGCTTCGCCGGCGAAGCGGGTGGTGCCGGTGTAGTCGAAGGCGATGGAGCTTGCGGCTGCGCCGCCGGTCGCCGGGATGGCGACGGTGCTGGTGCCGCCGCTTGCCAGCGCGCCCTGGTTGTCGAAGGTCAGCGTCGCGCCCTTGGTCGGGGTGCCGGCCGAATCGACGGCGTAGTAGACGTCGACGGTATTGTCGCCGGTCTTGACGAAGTAGGACGAAACGGTGTGCTGGGCGCCCAGCGAGTCGTAAGCGACCGACTGCTTGACCATGTTGTAGGTGGTCGAATCGCCCGGGCTCGGAGTGCCGGCGATCGGCTTCCAGTCGGACGACAGATTGCCGACGAAGTTGACCTTGGTGGTCGCCACCGCCGGGATCTGGCCGGTCGGCACCAGGAGGTCGCCCATGATGCCCAGCGCGCCGCCGTTGGCCGGACCGTAGCCCTGGACCTTCTTGCCGTTGCTGTCGATCAGATAGCCCTTGGTGTCGGTCGAGAAGATGCCGACGCGGGTATAGGTCAGGCCGCCCTGCGGGTCGCGGCTGACGAAGAAGCCGCGGCCGTCGATGGCGGCGTCGAGGGCGCGGCCGGTGGTCTGGGTGCTGCCGTTCTGGCCGATGGTCTGGGTCAGCGAGCCGACCTGCACGCCGTTGGCGGACGTGCCGGCATAGACCGAGGCGAAGTTCGCGCGGCTGCTCTTGAAGCCGTAGGTGGCGGCGTTGGCGATGTTGTTCGAAGTGGTTTCCAGCGACTGGTTGATGGCCTGGATGCCGGACAGGGCGATGTCGAAACTCATGTCGATTCCTTGTTCTTTAAGATGCGGTTTTACCGTTGAAACCGGTGATGGACGAGGGATCGACCTCGCCGATGTTCGCCACCTGCAGCACCACGCCGCCGTTCGCGACGCGCACGCTGTTCAGGCGTGCGGCGACTTCGATCTGCGGGGAGGTGCCGTCCGAAGGCTTGGCCTGGATCGCATAGGTACCCGGCGGCAGGCCAAGTGCATCCGGGTCGATCGTGAACGACTGCGCGCCCGAACCATGGGCGCCCAGTTCGATCGTGTGCTGCTGGCCATCGAGGCCGGTCAGCACCAGCGTGGTGGCGCTGCTGGCGCCGTTCAGCTGGATGCTGCCGTTGACCTTGCTGCCGTCCAGCTTGACGGTATTGGTCGCGACCGTGACTTCCGAGCCGACCTGGCTGCCCATCGCCAGGGTTTGCATGCTCTGCAGGATGCTGGCGTTGGCGGTGGTCATCTGCGACAGGTTCTGCAGCGCCTCGGTCTGGGACAGCTGCGACAGCTGGTTGACGTAGGCGGTCGGATCCTGCGGCGACAGCGGATCCTGGTTCCGGATCTGCGCCACCAGCAGCTTGGTGAACATGTCGCGGTTCTCGCTGGTGCCCGCCTGGGCCGCGACCTTGGCCGAGCCCTGGGCGCCGGTGCCGTTGAACTGGCTGTTGGTGGTGGAGGTGGTGGCGACCATCAGCTTTCTCCCAGCTTCAGCAGCGACTGCTGCATCGACTTGATGCGGCCCAGTACTTCGACATTGGTCTCGAATGCGCGCGAGGCCGACATCATGTCGGCCATCTCGGCCACTTCGTTGACGTTGGTGTAATAGACCATGCCTTCGGCATCGGCCTTCGGATTGTCCGGCTCGTGCACGCGGCGCAGCGGCTCGGCGCTCTGCACCACGTCCAGCACGCGCACGCCGCCGCCGGCGGCACTGTCCATCGCGGCGGCGAACACCGGCTTGCGCGCGCGGTAAGCTTCGGCCTCCGAGCCGGCCGACACGTCGGCGTTGGCCAGGTTGCTGGCGATCGTGTTCAGGCGCACCGACTGCGCCGCCATCGCCGAACCGGCGATCTGGGAGATATCTTTAAAGCCCATGCTGGTCGTGCCCCTTATTGGCCGTTGATGGCCTTGGCCAGGCCACGCAGCTGCATGTTGATGAAGGTGAGGCTGGTATTGAAGTCGGAGGCGTTCTGCGAGAACGCGGCCTGTTCGACGCCGATCTCGACGGTGTTGCCGTCGGCGCTGGGGTGGTAGGGCACGCGATACAGCGGCGAGTCGTCGCCGAGGCTCAGCTGGCCGTTGTCCGCATCCTGGCGTTCCTGCATCATGGCGCCGAAGTCGAGGTCGCGCGCGGTAAAGCCTGGCGTGCTCTCGTTCGCGATGTTGGCGGCCAACACCTTGGTGCGCTCGGCGCGTACCTCGAGCGCGTCGGCATGCACCCCGAGCGCGGCCTTGAAGTTAATCGTCATGTGCAGAAACCTCCGGTTTTATTTGAACTTCAGTGTGATTGGTTAGAATCAGGTTTTTCGCTGACGCTATTGTCTAATGATTGCTTTCCGTAAGGCAACCCTTGTTGCTTCGTCATTTGCATTATTTTGTGCGTTTGCACAAGCCGCCACGCAATCGATTCCGGTGCAAATCGAACAAGCCGCCCGTGCCGAGCTCGACCGGCAGATGGCCGCCGCCGGCTTGACGGAGCCCCAATTCGAGGTTGCCGTCGTTACCAGCCGCGCCGCGCCGCCGTGCGCCCAGAACGTCGTCATCGAAGCGCTCGACACCCGTTCTCCGCAGAGAATGCGCTTCCTGGCGCGCTGTAATGACACCCCCGGATGGCGGTACGAGTACATCGTCCGCGCCCGCGTGACGGCGATGGTGGCCATCGCCGCGGCGCCGGTCGCGGCCAACGAAGCCTTGACGGATGCGCAGGTCACGATCGAGCGTCGTGATATTTCCAACATCGCCGATCCGATCAGTTCGCCTGATGAAGCTGTCGGACAAATGTCACGCCGCATGTTGCGTCCTGGAGACATTTTGCGCAGCGGGCAGCTCAGCGCGCCGGTCCTGGTCAAGCGCGGCGATGCAGTACTCATGATTGCGCGCCGCGAAGGCGTCGAAGTCAGCACGGCCGGCGAGGCGATGGATGCCGGCGCGCGCGGCGCCGTGGTCCGGGTGCGCAACGCCGGCAGCGGCCAGGTGGTGCGCATGCGCGTTGCCGGGCCGGGCACCGTCGAACCCATCGATAGCGGGCTCAGCCGCTGATTCCCTGCAGCTTGCCGGCCAGCCGCGACAACTTGGCCGCGTAGCCCGGATCGGTTGCATAGCCGCCCTTGGCCAGCGCCGAGGCGAAGGCGTGGGCGTTGCTGCCGGCTCCCAGGGCGCCGCGGAAGCGCGGGTTATCGATCAGCATCTGGGCGTAGTCGCGGAAGGCGCTGGCCTGGTCCGGATAGGCGCGGAAGCGCGCGCTCGTCTTGAGCGCTGCGCCGCCGACGTATTCGGTAGTCGCGGATTCGGCGACGTCGCCGGCCCAGCCCTTTCCGGCCTTGATGCCGAACAGGTTGAAGCTCGAGCTGCCGTCGGCGTTGCGCAGCGGGCGCTGGCCCCAGCCCGATTCCAGCGCGGCGTGGGCCGATACCAGTTCGGGCGCGACGCCCAGCTTGTCGGCCGCTTCCTTTGCCCACGGCGCGATGCTCTCCAAAAAAGCCTGCTGGTCGGGCGACGCCTCGCCGCCGTCGCCGACGATGGCGTTGGCGGCCTGGCCGACGCGCGCCTGCCATATGCTGCCTTCCGCGCTCAGCATCGCACGACCGCTGCCGCCAACGAAGCTGTCGCCGCTGCCGTTCTGGATGAAGGACGCGACTTCTTCCTGGACCGAGCCGAAGATGTTCCCGAAGCCGCTACCGCCGCCGATGCCCGCCGTCGGGCGGGTCGCCGCGGTTGGCGCGGTCGCCGTGATCGAGCCAGTGGTGAATTCAGTCTGGCGCATAGAGCTGGTCCTCGCCGTGCAGCACGCGCTGCATCACGGTGTACTGGTCGGCCATCAGCTTGCCGTTGCGGGCGGTGGCCTCTTTGCAGTCGCGCACCTGCTGTTCCAGCTGCTGCCAGTCGGCAGTGGCGCGGCCGCGCTGCGCGGCCGGCAGGCCGTTCAGCATGTCGTCCATGGTGGCGGCGGCGCCGTGCAGGGCGCGCACCAGCTGCACGCGCTGCTGGCGGCGCTGTTCCATGGCGTCGAGCTGGGGCATCAGTTCGCCGGCCAGCGCGCCGAGTTCGGCGGCGCGGTGGCGCAGCGCGGCCTGGAACTGGCGCTCCAGCAGCTCGCGGATGACGGAGCAGGATTGCATGTCGTGCCGGATACCGTCCAGCAGGCGGGCGACAGCCTGGTCGCGGGTCAGACGGCCCATCGTCAGCCCTGACTGCCGTGAAAGCGCTGGATCAGGCCCGCCAGGCGGCCGGCGTCGAAGGGCAGCTCGCCCTTCTGCAGGGCGTCGCGCAGTTCGGCGACCCTGGCGGCGTCGAAGTCGGGCAAGGCTTTCAGCGCGCTTTGCGCCGGCTGCAGCACGCTCGATTCGAGTGCTTCGCTGGCGGCGACGGGGGCTGCGGCGGGAGCGGCCACGGGGCCGCCGGCCTGCGGCGCGATCGTGATGGAAGGTGTGGAGGCGCCTGTGATCTTCATGCGGGATCCTCGGGGTTTGGATTGAATCGTCATGGTTTCTTCGGCAATTGGCTGCGCAGTTCCTTGAGCCCGTCCTCGCCCGGCTTGGTGATCGACACGTCCTTGCTCAGGTCTTCGGTCTGGGCGGGCGTACCGAACATCGCGGTAATGGAGGCAGCCTGTTTGGTCGTCAGGATCAGCAGTTCGATACGGCGGTTGACGGCGGCGTCGGGTTTGGCGGCATCGACCGGTGCGCGGTCGGCCATGCCGACCACCTGCAGGACGCTTTCCTTCCGCATGCCGCCGATCAGGAGCTGGGAGCGCGCAGCCAGCGCGCGATGGGCCGACAGGCTCCAGTTGGAGTAGCTGTTCGGGTCCTTGCTAGTGTACTGCAAGGAGTCCGTATGGCCTACGACCAGCATCTGATTTTCCATGTTTTCGAACAGCGGCGCCATTGCGCGCAACAGTTTTGAAAAACGGTCAACGGGAATCGGGCTGCCGCGCACGAACATGCCCTGGCGGTCGGTATCGTGCAGCATCACGCGCAGGCCTTCCGGCGTGACCACGGTGGCCAGGTTCGATGCCAGGCCGGCATCGGCGCTCATCTTCTGCAGGGCGTGGGCCAGCGCCGCCAGCTCGGACGGCGATTCATAACGGGTGTGCGCGGTGGCCTTGCCGCCGGCGTCCGGCCCCTGCGCGCCGCCGTTCGCCTTCGGCATCGGGAAGCGTTCGATCAGGCTGCCGCTCGGATTCCCGGCGATCTCGTGCCTGCCGCCGCTGCCTTCGATCAGGCCGGCCGCGGTGTTGTCGCGCACGATGCTCTTGAGGGCCGAGGCCTCGCGCGCGGCAATCAGCCACAGCACCAGGAACAGCGCCATCAACGCCATGCAGAAGTCGGCGAATGCCACCTTCCACGCGCCGCCGTGCTCGTCGTCCTGCTGCTTGCCGCCGCCACGCTTGACGATGGTCTCCTCGAGGTGCTTCTCGCCTTTTTTTGCTGCTTGCATGCTGGTCCGCCCCGTCCCTTAAGCGCGCTTCCTGGCGGCGCCGGCGTCTTCGCCGTCGGCCATGGCGTTGATCCAGGTTTCCAGCTGGGCGAAGCTCGGCTTGGTGTTCAGCTGGATCAGGCGGCGGCCGGCGTCGATCGCCAGCAGCGGCGGCTTGCCGGCCACGTGGGTGCACAGCACGACCTTCACGGTCTCCATGGTCGACGCTTCCGAATTCACCAGCTGTTTCATCATGTTGGAGATCGGATCCAGAACGCCATAGCAGAAGAAGATGCCGATGAAGGTGCCGACCATCGCGGCGCCGATGTGCTCCGCGATCTCGGCGGTGTCGGCGCCGCCGCCGACCGAGTTCATGGTCATCACGATGCCGAGCACCGCGGCCAGGATGCCGAAGCCCGGCATCGCCTCCGCGATCTTGTGCAGCGACTTCGAGGGCTGCATCAGCTCTTCGTGGATGGCGTCCAGTTCCTGTTCCAGCACGCCTTCCAGCTCGTGGGCGTTGATCTTACCCATCGCCATCAGGCGGAAGTTATCGACGATGAAGGCCAGCAGCTTGGGCTCTTCGAGGATCAGCGGATAGCGCTGGAACATCGGGCTTTCCTTGGGCGCCTCGACGTGGGCATCGAGCGCCTTCAGGCCGCCGGCGGCGGTCTGCAGCAGTTCGTACATCAGCAGCAGCAGCTGGCGCTGGAATTCCGAGTCGTGCTTCTGGCGGCCGATGATCTTCTTGAACTGGACCAGCAGCTCGGCCAGCACGTGCTTGGGATTGCCCACCACCAGGGCGCCGACGGCGGCGCCGACGATGATGAGCATTTCGATGGGCTGCCAGATGGCGCCGACGGTGCCGCCCATGAAGGCAAAGCCGCCGAATACGGCGCCCAGCACGATCAGGATGCCAAGGATTTGCATGTTGTTACCTTTCTTGTTTGGTCGTTCAGGCCTGGGCCAGCGCCGCTTTCATCTTGGCCAGCGCACTCTTGTTCAGCTGGCAGACACGGGCGTCGGACAGGTCGAGCACGGCCGCGATTTCCTTGTAGCTGAGCTCGAATTCGTAAATCATCTGGATCACGCGCTGCTCGCGCTCGGACAGGGCGTTCAGGGCCTGTTCGAGACTGCGGCGCACGATGAACTGTTCTTCCGGCCCCGGCGCGCTCTGGGCGCGATCGGTCGACTCCTGCAGCACGTCGTCGAAGCTGAGCAGCTCCTCGGCGACGTCGTCCAGCAGGAACTGGCGCCATTCGTCCTGGCCGATGCCGAGGGCTTCCGCTGCTTCCCGGTCGTTCGGCTCGCGGCCCAGCTTGCGGGTGAGGGCGCGCACGGCGTCGCGCATCTTGTGGCTGTCCTGGCGGACCGCGCGCGGACGCCAGTCCTGGCGGCGCAGTTCGTCGAGGATGGCGCCGCGCACGCGCAAGGAGGCATAGCTGGCGAAGCCGGTGTCCGGCGTGCCGTAGCGGCGCAGCGCCTCCAGCAGGCCGATCAGGCCGATCTGTTCCATGTCCTCGCGTCCCATCGCGCCCGACACCTGCGAGTTGAGCTGGCGTGCGATGCGCTTGACCAGCGGCGCATATGCCACCAGGTGGCGCTGCTCCTCCGCTGCGCTCATCGCCGCGTGCATGGCGGCGCCGGCGTACTCGGTGCTGGCGTAACTGTCGGCGTAGTCGGTCATGTAACCCACATTGTCCCCGGCTGCTATTCGATGATCAGTTTGCCGATCATGACTTCCGCAAACGGCTTTTCAGCATGCTTGCGCTCATAGTCGGCATTGAAGGCGCGATTCAGCTGCGCCGCGTATTTTTCGACCGGCATGGTCGAGGCCTCGGCCATCGTGAAGTTCGACAGCGTGCTCACGGCCAGGCTGCGCAGCAGCGGCAGGTTTTCCTTGGTTTCCTTTTCCCTGGACGGCTCGGTGGCCAGCACCAGGTCGGTCGAGAGGTAGTGGCTCTCGTCTTCGTTCGGGCCGCGGCGCAGCATCACGATGACCTTGTCGAGGGTGACGTATTTCATCGGTTTGGCAGCCTTCGGCTTTTCCTCGGCTGCCCTCTTGTCCGCGCCCGCGGCGACGGCCGGCTTGGGCATGAACCACCACACGGCGCCACCGGCGCCAGCGGCGCTCAGGATCACGGCGCCGGCAATGGCGATGATTGTTTTCATTTTGCTCATCGTTGTCTGACCTTAGTCACGTCCACCCAGGGAGAAAGCGGACGCGTTGTTGCCTGCTTCGGCCAGGGCGCGGCCGGGCTGATTGTCTTCCTGCTCGCGGTCCTGCCGGCGGCCGCGGCCCTGCTGCGGATCGCCGAACGGCGCCGCGCCGTTCTTCGGCGCTGGGACGACCGTCACGGCGACCTCGGTGAACTGGCGCTGCGACAGGTCGCTGCGCAGGTTGTCGCTGACGGTCTGCAGCTGGCGCAGCACCTCGCCGTTGGAGGCCGAGATGTTCACTTCCAGCGCGCCGGCATTGTGACGGATCGCGATGTCGATGCGGCCCAGTTGCGGCGGCTCGAGCCGGATCACGGCCTGCTCGATGCCATTGCCGACCTGGACGTTCATGCGCTGGCCGAGCGCTTCCTGCAGGCTCTGGCGCCATGCGGTCGGCGGGCCGGCCAGCTTGACGGTGTCGGCGGCCGCTGCGGTCGGCGCCGGCTGCGATGCGATCGCGCCGGCGAAGGCGGCGCGGTCCGGCGTACTTGCCGGCGCAGCGTTGCCGGTGCCGCCACGGTCGCTGCCCGCATCCTGGCCGCCGGCATTTGCGGCGGCGCCGTCGTTCTGCGCATGGACGGCGAAACGCACCGCCGGCACGGCGTCCGGCTGGACCTGGCGCGCGGCCGGGGGCGACACCGCGTCGGCTGCCTGCGGCAGGGCCAGGGCGCGGTCCGGTGTTGCGG
>NZ_JBFRFV010000014.1:0-143683 GCF_052115005.1 Massilia sp. 2TAF26
GTGCGGCGCTGGGCGCGGTCGGCGGTCCGGTCGGCATGGCGGCCGGCGCGGCCATCGGCGGCATCGCCGGCGGCATGGCCGGCAAGGGCGCCGGCCACCTGGTCAACCCGACCGAGGAAGACAACTACTGGCGCACCAACTACCAGACCCAGCCGTACTACTCGCCGGGCTACAGCTACGACGACTACTCGCCGGCCTATGCGCTGGGCTACAACAACGCCCGCCGCTACCCGTCCTACGACCTGGCCGAGCCGCACATGGCCGATGAATGGGATCGCGTGAAAGGCCATTCGCGCCTGTCGTGGGAGCAGGCCAAGTCGGCCAGCCGTGCAGCCTGGGATCGCGTCGAGCGCGCCATGCCGGGTGACCTGGATCGCGACGGCCGTTAATTTTCCTTGAACGATAAAAAACCTCGGCGCCTTGCGGCGCCGAGGTTTTTTTACGTCCGGTCAAAAATTACTGCTTGACCGCTTCGACCTGGATCGCCAGCTTGACGTCCATATTGAAGCCGAAGGACTCGCCGTAGCTCACACCGAAGTCGCTGCGCTTGAAGGTGGCCGAGGCGTCGGCGCCGCACACTTCCTTCTTCAGCATCGGGTTGATGATGCACTTGAACTTGTTGACGGTGAGGGTGACCGGCTTGGTCACGCCGTGCAGGGTCAGTTCGCCGTCGACCGTTGCCGGGGTGTCGCCGTTGAATACCAGCTTGCCCTTGTAGGTCGCGGTCGGGAACTTGGCGACGTCGAACATCTCCGCCTTCTTGGCGTGCTCGTTCAGCTTGTCGTTGCCGAAGTCGATGCTGTTGGCGTCGATGACGATGTCGACGGTGCCGGTCTTGGCCGCGCGGTCCAGCACGATGCCGCCGTCGGTCTTGTTGAACTTGCCGCGCCAGACCGACAGGCCGCCGAAGTGGTCGGCTTCGAAGCTCGGGTAGGTGTGGCTCGGGTCGATCTTGTAGCTGTCGGCGGCGAAGGCGCTGCTTGCGAATGCTGCGGCCAGGAGGGCGATGCTCAGGTGCTTCAGTTTCATGTGACGGGTTTCCTTCGTTAGTGTGGATGCTGCCTATTAACTGCTGCTAATTAACCCGCGGCGACGCGGAACTTGATGACGATGTCGTCGGCGACGATGCTGGTGTCCTGCCACTCGCCTTCGCCGACGTTGAAGGCGCGGCGCTTGATCGGCAGCTGGCCTTCGAATACCTGCCTGCCGCCTTCGGGCTTCACGTTGAGCGGGAAGCTGACCTCGGCGGTCTTGCCCTTGATGGTCAGCTTGCCGGTGACGGTCAGCTTGTTGCTGCCTGCCGGCTTGATCGACGACGAGACGAAGGTCGCCTTCGGGAACTGGGCCGAGTTGAACCACTCCTTCTTCGCGATTTCCTTGTTGTAGTCGGCCTGGCCCATGTCGAAGCTGGCGGTGTCGATGTCGACCCGTGCGCTGGCCTTGTCCGGGTGCGCGGCGTCGTAGTCGATCCGGGCGTCGAATCGTTTGAAACTGGATTCGACCGGCACATCCATCTGCTTGAAAACGGCCGATACGCTGCTGTGGGCGACGTCGGTCTTGAGCGGCGCGGCGTTCGCGGCCAGGGCGACGCCGAGGAGGATGCCGGCCAGGGAAGAGGTGGTTTTCATGCTTTCTCCTTCAAATGGAACGACCGGGCAGCATGCGGCGCATGGTGCCGTCGCGGTCGAGGATCTGGTGCTTCAGGGCGGCCAGCAGGTGCAGGGCGACCAGGGCCGCCATGGCCATGTTCAGCCAGTAGTGCATTGGCTTGAGGATGTCGGCCAGGGCCGGATTCTTGGCGTAGAACACCGGCAGCTGGAACAGGCCGAAGTACTTGACCGGGACGCCGGCCGCCAGGGTATACAGGTAGCCCGAGACGGGCACGGCGAACATGAACAGGTAGAGCAGGTGGTGCAGGCCATGGGCCGCGCTTTGCTGCCAGGCCGGCATCGATGCCGCGAGCGCCGGCGGACGGTTCTTCAGGCGCCACAGCAGGCGCAGGGCGGCCAGCAGCAGCACGGTCACGCCGGCCCATTTGTGCCAGGAGTAGTAGCGCAGCTTGGTCGGCGAAAAGCCCGGGATGTCCGTCATCACCAGGCCGAGCGTGAAGGCGCCCACGATCAGCACGGCGATCAGCCAGTGAAGCGCGATCGCGGTCGTGGTGTAAGACTTCTGCTCCTGCCGCTGCCGCTCGTACATGTTTGACTCCGGAAAATATTCTTGTCGGAACAAGATCTTAACAAAATAGCTGGTGTATTGATTCCGTACTTTAACAATTCCATGGGGAGTCAGGAAGCCAGCAAAACGGATAACATTGTTCAGCTGGCGGAACAATCGGAAAAAGCTCCCATCGGATGAGGGTGTGACGAAGGTAAAATGTTGACTTGGCCGATTTATCAATGATAATTGTCGGCCATGAATATTTCCTCGAACACCTTATGATGTCGTCCGCTCCCGGCCGGGCGCCGTTTGCGCTCCGCCTGCCCCTCCTTTTGCTGGGCGTGGCCCTGGCCACCTGCGCGCATGCGGGCGAACAGTCGAGCGAGCGTACGGGCGGCGAGCGCCAGGCCGAATTCGCCGACCTGTCGATCGAGGAACTGGCGAACATCGAGGTGACGTCGGTGTCCAAGCGGCCGGAGCGCCTGCAGGATGCGCCGGCCTCGGTGTTCGTGATCACCGCCGACGACATCCGCCGTTCCGGCAGCCGCAGCCTGGCCGAAGCGCTGCGCCTGGCGCCCAACCTGGAAGTGGCGCGCTCCAACAATTCCGGTTACTACATTTCCGCGCGCGGCATGAACGGTTCCAGCAACAGCCCCGCCAACAAGCTGCTGGTGATGATCGACGGCCGTTCCGTGTATTCGCCGCTGTTCTCGGGCGTGTTCTGGGACGAGCCCGACGTCATGCTGGAAGACATCGAACGCATCGAGGTGATCAGCGGCCCCGGCGGCACGCTGTGGGGCGTGAATGCCGTGAATGGCGTCATCAACATCACCACCCGCCATGCGGCCGATACCCGCGGCGACCTGCTGGTGCTGCGCGGCGACAGCGACGGCGCCCAAGCCGCCTTCCGCCACGGTGCGGGCGGTCCGGAACACAGTTGGCGGGTGTACGGCAAGGTGTTCGGCCTGGGTCACAGCGAACTCGCCAGCGGTGCGCCGATCGACGACGCCTGGGACCAGGGCCAGGTCGGCTTCCGCTCCGACTGGGAGCGCGGCCAGGACCGCATCAGCCTCAACGGCAACGCCTGGCGCGGCCGCCAGGGCCAGCCGGCGCCGGGCGCCATCGCCGCGCCGGGCGCCAGCGTCGGGGTCGACGACATCATCACGCGCGGCGCCAACCTGACCGGACGCTGGGAGCATGCGCTCGAAGGCGGCGGCAGCCTCAGCGCCCAGGCCTATGTCGATCACCGCTACCGCCAGGTGCCGCCCACCTTCACGGATTCGGTCGACATCGCCGACCTCCAGCTCCAGCACTCGCTCCCCAAGTGGGGCATGCACAGCATCGTGTGGGGCGGCGAGTACCGCTACAGCTGGGACAAGGTCGACAACAGCCGCTTCGTCGCCTTCCTGCCGGCCAGCGACCGCCAGCCCTGGGCCAGCCTGTTCGCCCAGGATGAGATGGCGCTGCGCGACGACCTGCGCCTGACGGCCGGCGCGCGCTATGAGCGCAACCCCTATACCGGCGCCGAATTCCTGCCGACCCTGCGCCTGTCCTGGCGGGTCTCGCCGGCGCACTCGCTGTGGGCCAGCTATTCGCGCACCGTGCGCGCACCGTCGCGCCTGGACGTCGACGCCTACGTCCCCGGTGCGCCGCCCTATCTGCTGGCCGGCGGTCCGCGGGTGCGCTCCGAAGTGGCGCGCGTGTTCGAACTCGGCTACCGCGGCCAGGTCGGACAGCGGATGTCGTATTCGGTCACGGCCTTCCGCAACCTGTACGACCACCTGCGCACCCAGGACATCACGCCCGCCGGCACGATCGAATTCGGCAACCTGATGGAAGGCCGGGCGCATGGCCTCGAAGCCTGGGGCAGCTACCAGATGAGCGATGCCTGGCGCCTGTCGGGCGGCCTGACGGCGCTGCACGAGCGCTTCACGCTGAAGCCCGGCAGCGTCGACGCCGGCAGCGTGGCGACCACCGGCACCGATCCGGCCTACACGGCCCAGCTGCGCTCCAGTTATGCCTTCGACAGCGCGCGCGAGCTCGAACTGGCGGTGCGCCACGTCGGCGCCACCGGACGGCCTGAAGTGCCGGCCTACAATGCGCTCGACCTGCGCTTCGGGTGGCGTTTCGCGCCGGGCATGGAGCTGTCCGTCATCGGCAACAATCTGAACGGCAGCCACGGCGAATACGGCGTGTCCCAGTTCCGCAGCGAAGTGGGACGCAGCGTCGGCGTGAAGCTGGTGTGGCAGCGCTGATCGATCCGCGCGAACGCGAACGCCTGCACGGCCACGCGCCGGCGGTGCTGTGGTTCACCGGCCTGTCCGGCTCGGGCAAGTCGACCCTGGCCAGCAGCGTCGAGCGGCGTCTGCACGCGCTCGGTTGCCGCGCCTTCGTGCTGGACGGCGACAGGCTGCGCCAGGGCCTGTGCAGCGACCTCGGCTTTTCGAACGCGGACCGGCACGAGAACATCCGCCGGGTGGGCGAGGTGGCGTCCCTGTTCGCGCAATCGGGCGCGATCGTGCTGACGGCGCTGATCTCGCCGTTTGCGCAGGACCGCGAGCGGGCGCGCCGGCTGCTGCCGGAGGGACACTTTTTCGAGATCTATTGCAACGCCAGCGTGGCCGACTGCGAACGGCGCGACGTCAAGGGCTTGTACCGGCGCGCACGGGCGGGGGAAGTTAAGGAATTCAGCGGCATCTCATCGCCCTACGAGGCGCCGGCGGCGCCGGAGCTGGAGCTGCATACCGCCAGGGACAGCATCGGGCAATGCGTCGATGCCGTCCTCGAGATCTGTCAAAAACACCTTATCCGGCCCCGCTGACGGGGCCGGAAACACTCAGATCGCCTTGGCCAGCTGGGCCGCGAGGCCGGTGTAGTTGGCCGGGGTCATCGCCAGCAGCAGGGCCTTGGCTTCCTGCGGCATGGCCAGCTTGCCGATGAACTCCTGCAGCGCTTCGCGGGTGATGCCCTTGCCGCGGGTGAGTTCCTTCAGCTGCTCGTAGGGGTTCTCGATGCCGTAGCGGCGCATCACGGTCTGCACCGGCTCGGCCAGCACTTCCCAGTTGGCGTCCAGGTCCTGCTCCAGGCGCAGCGGGTTCACTTCCAGCTTGTTCAGGCCGCGCAGGCAGCTGTCGTAGGCCAGCAGGGCGTAGCCGAAGCCGACGCCGATATTGCGCAGGACGGTCGAGTCGGTCAGGTCGCGCTGCATGCGCGAGACCGGCAGCTTGTCGGCCATGTGGCGCAGCACCGAATTGGCCAGGCCCAGGTTGCCTTCCGAGTTCTCGAAGTCGATCGGGTTGACCTTGTGCGGCATGGTCGACGAACCGATTTCGCCGGCCTTCAGCTTCTGCTTGAAGTAACCCAGCGAGACATAGGTCCAGATGTCGCGGTTCAGGTCGAGCAAAATCGTATTGGTGCGCGAGATCGCGTCGAACAGCTCGGCCATGTAGTCGTGCGGCTCGATCTGGATGGTGTAGGGGTTGAAGGTCAGGCCCAGCCGCTGTTCGATCACGTTCTTGCTGAACGCCGGCCAGTCGAAGCCCGGGTAGGCTGCCAGGTGCGCGTTGTAGTTGCCGACCGCGCCATTCATCTTGCCGAGGATCTCGACGCCTTCGATGCGCTTGACGGCGCGCTGCAGGCGCGCGACCACGTTGGCGAATTCCTTGCCGAGGGTGGTCGGGCTGGCGGTCTGGCCGTGGGTGCGCGACAGCATCGGCAGGTCGGCGTTGACGTGGGCGATCTCGGTCAGCCTGGCGATGATGGATTGCAGGGCCGGCAGCATCACGCCGTCGCGCGCCGCTTTCAGCATCATGCCGTGCGAGGTGTTGTTGATGTCTTCCGAGGTGCAGGCGAAGTGGATGAACTCGCTGGCCGCGACCAGTTCCGGCACGTCCTTGACCTTTTCCTTCAGCCAGTACTCGACGGCCTTGACGTCGTGGTTGGTGACGGCTTCGATTTCCTTGATACGGGCGGCATCAAGCTCCGAGAAGTCGGCGGCCAGCTTGTCGAGCAGGGCGTTCGCCTCGGGCGAGAATGGCTTGAGTTCGGCAAAGCCGGCCTGCGACAGTGCCTGCAGCCAGGCGATCTCCACCTTCACGCGGTGGTGCATGAAGCCGGCTTCCGACAGGATCGGACGCAGCTTGTCGGTCTTGGCGGCGTAGCGGCCGTCCAGCGGGGACAGGGCCGACAGGGTGGAGGAGGAGGCGGTAGAGGTCATGGCGGGCGGGGATGAGTGCAAAAGCGCGATTTTACCATCGGGAGCCTGCGCGAACCGGGTTTGTCAAGCCGAATGTGGACAGCGTTGCACGCCTTTCCCACGCCATTATCCGGTCATTGCCCGATGCTATACTGTCAGTCAGTCCCCTAATCTGAGCATTTATGAAACTCATCGGTTCCGTCACGAGTCCTTATGTGCGCAAGGTGCGCGTCGTGTTGGCAGAGAAGAAGCTCGACTATGTGTTCGAGCTCGAAAACGTCTGGTCGGCCGATACGAAGATCAGCGCCACCAACCCGCTCGGCAAGGTGCCCTGCCTGGTGATGGAAGACGGCAGCGCGATGTACGACTCGCGCGTGATCGCCGAGTATTTGGACACGCTGACGCCGGTGTGCAAACTGCTGCCCGCCAACAGCCGCGACCGCGCCAACGTCAAGGTCTGGGAAGCGCTGGCCGACGGCGTCGGCGATGCGGCCGTGCTGGCCTACCTGGAGCGCACCCAGCGCCCCGCCGAGCTGCAGAGCCAGGCCTGGATCGAGCGCCAGATGGGCAAGGTCGGCAAGGGCCTGCAGGTCATGTCCGACAACCTCGGCGAGCAGCCGTTCTGCATGGGGATCCACTACACCCTGGCCGACGTCGCGGTCGGCTGCGTGCTGGGCTGGCTGCTACTCCGCTTCCCCGCCATCGACTGGCGCGGCGAGCACCCGAACCTGGCGCGCCTGTTCGACAAGCTGTCGGAACGCCAGTCCTTCAAGGACACCGTGCCGGTTATCGCCTCGTGAGCGCCGCAATAAGCGCATCCGCGCCGACCACGGTCGTGTTCGGCGAAGCCCTGGTCGACGAATTCCCGACCGAGCAGGTGGTGGGCGGCGCGCCCTTCAACGTCGCGCGCCACCTGGCCGCCTTCATGGCCCCAAGCCTGATGATCACCCGCATCGGCCGCGACCGCAACGGCCAGGCCGTGCGCGGCGAGTTCGAGCGTTTCGCGATGAGCGACGCCGGCCTGCAGCACGACCCGATGGAGGAAACCGGCCGCGTGGTGGTCGAAAGGAGCGGCCAGGGCCACCGCTTCCGCATCCTGCCGCGCCAGGCCTACGACTTCATCGACGCCGCCGCCGCCGCCGCCAGCCTGGCGAACGCCGATGCCGGCATCGTCTACTTCGGCACCCTGGCCCAGCGCGAACAGCGTTCGCGCGCCGCCCTGGCCGCCGTGCTCGACGCGACGCCGGCCAAGCGCTACCTCGACCTCAACCTGCGTCCCGGCCAGTACGAGGAAAGCACCGTCACGCGTTCGCTCGAGGCGGCCGACATCGTCAAGGTCAATGAAGAGGAATTGCAGGCGCTGTTCCAGTGGTATTTCCAGATCGGCCCGAGCGATGCGCCGCTGGCCACCGAGGAAGTGCACGCGGCCTGCCGCGCGCTGATGGACCGCTTCGGCCTGGAAACCCTGATCGTGACCCTGGGCCACCGCGGCTCGGTGGTGTTCCTGGCGGACGGCGGCCTGATCGCCAACCGCGACAACCCGGCGCCGCCCTTCGTGATCGACACGGTGGGGGCGGGCGACGCCTTCTCGGCGATCTTCCTGCTGGGCCGCATGCGCGGCTGGCCGCTCGAACTGACCCTGGCGCGCGCCAACGAATTCGCCGGCGCGATCTGCGCGGTCGCCGGCGCGGTGCCGCGTGACCTGAACTTCTACGACAAATGGGTCACGCGCTGGCGCGACCCGGCTGCCGCTTCGGCGTCGGCGTTTACTCCTCGCTGACGTCGCCCATCTGCGACTGCAGGTAGTTCTGGATACCCACCTTGACGATCAGGTCGAGTTGGGTTTCCAGCCACTCGATGTGCTCCTCGGTATCTTCGAGGATGTCCAGCAGCAGGTCGCGCGAGACGTAGTCGCGCACGGTCTCGCAGGCGGCGATGCCGTCCTTGATGGTCTGCTGGGCGGCGCGCTCGAGCTTGAGGTCGCATTCCAGCATTTCCTGGGTCGACTCGCCGATCAGCAGCTTGTGCAGGGCCTGCAGGTTGGGCAGGCCGTCCAGCATCAGGATGCGGTCGATCAGCCGGTCCGCATGCTTCATCTCGCCGATCGACTCGTCGTATTCCTTCTTGCCGAGGCGTGTGAAGCCCCAGTGCTTGTACATGCGCGCATGCAGGAAGTACTGGTTGACCGCAGTCAGTTCGTTGGTCAGCTGCGCATTGAGTGCGCGGATGATGTTCGGATCGCCCTTCATGGAGTGCCCTTTATTGTTGACGTGATATCGGCATCATAGCAAAACCGCGGGGCCCGCCATCCTTATATCGATGCCAGCGCCACACCGCCGGCCAGCAGCAGCGAGACCGAGGCGATCGCGATGCCCACCGTGCGCCTGCGGTTGGTGAGCGCCCACAACACCATTCCGGACAGCGACAGCAGGATGATCGAGCCGGCCAGCGTGTCCACCAGCAGGATCCAGCCCACGCTCATGCCCACGCCCTTGTGCAGGTTGGTGAGGGTGGCGAAGACATTGTTCTCGGTGCGTTTCAGGGTCACGTAGTTGTTGCCGACCCAGTACTCGGCCGCTACCGTCCCGGAGGGGGACGTAAAACTGGCGCTCCAGCGCGCCGGCTGGACCATGGTGCGGTCGCCCCAGGCCACGGTGCGGGCCGGATCGAGTTTCACGCGCGCCGGATCGGGGGCGAGCTTGAGCGAGGATTTCAGCCAGGCGGCCAGCGCCTGCGGGTCGGCCGGGGCCGGGTCGGGCAGGGGCACCTGCACCGTGCTTTCCTGGGTTTGCGCGGCGGGAATCTTCAGCACCGCGCGGTGGTTCAGGAGGATGCCGGTGCTGCCGAACAGCAGGCCGAGCACGGCGCCCCACAGGCCGATCCAGCCATGCATCTTGCGCAGCCACTTGACGGCGACGGCGCGGCGCGAAGGTGTGGGAGGCGGTTGAACCGTAAACGGGGGCGGCGGCGTCCTCGGATTGCGAAACGGGATGACGGGCATAAGACAGGCGAGATGGCTGCTTCGGAAGCACCATGTTATCAGGACGCGCCGCGCATCGGCCGCTTCGCGCATCGATATGTGTGCGGCAATCCCACGCTTTGCTATGAGGTCATGGCGCTTGTAAAACTGGACCGGCGTCGCTGGCGCCGCAGGCGCGGCGACGGCCGGGACGATTCGGAAAAATCAGGCGGCCAGGCCGGCCACCGTGGTGCGGCGCAGCTCGGTGACCGTGGTGGTCGATTCCAGGTGTTCGTTCATCACCTCGCGGGCATAGCTGACGCATTTGCCGCAGCAGGTGCCGACGCCGAGCTCTTTGTACAGGTCGGACATCGAGGTCAGGCCCATTTCGACGGCCTGGCGGATTTCACGGTCGGAGATGTTGTTGCAGACGCAGACGATCATGGTCTTTATTCCGGTGTTGTTTGGTCTATAATGCGAATCATTCTCATTATGTTTTGTATTCTCCCGAAGTCGAAGCCTGAATGCAAGCGTTTTGTCGCGTAATCGAGGCAGAGTGAACACAAGTAGACAAATCGCAAATAGAAATAATTCGCATTTAGGTTTATGATGCTCACATGTCTCATCAGCGCTGCAGCCGAATTCGATTGGAAGCGACATCATGACTCTTGCACCGACCCTGACCACGCTCGACGCCTTGAAGGCGGGCCAGAGCGCCACCGTGATCCATCTCGCCCCCAGCCATGGTGGCGATGGCGCCGACGTCTCGCGCCGCCTGCTG
Source organism: Massilia sp. 2TAF26 (assembly GCF_052115005.1). Taxonomy (NCBI): domain Bacteria; kingdom Pseudomonadati; phylum Pseudomonadota; class Betaproteobacteria; order Burkholderiales; family Oxalobacteraceae; genus Massilia; species Massilia sp. 2TAF26. The sequence continues at coordinate 10,096 of NZ_JBFRFV010000014.1, forward strand.
GAGCTCGGCTTCGTCCCCGGCGAACGAATCCGCATGCTGAAGGGCGGCCTGCCCGGCGGCCCAGTGGCGGTGAAGGTCGGCCAGTCCACTTTCGCCCTGCGCCGTTTCGAAGCGGCGCTGATCTCGATCCAGCCGGAATAAGGCCATATATACATGGGAGCAGTAGAACAGCAGGTCCAGGCAGCGGCCAGGGCGCCGCTCATCGCCCTGCTGGGTAATCCGAACTGCGGCAAGACCGCGCTGTTCAACCGCCTCACCGGCGCGCGGCAGAAGGTCGCGAACTACGCCGGCGTCACCATCGAACGCAAGGAAGGCAGTTTCACCCTGCCGGGCGGTCGCGCCATGCGCGTGCTCGACCTGCCGGGCGCCTACAGCCTGTCCGCCCACACCCCCGACGAAGCCATCACGCGCGACGTGGTGGCCGGCCTGCGCGCCGGCGAACAGTCGCCGGACGCCGTGGTGTGCGTCGTCAACGCCACCAACCTGCGCCTGAACCTGCGCCTGGTGCTCGAGATCCAGCGCCTGGGCCTGCCGATGGTGCTGGCCCTGAACATGGTCGACGTCGCCAACAAGCGCGGCATCGAGATCGACACCGGAAAACTGTCGCAAGAGCTGGGCATGCCGGTGGTCGAGACCGTGGCCGTGCAGTCCGGCGGCGAGAAAGGCCTGCTGAAAGCGCTCGAAGCGCTGTCCTTCGACGCGCCGGTCAAGCCGCGCGCGCTTTCCGCGATCGACGCCGTGCCGGTCGAGGAGACCCAGCGCGAGGTGCGCCGCATCATCGGGGCCTGCGTCAGCTTCGACAAGGACACCGGCAACCTCTCCGAGCAGATCGACCGGGTCGTGCTGCATCCGGTGCTGGGCCCGGTGATCCTGGCCGCGCTGATGTTCCTGGTGTTCCAGGCCGTGTTCAGCTGGGCCGCCGTGCCGATGGACCTGATCAAGAACGGCGTCGAGGGACTCGGCCGCTGGATCGGTTCCAGCATGGCCGAAGGCCCGCTGCGCAGCCTGATCGTCGAGGGTATCTTCGGCGGCGTCGGCAGCGTGCTGGTGTTCCTGCCGCAGATCCTGATCCTGTTCTTCTTCATCCTGATCCTCGAGGACTGCGGCTACCTGCCGCGCGCGGCCTTCCTGCTCGACCGCCTGATGGGCGGCGTCGGCCTGTCCGGACGCGCCTTCATTCCGCTGCTGTCTTCCTTCGCCTGCGCGATCCCCGGCGTGATGGCGGCGCGCACGATCCAGAACCCGCGCGACCGCCTGGTGACGATCATGATCGCGCCGCTGATGACCTGCTCGGCGCGCCTGCCGGTGTATGCGCTGGTGATCGCGGCCTTCATCCCGAACCGCCAGCTCGGCGCCGGCATCAACCTGCAGGGCCTGGTGCTGTTCCTGCTGTACGCGGCCGGCATCGTCAGCGCGATGGGCGTGGCCTGGTTCTTCAAGCGCGCCGCGCGCGCCAAGGGTCATCACCCGCTGATGCTGGAACTGCCGGCCTACCACTGGCCCCACCTGCAGAACCTGGCCCTGGGCCTGTGGGAACGCGCGAAGATCTTCGTGACCCGCGTCGGCACCGTGATCCTGACCCTGATGGTGCTGGTCTGGTTCCTGTCGAGCTTCCCGGGCGCGCCGGAAGGGGCGACCCATCCGCCGATCTACTACAGCGTGGCCGGCATGCTGGGACGCGCCCTGGCGGTGGTCTTCGAGCCGATCGGCTTCGGCTGGCAGATCTGCATCGCGCTGGTGCCCGGCATGGCCGCGCGCGAAGTCGCGGTCGGCGCGCTCGGCACCGTGTACGCGCTGTCCAGCGGCGGCGACGACGTCGCCACCTCGCTGGCGCCGCTGATCGCCCATTCCTGGAGCCTGGCGACCGCGCTGTCGCTGCTGGCCTGGTACGTGTTCGCGCCGCAGTGCCTGTCGACCCTGTCCGTCGTGCGCCGCGAGACCGGCAGCATCCGCTACGCCTTCCTGATGGCCGGCTACATGTTCGCGCTGGCCTACACGGCTTCCTTCATCACCTACCACGTCGCGCGCTGGGCGCTGGGGAGCTGAAATGGTCCAGTATCTGGTCGTCGGCATGATCGTGCTGCTCGCGGCGCTGTACGCGGCGGGCAAATACCTGCCGCTGTCCTGGCGCCGCAAGATCGTCTACAAGTTCTCGGACGGCTCTGGCCGCGGCCTGCTGGCGCGCTGGCTCGACAAGGACGCGGGCTGCGGCAGCGGCTGCGATACCTGCGGGACCTGCGAAACGGAGCCGATGCCGGAGCAGGATGCGCAGGGGCGCAAGATCATCCAGGTGCATGTGAAGCGCTAGATCCACCATTTCTAGGCCGCAGGCCGCCATTCCACGTCCAGCAATGCCATCAAGCGCTTCGCATCGAACGGCGCCCGCACCTTGATGTCGTTGTCGAAGTAGCAGTACACATCCCGGCTCCCGGCCTTCGGCGGCGGTATCGAAGACACCAGCCGCGCATCCTCCGGCTGCTTCCCTTCGCTCCACGAGCGTATCCGCGCCGCCCAGCGCGCCAGCGAATCGTCCTCGTACCCGCTCGCATACAGCTCATGCTCGCCGTGCAGGCGGATGTAGACGAAGTCCGCGGTGACGTCTTCCCAGTCCGGCCACTTGCCCGCGGTGTCCGCCACCACCAGCGCCACCTTGTACCTGCGCAGCAGGGCGATGAAGGCCTCGTCGTGGAAGCTCTCGTGGCGCACCTCGACCGCGTGGCGCAGCGGGCGCACGGCGTCGATCTCCAGCAGCGAACGTCCCGTCATCTTGGCATCGTGGCGGCGCCCGAGGCCAGCACGTTGGCAAGCGGCGTCTCGATCCCGCGCAGCTTGAGCATGTGGGTGAGGAAGCGGTTGCCCTTCACCGCGAACACGAAGCCGGGCGGCGTGGCCGCATACCAGGCCGCGTAGCTCGCGGGCCGCTGCAGCGCATAGAAGGAACCGTTGATCTCGATGGTGGGAAGGAAGCGCGATGCGTAATCCAGCTCGCGCGCCTGGACCAGACCCGGCGGATAGAACACCCCGCGCCAGGGGTCGTAACGCCAGCCCGAGATGCCGATGTAGATGTTGCCCATGCCTGCGATGGTAGGCGAGCGGCGAGGATGACTCGGTACGTTGACGAACCGTGATCGGGCTCGCTTGCGATCCAGGCTATTTGCGCTATACTTAGAGTTGTACTATATATTGTACAAGTCAATATTCTTCTGGAGATGGCAAATGAGAATCGTCAACTTTTCCGACGCGCGTAACAGCCTTCGTACTGTGATCGATCAAGTGGTCGAAGATGCAGACGTAACGGTAATCTCGCGCCGTGATGCTCCCGATGCCGTTGTCATGTCCTTCGATTACTACAGCAGCCTCATGGAAACAGTGCACCTGCTGAGCTCTCCGGCAAACGCCGCGCATCTTGCCAAGTCCCTCGCCCAAGCCCGTTCCGGCCAGGCTCAGTCCCGGGAACTGATCGATACTCTGGAAGCCGAAGAGGCGCATCATGCGAAACCTGAAGTTCACGGATGAAGCCTGGAACAGCTACATCTATTGGCAAACGCAAGATCGGAAGACACTCAAACGTATCAATGATCTGATCAAGGACGCGCAGAGAAGCCCGTTCGAAGGGATCGGCAAGCCCGAGGCCCTGAAACACAGCCTGAGCGGCTGCTGGTCGCGCCGGATAGACGAGACAAACCGCCTGGTCTACGAAGTGCAGGATGAAGAGCTTGTCATCATCTCCTGCCGCTACCATTACTGACGGACTAAGAACGCAAACTTCGCAGGCCGCCGGCGCCACAAACCCACGGCCCCAACCCCCGCCGCCAGCATCGCCCACGCAGGCGCCTCCGGCACCGGCGTCACCGGCGAGGCCGACATCATGCTCAGGACCGTGCCCTCGGTCCAGTACAGGTGGTGCTCGGTGGTGGTGTAAGGATCGAACTGGTATTCGTAGCTCATCTTGCCGGACTCGATCAGGTGGCCGCCGCCGCGCCAGCCCTCGGGGTCGCTGCCGTATTCGCCCAGGCTGAAGGACAGTCCCTTGTCGGGCGAGAACACGAAGCTGTCGGCCCCGCAGTGGTAGTAGGCATTGCTCCTGGTGCCGCAGGCGATGTAGTCCATCGAGCCGATGGTCAGCGAATTCAGCTCGCCGAGTTCGAGCACGCCGTCGGCGTTCAGGTCGGTGCCGGTGAAGGAACCGGAGATCTGCATGCCGGGCAGGAAGACCGCGGCTTCATGGTCGTAGAAGCCGGTGTAGGTGAAGGTCCAGTGGGCCGACTGGGCATGGGCGAGCGCACTGCCAAGCAGCAGTGCGGTGGCGGACAACAGGTGCTTCATGGTGGACCTCGCATGGTGCGGGACGACCCCGCGGTAAATGAAATGCTGGGTTCAGCCTACACGTGTTTGTTAAGGAAGCCCTGTCCGGTTGACACAATGTCGCCGGCCGGCCACAACGGCTGGCCGGCTCGGCAGTGTTTATTTCCCAGCCGAAACGACCGGCAGTTCGATCGCGCTTTCCATGCCCGGCGCGTGGTAGACCCGCTGGGTCGCCTTGCGGAAGTCGCCCGCCCTGGCATGGAAAATGTTGGGCACGAAGGTCTGCGGGTTGCGGTCGTACAGCGGGAACCAGCTGGACTGGATCTGCACCATGATGCGGTGGCCCGGCAGGAAGACGTGGTCGACGTTCGGCAGTGCGAAGCGGTAGCGCTCGGCCTTGTTGGCCGGGATGGCCGCCGGTTTGTCGAAGCCCTGGCGGTAGCGGCCGCGCAGGATGTCCATCGCGATCGGCAGCTGGTAGCCGCCCATCTCCGGCTGGGCCGCGACCTCGTCCGGATACACGTCGATCAGCTTGACCACCCAGTCACTGTCGGTGCCGGACGTCGAGGCGAACAGGTTCACCATCGGCTCGCCGGCCAGTTCCAGGGGCTTGCTCAGCGGTTCGCTCACATAGGTCAGCACGTCCGGGCGGTCGGAATACGAACGCTGGTCGGTCACCAGCCAGGGCTTCCAGACCGTGCCTTCGCCCATGCGCACCGGACGCGGCACGAAGGGCACCGGTTTCGCCGGATCGGACACGTATTCGTCGAAGGCCGCGCCCTTGGCATCGCTTCGCATCTCATCCTTGCCGAAGCCGAGACCGAAGCCCGGCTTCAGGTACAGCGCGGTCGAACTCGGGACCAGCGGCCACTGCTCCAGGCGGCGCCAGCGGTTCACGCCGGTCTGGTAACTCCATACGGGCGGGGTGTCGAAGGCCGGGGCGCCATCCTTCAGGTACTGGTCAAAGAAGGGCAGCATGACTTCGCGGCGGAACTGGCGGGCGGTGTCGCCGGTGAACTTCAGGGCGCCCAGCGAGGAACCATCGTAATTCACGCCGCTGTGGCGCCACGGACCGACCACCAGCGAATTCAGCTTGTTGTCCTTGTCCTTCGGCTCCACCGCGGCATAGGTCGCGTAGGCGCCGTAGATGTCTTCCTGGTCCCAGCGGCCGACCACGGTCATGGTCGGCACCGTCAAGGGTTTCTTCGCCAGGATGCGGTCCAGCGCCTGCTCCTGCCAGTAGCTGTCGTAGGCCGGATGCTCGAAGATCTTCTTCGTGAAGTTCAGCTGGTCGACGCCGTAGATGTGGGCGTAGTCCGCGGTCGAACCGGCGCGCAGGAAGGCGTCGTAGTCGTCGTGGATGCCGGTGACGATCTCCTCGCCCTTGCCGCGCGCCGCGTTCTGGCCGGCGATATAGGCCAGGTTGGTATTGCGGAAGGCGCCGTTGTGGAACCAGTCGTCGCCGCGCCAGCCGTCGACCATGGGGCTCATCGGCACTGCCGCCTTCAGCGCCGGGTGCGGTTCGACCAGCGCCATCAGCACCGTGAAGCCCTCGTAGGACGAGCCGACCATGCCGACCTTGCCGTTCGATTCCTTGACGTTCTTGACCAGCCAGTCGATGGTGTCCCAGGCATCGGTGCTGTGGTCGACCTGGGTATTGTTCAGCGGGCCGCGCACCGGACGCGTCATCACGTAGTCGCCTTCCGAGCCGTACTTGCCGCGCACGTCCTGGAACACGCGGATATAGCCGTTCTCGATGAAGGCATCGTCGCCGTCGCCCAGCAGCGAGGTGATGTGCGGGCTCTTCATGCGGGCGGTGCGGCCGGAGGCGTTATACGGCGTGCGGGTCAGCATGATCGGGGCGTGGCTGACTCCCTTCGGGATCACGATCACGGTGTGCAGCTTGACGCCATCGCGCATCGGGATCATCACCTCCCGCTTCACGTAGTCGGCATTCGGGAGCGTGATCGAGAATTTGTCGGACGGGATGTCGGGCGCCATCGCCGGCGTCTGGGCCATGGCCGTGCCGCCGAGCGCCGCGAACAGCAGGGGAAGAATGGACAGGGTCGGCAGGCTGGGGCGCGGCATCGGGGGGTCTCCTAGATTGTTAAAAGTTGCATTCAAGCATATTACCCAAGCGGGGAGCGGTACGCAATTGCGAGGCAAAATGTTAAGCTAGCGCCATTTTCCCGACCACCGCCAGCCGATGATCATCGTCCACCACCTGAACAACTCCCGCTCCCAGCGCATCCTGTGGCTGCTGGAGGAACTCGGCCTGGAGTACGAGATCAAAAAATACCAGCGCGACCCGAAGACGATGCTGGCGCCGCCGGAGCTGCGCGCCGTGCACCCGCTGGGAAAATCGCCGGTGATCCAGGATGGCGACACCATCGTGGCCGAGTCCGGCGCCATCATCGAATACCTGGTGGGGCGTTACGGCAACGGCCGCCTGGAACCGAAGCCCGATACGCCCGAGCGCCTGCGCTACACCTATTTCCTGCACTATGCGGAAGGATCGGCGATGCCGCCGCTGCTGCTCAAGCTGGTGTTCGACCGCGTCGAGAATTCGCCGGCGCCCTTCTTCGTGCGCCCGATCGCGCGCGCCATCGCCAACCGGGTCAAGGACAGCTTCGTGCTGCCGCAGATCCGCCAGCACCTGGCCTTCCTCGAGGGCGAGCTGGCGGAGCGCGACTGGTTTGCCGGCGACGCGTTCTCGGCCGCCGACATCCAGGTCAGCTTCCCGCTGGAGGCGGCCGCCGCGCGCGGTGGGCTGGACGGCAAGTATCCGAAGCTGAGCGGCTTCCTCGAACGCATCCACGCGCGTCCGGCCTACCGGCGCGCGCTCGAACGGGGCGGGAAGTACGATTTCGTCAAGTAAGAGAGTATGGCAAAGCTGCTGGCCATCGATGGCCTGAACATCGTCCGCCGGGTCTACGAGGCCAGTCCGGAGCCGGACTCCGACCTGAAGGCCAGCATCGCCCTGCGCCACGCCTTCTCGTCCTTCCGCAAGCTGCTGGAGGCGCATGCGCCGACCCACGTGCTGGCGGCCTTCGACTACGGCGGCCAGACCTGGCGCCACGCCCTGTATCCGCGCTACCGCGAGGGACGGGCGCCGATGCCCTCGGACCTGCGCAATGCGCTGCCGGAATTCCACGAGCGCCTGCGCGCGGCCGGCCTGCACGCGCTCATGATTCCCGAGGTCGAGGCCGACGACGTGATCGCTACCGGCGTCATGCGCTGGCTGTCGGAGGGCAGGGGAGATGCGGTGGTCGCCACCACCGACAAGGACCTACACGCCCTGATCGCCCATGGCGCCCTGGTGTGGGACCATTTCAAGGGCGAGTGGCACGACGACGCCTGGGTGCGCAACAAGTTCGGCGTGGCGCCCGAGCGCATCCATGACCTGCTGGCGCTGATGGGCGACCCGACCGACGGCGTGCCGGGCGTCTCCAAGATCGGCATGAAGACCGCGGCGCGCCTGCTGAACGCCTACGGCGACCTGGACGCGGTAATGGCCGGCGCCGGCATCCTCAAGACCCCGCTGGGCGAGCGCCTGCGCGCCGAGCGCGAGATCCTCGAGGTCTCGCGCAAGCTGGTCGACCTGAAGACCGACGTCAGGCTCGGGGTGAGCTGGAAGATGCTGGCGTGGGACGCCAACTGAGGAAGGACAGGAAAACCATGATGCTCAAGGCAGTGATTGTCGATTCGAACGCGATCTCGCGCGGCCTGCTCAACACCGTGCTGACCGACGGCGGCTACGAAGTGGCCGGCCAGACCCATACCAGCCTGCTCGGCTACGCGCTGGCGCAGAAGCACCGCCCGCACATCTTCTGCATCGCGCGCGAGCAGGTCGAGGACGGCAACGACGTGGTCGAGCAACTGCGCACCCATCTGCCGAAGACACTGATCTTCATGGTTTCCGGCACCCTCGACGCACCCGCGGTGCAGGCCGCGCTGACGCGCGGGGTGCAGGGCTTCATCGTCAAGCCCTTCAAGGCGGAGACCGTACTGCGGACCATTCGCACTACGGTGCTGAATATCGTCAGGCAGCATCGGGGCGCCTGAACGTCTTAGAGAAGCCGCGGGGGCGACGGACGTTCTTATTAAAACGCTTCCCACTCCGCCGCCACCGGCTCCTTGCGCTGCGCCGGCTTAGCCGCCTGCGCCAGCTTCGGCGTTTCCACGCGCTTCAGCGGCCTGGAAAGCGTCGGCGCCACGGCCTGCGCCGCGCCCTCCACCTTGAACACACTCACCGCCTGCGCCAGGCGCGCCGCCTGGTCCTGCATCGCTTCGGCGGCCGCCGAGGTCTGCTCCACCAGCGCCGCATTCTGCTGGGTGACTTCATCCATCTGTGCGATCGCCCGGTTGATCTGCTCGATGCCGCTGCTCTGCTCGTGGCTGGCGGCGGTGATCTCGCTCATGATGTCGGTCACGCGGCGCACGCCGTCGACGATTTCGCGCATGGTGCTGCCGGCTTCGCCGACCAGCTTGCTGCCGTTCTCGACCTTGCCGGTCGAATCCACGATCAGGGCCTTGATCTCGCGCGCCGCGGCGGCGGAGCGCTGGGCCAGGTTGCGCACTTCGCCGGCGACGACCGCGAAGCCGCGGCCCTGCTCGCCGGCGCGCGCCGCTTCGACGGCCGCGTTCAGCGCCAGGATATTGGTCTGGAAGGCGATGCCGTCGATGACGCCGATGATGTCGGCGATCTTGCCGGAGGCATCGTGGATCTCGCGCATGGTGCCGACCACCTGCTCGATCACGGCGCCGCCGCGCGCCGCCACGTTCGAGGCCGATTCCGCCAGCACATTGGCCTGGCGCGCGTTGTCGGCGTTCTGCTTGACGGTCGAGGTCAGCTCTTCCATCGACGACGCCGTCTCCTCCAGCGAGCTGGCCTGCTGCTCGGTGCGCGAGGACAGGTCCAGGCTGCCGGCCGCCACTTCGCCCGAGGCGGTGGCGATGGTGTCGGTGCCGCTGCGCACGGTCCGTACGGTGCGCGCCAGGCTTTCGTTCATCGCCTTCAGGGCCTGCAGCAGCTGGCCCATCTCGTCGCGGGTGGTCACGTCGATGTGGCTGGTGAGGTCGCCGGCGGCGACGGTATTCGCCACCTCCAGCGCACGCGCGACCGGCACCGCGATCGATGCCGAGATGCGCCAGGCGATGACGCCCGCCATCACCAGGATGGCCAGGCCCAGGCCGATCATCAGCGTGCGGGTTTCCGAATAAGTGAGTTCGGCGTTGTCGCTGGCCGCCGCCACGGCGGTCTTCTGCAGCTTGATCTGCTCGTTCAGGACCTTCTTGTAGGCCAGCAGCAGGGGGCGGAATTCGCTGGTCAGGTAAGCCTTGGCGCCATCGATGTCGCCGGCGCCGATGCGCTTGAGCAGCTCGTCCTGGTCCTTGACGAACGTGGCGTTGTGCTCGGCGGTCTGGTTGGCCAGCTCGCGCTCCGCGCCTGCGGTGGTCTCGGCGTGGTAGCCGTCGAGGATGGACTGGATCGTGGCGCGCGCCTTCATCACGTTGGCGGTCTGCAGCTTGCGGTCGGCCGGATCGTCGTTGAGCATCTGGTTGCGCAGCGCCACCGAGATGTTGTTGGTCTGGTCGAGGATCGAGGTCGCCGCCTCGATCTTCGGCATGCGTTGCTGCACGATGTCGCGGGCACCCTGGTTGACGCGGCCGAGCATGGTCACGGCCAGCACGAGAACGACGATCAGCATGGCGCAGATGATGCCGAAGCCCAGCGCAAGGCGGGTGCGCAGTTTGAAATTACTGAAATTCATGATGTTGTTGGAGGTGAAGCGAGATGAGGCAGACAGCCGCGGCGCATGCCGCGGCCGTGGGAGGCAGTACTGTCAGGCGGCGGACCGTGCGGCGGCCAGCAGGCCCATGTCTTCGGAGCTGAGCAGCTTGTCGATGTCGAGCAGGATCAGCATGCGCTCGCCGACGGTGCCCAGGCCCTGCAGGTATTCTGCGGCGACGCTGGCGCCCAGGTCCGGCGCGGCCTTGATCTGGTCCGGCGTCAGGGTCACGACGTCCGACACGCTGTCGACCACCATGCCGATCGTGTGGCCGTTGATGTTCAGGACGATCACCACGGTGAACGCGTCGTAGGTCGGGTTGCCGACATTGAACTTGATGCGCATGTCGACGATCGGCACGATGATGCCGCGCAGGTTGACCACGCCCTTCAGGTAGTCCGGCGCGCTGGCGATGCGGGTGACGTTGTCGTAGCCGCGGATTTCCTGGACCTTGAGGATGCTGAGCGCATATTCTTCCGCGCCCAGCCGGAACGACAGCACTTCTGTCGCGTTGTTGGTGTCTTCAGCCATTGCTGCTCCTGTGTGCAAAATTTGCCGTGCGGCAACATTAGTGAAGATTACGATATTTCGGCGCGCAGTTCGATGGAGAAATGGCAAGCGCGGCTAAAAATCGTGAAATTTTGCGGAAGGGTGCAACAGTCGACTGCGGACACGTACGTGTAAACGTCGTCCACGCCTTCGCGGGGACGACGATCAAACGCCGCGGGCTACGAGTACGGGATCAAACGCCAGTGGCGCTATCGATAATCCCACCACCCAAGCAAACATCCCCGTCATACAGCACCGCCGATTGTCCGGGCGTCACCGCCCATTGCGGCTCGTCGAAGCGCAGGCTGAAGCGGTCCAGGCCTTCCGGCGCCACGCTGCAGGCGACGTCGGCCTGGCGGTAGCGGGTCTTGGCGGACAGTGCGCGTGGAGCAGGCGCTTCGCCGGCGATCCAGCTGGCCTGGCCCGCGCCAAGTTCGGCGGACAACAGCCAGGGGTGGTCGTGGCCCTGCACGATGTAGAGGGTGTTGCTGGCGATGTCCTTGCGCGCCACGAACCACGGCTCGCTGGTGCCGTCCGCGTTCTTGTGCGACTTCAGGCCGCCGATGCCGATGCCCTTGCGCTGGCCCAGGGTGTAGAAGGACAGGCCGACGTGTTCGCCGACCGTCTGGCCGTTGTCCAGCTTGATCGGGCCCGGCTTGTGCTGCAGGTAGCGGCCCAGGAATTCGCGGAAGGGGCGCTCGCCGATGAAGCAGATGCCGGTCGAGTCCTTCTTGGCCGCGTTCGGCAGCTGCAGCTTCTCGGCGATCTTGCGGACCTCGGTCTTGGGAATCTCACCCAGCGGGAACAGGGCTTTCGAGAGCTGCGCCTGGTTCAGGCGGTGCAGGAAGTAGCTCTGGTCCTTGGTCGAATCGAAGGCCTTCAGCAGCTCGAACTTGCCGGTCCCCGGGTTCTGGCGCACGCGCGCATAGTGGCCGGTCGCGATCAGGTCGGCGCCCAGTTTCATGGCGTGGTCGAGGAAGGCCTTGAACTTGATCTCGGCGTTGCACAGCACGTCCGGGTTCGGGGTGCGGCCGGCCTGGTACTCGCGCAGGAATTCCGCGAACACGCGGTCCTTGTATTCGGCGGCAAAGTTGACGGCTTCGATGTCGACGCCGACCACGTCGGCCACGCTGGCCGCGTCGATCCAGTCCTGGCGCGTCGAGCAGTATTCGGAATCGTCGTCGTCTTCCCAGTTCTTCATGAACAGGCCGACGACTTCATAGCCCTGTTCCTTCAGCATCCAGGCCGCGACCGAGGAGTCGACGCCGCCCGACATCCCGATCACGACTTTTTTCTTGCTCATGCTTACGTTACGTCCGGTTTGATTGAAAGACCGCCATCGAATACCGTATGGTCGGTGTACAGCAGGTCGAGCTCAGTGCGCTTGCCGGCCAGGTAGTCGTCCACGCACTTCAGCACGATCGGGCTGCGGTGGCGCTCCTGGCAGGCCGCCAGTTCGTCGCGCGTCATCCACAAGGTGCGCAGGATGCCCTCGTCGAGCGGCTGGTCGTATTGCCTGCCCGGCCTGCCGCAGAAGGTGAAGCGCAGGTAGGTGACGTCGGTGCCGCGCGACTTCGAGTGGTAGCGCGAGATGTACATGCCGACCAGCGCCTCGGGGACGAACTCGTGGGCGGTTTCTTCCATGGCCTCGCGGATCACCGCCTGTTCGAGCGATTCGAATGGGTCGAGGTGGCCGGCCGGCTGGTTCAGCCGGATGCCGTCGCTGGTTTCCTCTTCGATCAGCAGAAAGCGGCCGTCATCGCGCTGAATGATCGCAGCGACGGTCACTGATGGTCTGAAGGTATGGGTCATGCGCGTCCTTGTAGTGTGCCGACATTTTACCTTGATGGCACAGCCATTGCTTGCACGCACGCTGCATTGCAACAGTTCTGGTCGGACTTTTTGCTTGATTTGATACAAAAAACGGCGGGATATCCCTAGGTCTGTAACACGTTGGGCAGGAAAATTGCCGGTCTGTTTACGAAATACCACTGATCGATATTGACAACTGCTCTTGTCGACTTTTGCATGCTAGATTGTAGACAGTTTATCAATTTTGCGGAGGCATGATGAAGATTGGTGTGCCGGCCGAAACCAGGCCAGGTGAGACACGCGTCGCAGCAACGCCCGAAACCGTCAAGAAGCTGGCAGCCCAGCACGAAGTCATCGTGCAGTCCGGCGCCGGCTTGCATGCTTCCGTAACCGACGATGCCTATGCCGCCGCCGGCGCCCGCATCGGCAGCGCCCAGGAAGCCTTCCAGGCCGAGCTGGTGCTGAAGGTACGCGCCCCGAACGCGGACGAGCGCACCCTGATGGCCCCGGGCACCGCGCTGATCGGCATGCTGAACCCTTTCGATACCGAGAACCTGGCGGCGATGGCCGACAAGCGCCTCACCGCCTTCGCCCTGGAGGCCGCGCCGCGCATCACGCGCGCGCAGTCGATGGACGTGCTGTCGAGTCAAGCCAACATCGCCGGTTATAAAGCGGTGATGTTGGCCGCGAATGCCTATCAACGCTTCATGCCGATGCTGATGACGGCCGCCGGCACGGTCAAGGCGGCGCGCGTGCTGATCATGGGCGTGGGCGTGGCCGGCCTGCAGGCGATCGCCACCGCCAAGCGCCTGGGCGCCGTGATCGAGGCCTCCGACGTGCGCCCGCCGGTCAAGGAGCAGGTCGAGTCGCTGGGCGCCAAATTCATCGACGTCCCTTTCCTGACCGACGAAGAGAAGGAGATCGCGCATGGCGTGGGCGGCTATGCGCGCCCGATGCCGGCCGACTGGATGCGCCGCCAGGGCGAACTGGTGCACGAACGCGCCAAACTCGCCGACATCGTCATCACCACCGCCCTGATCCCGGGCCGCAAGGCGCCGGTGCTGATCTCGGAAGACACGGTGCGGGCCATGAAGCCGGGCTCCGTCATCGTCGACATGGCGATCGAGCAGGGCGGCAACTGCCCGCTGACGGAACTGGGCCGGACCGTGAATAAATATGGCGTGACCATCATCGGCGAGCCCAACCTGCCGGCCCTGGTGGCGGCCGATGCCTCGGCCCTGTACGCGCGCAACGTGCTCGACTTCCTGAAGCTCATCGTCGACAAGGAAGGCAAGCTCGCCATCGACCGCGAGGACGAGATCGTGCGCGCCGTGATGGTGTGCGCGGATGGCGAAGTGTTGCGTAAATAAGTGGAGGAGCAGAACATGGAAATCAGTCACACGATCATCAACCTGATCATCTTCGTGCTGGCGATCTACGTCGGCTACCACGTGGTGTGGACCGTCACGCCGGCCCTGCACACGCCGCTGATGGCGGTGACGAACGCAGTGTCGGCCATCATCATCGTCGGCGCCATGCTGGCGGCCGGCCTCACCGAGGGCATCACCGGCCAGGTGGCGGGCACCATCGCGGTGGCGCTGGCGGCCGTCAATGTGTTCGGCGGCTTCCTGGTCACCCAGCGCATGCTGGAGATGTTCAAGAAGAAGGAGCCAAAGGCAAGCAAGGCCGTCGCGGGCGACAAGCCCGGCAACGGCATCGGTGCCAAGGAGGCAGCATGAATTTCATCAGCATGAATATGGTGACGCTGCTGTACCTGGTGGCATCGGTGTGCTTCATCCAGGCCTTGAAAGGGCTGTCCTCGCCGTCCTCGGCGCGCATGGGCAATGCCTTCGGCATGACCGGCATGGCGATTGCCGTGGTCACCACGATCGCTTTGATGTTCAAGCTGCAGGAACAGATCCGCACGGGCGGCATGGGCTTCGGCCTGGTGCTGCTGGGCGTGGTGGTGGGCGGCGCCATCGGCACCGTTGCCGCGCGCCGGGTCGAGATGACCAAGATGCCGGAACTGGTGGCCGCCATGCACTCCCTCATCGGCCTGGCCGCGGTCTGCATCGCGATCGCCGCCGTGTCCGAGCCCTGGGCCTTCAATATCGCCGAACGCGGCGCCGCGCTCCCCTTCGGCAACCGGCTGGAACTGTTCATCGGCACCTTCGTGGGCGCCGTCACCTTCTCGGGCTCGGTGATCGCCTTCGGCAAGCTCGCCGGCAAGTACAAGTTCCGCCTGTTCCAGGGCGCGCCGGTGCGCTATCCGGGCCAGCACATCATCAACCTGCTGGTGGCGATCGCCATCATCGCGCTGGGCCTCGTGTTCTGCTTTTCAAGCGGCACCGGAGGAAGTAATACAGCGGCCTGGACGCCCTATATCGTGATGACCGTGCTGTCCTTCATATTGGGCGTACTCATCATCATCCCGATCGGCGGCGCCGACATGCCGGTGGTGGTGTCGATGCTGAACTCCTATTCGGGCTGGGCGGCGGCCGGTATCGGCTTCTCGCTGAACAACTCGATGCTGATCATCGCCGGCTCGCTGGTGGGATCGAGCGGCGCCATCCTCTCGTACATCATGTGCAAGGCGATGAACCGCTCCTTCTTCAACGTGATCCTGGGCGGCTTCGGCGGCGAGGCGGTGGACTCCAGCGCCGGCGGTGCCAAGGAACAGCGTCCGGTCAAAGCCGGCTCGCCCGAAGACGCCGCCTTCATCCTGCAGAACGCGGAATCCGTGATCATCGTCCCGGGCTACGGCCTGGCGGTGGCGCGCGCCCAGCACTCGGTGAAGGAACTGGCCGAGAAGCTGACCGAGCACGGCGTGCAGGTGCGCTACGCCATCCACCCGGTGGCGGGCCGCATGCCCGGCCACATGAACGTGCTGCTGGCCGAGGCCGAGGTGCCCTACGACCAGGTGGCCGAGATGGAGGACATCAACGGCGAATTCGGCCAGACCGACGTGGTGCTGGTGCTGGGCGCGAACGACGTGGTGAATCCGGCCGCCAAGGACCCGAAATCGCCGATCGCCGGCATGCCGATCCTGGAAGCCTATAAAGCCAAGAGCATCATCGTCAACAAGCGCTCGATGGCCTCCGGCTATGCGGGCCTGGACAACGACCTGTTCTACCAGCCGAACACGATGATGGTGTTCGGCGATGCGAAGAAGGTGATCGAGTCCATGGTCAAGGCGGTCGACTAAACGATCACGCCTTGCGCAGCAGGTCGACCCGGAACGGGGCCAGGAAGTTCGCCCCGTCCGGGCCCAGGTGGGCCTCGAATGTCGACTGCACCTGCGCGTACAGCGCGGGCGACAGGCGATGCTCGGTATGCGTCACCTGGATCACCTTCCGTTCGAAGTCGGCAAAGCTCCTGTACTTCACCTTCGCGCGGAAGAAGGTCTGGGACACCAGCTCGAACAATCCCTCATCGACGGCCGCACGGGTCGCCTCGAAGGCGGCCGCGCGCACTTTCTCCTCGTCGTGGAAGAGGCGCAGGATCTCGTTGTAGTCGCCGCCGAACACCGGTTCCGAGATGTACACCAGGCCACCGGGCGCCAGCACCCGGTGCATCTCGGCGAACGCCTGGCCCAGCAGGTCGAGCGGTACGTGGTGCAGGGACTTGAACAGGAAGACCGCGTCCACGCCGGCATCCGGCGCGGGAATCCGCTGCGCCCCGCCCAGTGCGAAACGCACGCCGGGCAGGTCGTCGACCAGCAGGTTCTTGTCGTGCTGGATGCGGTCGACCTCCAGCGCCAGGATGGAGGCGAAGCGGCCGCCGGCGGCGAGCAGCCGGGTCTGGCGCCCGGTGCCGCAGCCCAGTTCCAGCGCCCGCGCCGGCATGGACGCCAGCGGCAGGGCGCCGAGCAGCACCCGTTCGTCCAGCACGGGCCCGCCGTCCGCGTCGGCGATTCGCATCGGCGTCATCTCATTTACCCGCCACGGCCTTTTCCACGGCGTCCAGTGCCTCCTTGCCGACCCGGCTCTCCATCTGCTTGTACACCGGCGACATCGCCTTGCGCCAGGTTTCGCGCTCGGCCTGGGTCAGGGTGTAGACCGTGGTCTTGCCGCTGGCCTTGATCGCTTCGATCGCCTTGTCGTTTTCTTCCTGGGCGATGTCGTTGGTGTACTTGGTGGCTTCCGCCATCGCGCCCTCGAGCTTGGTGCGGATGTCGGCCGGCAGGCCGTCCCAGAACTTCTTGTTGACGATGACCGCGTAGCCGATATAGCCGTGGTTGGAAATCGTCATGTCCTTCTGCACTTCGTGCATCTTCTGCGTATAGATGTTCGACGGCGTGTTCTCGTTGCCGTCGACGACGCCGGTCTGCATCGCCTGGTAGACCTCGGAGAAGGCCATCACCTGCGGATTGGCGCCGAGCGCGCGGAACTGGGCGTCCAGCACCTTCGAGCTCTGGATGCGCATCTTGAGGCCGCGGAAGTCGGCCGGCGTGTGCAGCGGCTTGTTGGCGGTCATGTCCTTGAAGCCGTTATCCCAATAGGCCAGGCCATGGACGCCCTTGGGTTCGAGCTTGGCGAAGAACCACTTGCCCACCGGGCCGGTGGTGACGCGGTACAGCGCCTGCTTGTCCGGGAAAATGAAGGGCATGTCGAAGGCTTCGAATTCCTTCACGCCCAGTGGGCCGAACTTGGCCAGCGAGGGCGCCAGCATCTGGACCGATCCCAACTGCAGCGCTTCCATTTCTTCCTTGTCCTTGTACAGCGTGCTGTTCGGGTAGACCTCGACCTTGACCCGGCCCGCCGTCGCCTTTTCCGCCAGTTCCTTGAAGCGTAGCGCACCCTTGCCCTTCGGCGTGTCGTTGGCGACCACGTGGCTGAACTTGATGACGATCGGCGCCTGGGCGTAGGCGCCGGCGCTGCCGAAGGTGGCGGCGAACAGTACCGCGTGCATGATCTTGAATTTCATCTTGTCTCCTTTGTCGTTGAAATGGGAACAGCTGGGTTGTTACTTGCGCCGCCGTGCTTCTTCGAGCATTTGCTGCGCAATCAGGATGACCGGCCGGTCGACCATCTTGCCGTCGAGGGCCACCGCGCCGCCCTGCGCCGCCTCGGCCGCGGCGACCACGCGCCCGGCCCAGTCCAGCTCCGCGGCGGTCGGCGCGAAGGCCTCGTGCACGGGAGCGACCTGTTTCGGGTGAATGCACAGCTTGCCGCCGAAGCCTAGCGCGCGGGCCCGCAGGGTGTCGCCGTGCACGCGGACGGGATCGTCGAAGCTGGTGGTCACGCCGTCGACCGGCGCCGCGATGCCCGCCACGCGCGAGGCCAGCACCAACTGGGAGCGCGCATGCAGCAGGGTCTCGTGGCTTTCCTGGATGTTCAGGTCGAGGCTGAAATCGATCGAGCCGAAGACCAGGCGCTGCACGCGCGGCATGCGCGCCAGCGCGGCGGCATTCCACAATCCCAGGCCGCTTTCGATCAGGGGCAGGATGGCGGTGGCGCCGGCGGCGTCGAGCCTGGCCAGCGCAGCCTCGTGCTCGGCCTTGGGCAGCACGATGCCGGCCACGCCGGGCACGGCGCAGAGCACGAGATCGTCCTCGAACCAGGCGCTCTCGAAGCCGTTGATGCGCACCAGCACCGGCTGCTGCGGCGACAGCCAGGCGGCCAGCGCATCGCGCGCAGCCTGCTTGTCGGCGGGCGGCACCGCGTCCTCGAGGTCGACGATCACCGCATCGGCGCCGGCGGCACAGGCCTTGTCGAAGCGTTCCGGGCGGTTGCCCGGTACGAACAGATAGGAGCGTTCCAGCATGCTTCAGTCCTGGCCGGACAGCAGGAAGCCGACCCGCTCGGCATCGGCCAGCGTCCAGATGCGGGCAAAAGCGGCGCGCATCTCGTCCGGGCTGGCGGCATCGGCAAACCCGGCCAGGCGCAGGGCCTTGTCTTCGAGCTCCTCGCGCGACAAGGTGTTGCCCGGGTCGCCCTTCGGTTCGTCGACGCGGCCTGCCAGCGTGCGTCCGTCGGCGGTGTGCACCGTCACCTTGCCGATCCAGCGTGCCGGATAGGCGCGGTCGACTTCCTCGTCCAGCACCATCTCGACCTTGTTGCGGAAAGCGGCGATGCGCGGATCGTTGTAGAAGCTCTCGAATTCCTGCAGGCCCGCATTGCCGAATTCGGCGATCAGGCCGAGCACCGTCCCCATCGAGAACTTCGCCTGGTGCACGGTGCGCGGATCGACCACCGGGCCCAGCACGTCGATGGCGCCCTGGTGCACGCGCGCCGTCACGCCCACGATGTCCTGCGGCTGCAGCGCGTGCGCGCTCACCACCTGCAGCAGGGCATCGGCGGCCGGATGGGTGTGGCGGCAGGAGGCGTGGAACTTGAACGAGGTTTCGGCCAGGGTCCAGCGCTGTCCAAGCTGATCGGTCAGCCTTGCCGGGTCGGCGTCGCGCGACATGCCGGCCGCCATGCCCTGGGCGCCTTCCAGGATCCGGCTTGCGCCCGTGAAGCCGCCCTGCGCCAGGTAGGCCGCCGTCAGGCCGCCGGCCGCCGCGTGGGCCGTGTGCAGCTGCTTCGAATCGGCGGCGTCGCGCAGGAATTCCCACAGCCCGGCGGCCTGGGTGCCGGCCGAGCCGAAGGCGTGCAGCATCTGTTCGGGGCTCAGGCCCAGCAGGTGACCGGCGGCAGCGGCGGCGGCCAGGGTGCCGGCGGTGCCGGTCGTATGAAAAATCTTGTAGTGCGAGCGGCCGAGGAATTCGCCGACCCGGATCCCGACTTCATAACCGGCCACCGATGCCGTCAGCAGATCGCGTCCGCTCGCTTGAATCGCCTGCGCGACCGCCAGCGCCGCCGGGAACACCACCGCGGCCGGATGGAATACCGAGCCATTGTGCACGTCGTCCTGCTCGGCGAAGTGGGAGGAGGCGGCGTTGACCATCGCGGCGAACAGCGGCGTGGTGCGGCGGCGCGCGATCAGCACTTCGCAGGCGCCCTCCTGCGGCCCCATTTGCCGCGCGAAGGCTTCGATGACCTGGACCGGACGGCCGGTCCTGCCGGCCAGGGCCGAGCCGAACCAGTCGAGGAAGAGGTCTTCGGCGCGCCTGATTACCGGTGCCGGGATGTCTTCGAAGCGCAGCCTGGCGGCGAAGGTGGCCAGTTTCTGGCTGGGGTGGTGCTCGTTCATTGATGCGTCTCCGGTTAGTGCCGTCGTTCTTAGATTGCCTTCTGCTCGCGCAGCGCCGCGATCCGCTCCGCCCCATACCCCAGCTCACCCAGGATCGCCTCCGTATGCGCCCCAAGCGCCGGAATCGGATCCATGCGCGCATTCCAGTCCTCGGGCACCCCGGGCGGCTTCAGGGCGGGCAGGGGACCGGCGGGCGTCGCCACATCAAGCCAGCGTCCGCGCGCCTTCAGCTGCGGGTGTTCCCACATGTCGTGCATGGTGTTGACGTGGGCGTTCGCGATCGGCGCCGACTCCAGCTTGTCGATCACCTGCTCGGCCGTGAACCGGGAGAACACGTCGACGATGATGGCGCGCAGTTCGCCGCGGGCGGCGGTGCGCGCCGCGTTCGAGTTGAAGCGCGGGTCGCCCGCCAGCTCGGGCATGCCGAGCACCTTGGTGCAGAACAGCGCCCATTCGCGCTCGTTCTGCAGGCCCAGCATGACCACCCGGCCGTCGCCGGCGGGGAAGGGGCCGTAGGGGTAGATGGTGGCGTGGGCGGCGCCGGCGCGCGGCGGCGGCGAGGCGCCGTCCATCGCGTAGTAGAGCGGAAAGCTCATCCACTCCATCATGGTTTCCAGCATCGAGACGTCGATGTGGCTGCCCTTGCCGGTGCGGCCGCGCCGGATCAGCGCCGCCAGGATGTTCGAGTAGGCGTACATGCCGGCCGAGATGTCGGCGATCGAGCAGCCCGCCTTGGCCGGCTCGTCCGGCGTGCCGGTCACCGACAGGAAGCCGGATTCGCTCTGGATCAGCAGGTCGTAGGCTTTCTTGTCGCGGTAGGGGCCGTCGGCGCCGTAACCGGAGATGTCGCAGACGATCAGGCGCGGAAAGCGTTCGGACAGGGCCTCGTAGGACAGGCCGAGGCGGGCGGCGGCGCCGGGCGCCAGGTTCTGCACCAGCACGTCGGCTTCTTCCAGCAGCTTGTCGAGGATGGCGCCGGCTTCCTCGTGCTTGACGTCGAGCGTCAGGCTTTCCTTGGAGCGGTTGGTCCACACGAAGTGCGAGGCCAGGCCGCGCGCGCGGCTGTCGTAGGCGCGCGCGAAGTCGCCCACGCCGGGGCGTTCGATCTTGATGACGCGCGCGCCGAGGTCGGCCAGCTGGCGCGTGCAGAAGGGCGCGGCGATCGCGTGTTCGAGCGTGACGACGGTGATGCCGTCCAGCGGGCGCAGGGTGGAATCATTCATGGTCGCCTCCTCAGAACGAACGCGGCATGCCGAGCACGTGCTCGCCGATATAGGCGAGGATCAGGTTGGTCGAGATCGGCGCCACCTGGTACAGGCGGGTCTCGCGGAACTTGCGCTCGACGTCGTATTCGGCGGCGAAGCCGAAGCCGCCGTGGAACTGCAGGCAGGCGTTGGCCGCTTCCCAGGACGCATCCGCGGCAAGCATCTTGGCCATGTTCGCCTCGGCACCGCAGGGCTGGTGGGCATCGAACAGGGCGCAGGCCTTGTAGCGCATCAGGTTGGCCGCTTCGACGTTCACATAGGCGTTCGCGATCGGGAACTGGACGCCCTGGTTCTGGCCGATCGGGCGGCCGAACACTTCGCGCTCGCTCACGTATTTGGTTACCTTGTCGATGAACCAGTAGCCGTCGCCGATGCATTCGGCGGCAATCAAGGTGCGCTCGGCATTCAGGCCGTCGAGGATGTATTTGAAACCCTTGCCTTCTTCGCCGATCAGGTTCTCGGCCGGGATTTCCAGGTTCTCGAAGAACAGCTCGTTGGTCTCGTGGTTCACCATGTTGAGGATCGGCTGCACGGACAGGCCGCGGCCGATCGCCTCGCGCAGGTCGACCACGAAGATCGACATGCCCTCGGATTTCTTCGTCACTTCCGACAGCGGCGTGGTGCGCGCCAGCAGGATCATCAGGTCGGAGTGCTGGATGCGCGAGATCCACACCTTCTGGCCGTTGATGACGTATTTGTCGCCCTTGCGCACGGCCGTGGTCTTGATCCTGGTGGTGTCGGTGCCGGTGGTCGGTTCCGTCACCGCCATCGACTGCAGGCGCAGCTCGCCGCTGGCGATCTTCGGCAGGTAGCGTTCCTTCTGCGCCTTCGAACCATGGCGCAGAAGGGTGCCCATGTTGTACATCTGGCCGTGGCAGGCGCCCGAGTTGCCGCCGGCGCGGTTGATCTCTTCCATGATGACCGAGGCCTCGGTCAGGCCCAGCCCGGAGCCGCCGTATTCCTCGGGAATCAGGGCCGCCAGCCAGCCGGCCTGGGTCAGCGCGGTGACGAATTCTTCCGGATAGGCGCGCGCCTCGTCGACCTTGCGGAAGTACTCGGCGGGGAATTCGGCGCACAGGGCGCGCACCGCTTCGCGGATGTCCTGGTAATCGTGGTTCTGTTGAATCGACATGGTGGTGGTCCAGTATGAATCAGGCAATCAGGCGATTACGGCGTCGGCCTGCATGGCCAGCTCGCCGCGGATGTTCTTCGCCCACAGGCGCACGGTGCGGCCGTCGGGGTCAAGGCTGCCGCACACCGTGAAGGGCTCGATGTCGAACAGCGGGCCGACGGCGCGGAAGGAGAAGGAGGCGATGCGCGCTTGCGGCAGATTGCGCTGCACGAGGTCGAGCAGGAGGGTCGCGATCAGCGGGCCGTGCACGATCAGGCCGGGATAGCCTTCGACCTCGGTCACGTAGCTGCGGTCGTAGTGGATGCGGTGGCCGTTGAAGGTCAGCGCCGAGTAGCGGAACAGCAGCACCGGATCGGGGGCGATGCTGCGTTCCCAGTCGGCTTCCACCGGCGCCATCTTCGGCGCCGGCGCAGCGGCACCCGGCTGCGGCATTTCCCGGTAGACGATGTCGTGTTCTTCGGTGATGCACACGGCGCCCTCCTGCGCCAGCTCGTGGCGCACGGTGACGAACACCAGCGGGCCGGTGGCGCCATGCTTGCTGCTCACACTCTTCACCTGCGAGCTGCGGGTGGCTTCGCCTTCGACCCGCAGCGGCCGGCTGAACGTCAGGCGGCCGCCGGCCCACATGCGGCGCGGCAGCGGCACCGGCGGCAGGAAGCCGCCGCGCTGCGGGTGGCCGTCGGGACCGAGCTCGGACTGCGGCGCGGCGTGCCAGAAATAGGCCCAGTGCCAGAGCGGCGGCAGGCCGGCGCCCGTGTCGAAGCGGTCCGGACGGTCGAGCGTGGCCGCCAGCGCGTTGGCGGTGACGGCGTTGACGCGCGCGCCGACGGTTTCGGTCTTGCCGACCCACTGCTGGAGCAGGGAGTCATCGAAGGCATCGGAGGTCATGGTGGTGCGGGGCTCTCTATTGACGAGCGCCCAGTCTGGACCTCATGCCAGTTTGGCACAATCGATGCTTTTGGAAGGGGGGCTACGGTTTTGGTGAAGGGGCAACCGTGTGGACAACGTGGGCGCGAGACGGGCTAGAGGAGAATTGCCATTGCGTGTAGAACGCCAAAAAGAGAAAACCGCCTCAAGGGCGGTTTTCAATAAGCAATTTTTTGTGCAGTAATGGTCTAGGACCGTCGTAGAGTTTGGATACTGCCTCCGCATCTCTACCGAGCTCGATATTATCGTAAAGTCGATACTGAGTCAAATCCTATTGTGTGGGCTGAGCATTCATCTCTATCAGCTCCTGCACTTGTTGTTCGAAATCGATGCCCATCTCCTTTGCCCAGTGTGTCGCCAACTCCTCTACCGCTTCATGCCGGGCTGCGACAGCGTTCTGAGCAGCAACCTGCCGTTGTAGCTGGGCGATCTGTTGTTGTTGCAGGACAATCTGACTTTGTTTGGTAGCTATGTCGGTGGCCGCGTCCTTAGCCTCTTGCGCCTTTGTCCTCAGCTTCTCGTAATCGGTTACGCCAATCGCATGTATCAAGGCGGTACGCATTGCGTCCAACTCCGATGCACTGATGTGATCCTGATACTTTGTGTTCCTTGCAAGTTTGCGTGTGCCGCTTTTATTCGTGTACCAACTCAGCGGGGGTAACAGTCGACTGGGCGAGACGGTTTGCGTCATGCCACAGATTCCCCACGTTTGCTTACCGCTTGTTCCATAAAAATGCAGGTTCGCTAACGTGGCGGGATGTATAGGAAACGCCGTCTTGTCATGGGCACCAGGAGGTACAGAACTCAATGGAACTACCTGTACCTGTGTTGCGCGGAATTTGACGACGATAGCCAGACGTCGCTTATGCATCTCGCCATGCTGAATCGTGTCTTTATACTCGCGGTTTGAAGGCACATCCCCCTGAGCAGGTGCTTGTACATGTGCGACCGTTTGCACAAATCCGTAATCAACTTCGACCAGCGCTCCTACAGTAAGCACTTGGTGGATCTTGTGACTGCTCGCTACCAGCGACTGGTCCAGATAGATCTCGGGTGGGTTGTTCACCTTGCTCAACACCACCCGGTAGGTCATCGGCACGCTGCCGTCTGTCCCAGTACAACAAGACTCCTCCACATGCCATCGAGTGTTGCTGTCATGACTAAAACGCTTGGTGACATACACCGAATGCGCATGGTCCGCTGGCATCAACGCTTCGTGGATGTTGTCATAGGCTTCTTCGCCGATGACCATATCGACGGGCAAGCCAGCGGCATCGCGTGTGCGTTCGAAATACGTGATATGAAGTAATGTCGGCATGACCTTGCCAGCGTGCGCAAATAAAAGCTGCCCAGTTTAAGGCTCAGCTCACTACCGAGCAATGCATTTCTGGCTTTCCAGGCAGCCGAACATCACTTCTTCGTATAACCAAAAGCGGACACTCAGATGCGTTTAGAAAATCACGCTCGGTTTTAGCTTCTTGAGCCTTCGCGTCGGTATCTGCCGCTCAAAAAGGCCCGCCTCGACCTGCAAGGCAATGAAGGCGGTCCTTGGTAGGTCCTGCCAAGGCCCTTCGGCTAGAATTCCCGCATGAGACAAGGAACCCACCCATGCTGTTCGACCTGACCGACCTGCGCCTGTTCATCCTGGTCGCGGAACTGAAAAGCCTGACCCGCGCCGCCGAGCGCATGCATTTGTCGCTGGCGGCCGCCAGCAACCGGATGAAGGAACTGGAATCGCGCTTCGGCATGCGCCTGCTGTACCGCGAGAACAAGGGCGTGCTGCTGTCGCCGGCCGGCGAAACCCTGCTGGCGCATGCCCAGCAGTTCATGCAGCAGCTCGAGCGGCTCAAGAGCGATATGCAGCAGTACAACAATGGCATCAAGGGCCATATCCGCATCTTCGCGAACACCACGGCGGTGACCGAATTCATGCCGGAGGTGCTGGGCCTGTTCCTGGCGTCGCATCCGCAGGTGAACGTGGCGCTGGAAGAGCGGCTCAACCACGACATCGTGCGCGGCGTGCAGGAGGGCACGGCGGACATCGGCATCGCGGCCGGTCCGGTGCAGGGGCAGGGCCTGGAAATCATCAATTTTTCGACCGACCGCCTGGTGCTGGCCACGGCACTCGGCCATCCGCTGGCCGAGGCGGGCAGCATCAGCTTTGCCGAGACGCTGGCCTATCCGCACATCGGCCTGCACGAAGGCAGCACCCTGCAGCATTTCCTGAACAAGGTCGTGGTCGACAGCGGCGACCGCCTGCACTTGCGGATCCAGGTGCGCGGCTTCGAGGCGATGTGCCGCATGGTGGAGGCGGACGTCGGCATCGGCATCCTGCCGCAGTCGTCGGCGCTGCGCCACAGCCGCAATATGCGGCTGGCGCTGGTGGAATTGACCGACCTGTGGGCGGTGCGCGAACGCAGCGTGCTGGTGCAGGACCTGGAGGGCCTGCCCGCCTATGCGCGCGAACTGGTGGAGCTGATCCGCACGGAAGCGGGCCGTCAGAACCCTTAACGCCGCCCGAACATCATCAGCTCGGCGAGCAGCATGCGCGCCGGCTTGACGGTATCGAGCGCGGCCAGCGCCAGCCCGAACAGCGGCTGCAGCGGGCCTTTGTCCGCGAACACGCGCGCCATGGTGTCGGTGGCGCGGATCACCATCTTGCGGTCGCCTTCGCGTTCGTTCTTGAAGCGGTCGAGCGCGCTTGGGCTCATCTCGCGCGCCAGCAGGCGCGCCAGTACCGCCGCATCGCGCAGGCCCAGGTTGAGTCCCTGTCCGGCCACCGGATGCAGGGTCTGGGCCGCGTTGCCGATGGCGACCGTGCGGGCGCTCGCGCGCGGGTCCGCGTTCAGCCCGAGCGGGAAGGCGATGCGCGGCGAGACGCCGGTGAAGCGGCCGAGGCGTTCGCCGAAGGCCTCGCCCAGCGCCGAAAGAAACGCTTCTTCGCCCAGGTCCAGCAGGCGCCGGGCGCGTTCCGGCTGGACGCACCAGACCAGGGCGTACTGGTGGCCGTCGGCGCCGCCTTGCGGCAGCAGGGCCAGCGGGCCTTCGTCGGTGAAGCGCTCGAAGGCGCGGTGAGCCGCCGGGCTGCTCGTGGAGACGCGCGCGATCACGGCGGTCTGGCCGTAGTCGCGGGTGCTGGATTTATCGGCCTGCTCGCCGAACACGCCGCCCTCGGCCTGCACCGCGACTTGCGCATGGAGGGTGCGGCCGTCGTCCAGCTGCAGCAGGACGCCGTCGGCGCGCTCGTCGATGGCGTTCACGCGCAGCGGACGCAGCACCTGCACGCCGGCGCGCTCGCAGGCGCGGGCGAGGGCGTCGACCACGTCGCCATAGCGCGCCACATAGCCCAGGGCTTCGAGGCCGTGCTCTTCACGGTCCATCATGCTGCGGCCGAGGTGGCCGCGGCGCGAGACATGGATCTGGTGGATCGGCGTGCTCGATGCCGCAACCCCGGGCCAGGCGCCGACGTCTTCCAGCAGCAGGCGGCTGCCCCAGGCCAGCGCGATCGAACGCGGGTCCGAGATCGCCTGGCCCAGCGCCTTGCCGTCGATGAGGGCGATGCGTTTGCCGTCGATGCCGCGCCGCGCCAGCATGGCGGCCAGCGCCATGCCGACCGGGCCGGCGCCGCAGATGGCGACGTCGGCCCGCAGTGTTTCCTCAGTCCTTGCTTGTTCCGTCATAGTCCCTTTCCAACCAGAGCCTCGATCTCTTCCACCGTCTTCGGTGCGCTCGCCGTCAGGATGCGGTAGCCGTCCTCGGTGACGACCACGTCGTCCTCGATGCGGATGCCGATGTGCCAGTATTCCTCCGGCACGCCCTCCGCCGGGCGCACGTAGATGCCCGGTTCCACGGTCAGCGCCATGCCGGGTTTCAGCTGGCGCGAAGGCTTGTCGGCCTGCGTCAGGTCGCGGTAGGCGCCGACGTCGTGCACGTCCATGCCCAGCCAGTGGCCGGTGCCGTGCATGTAGAAGGGCACATGGGCCTTCGCGGCAATGGCGTCCTCCACGCTGCCGAACTTGCCCGGCGCGATCAGGCCGAGGTCCAGCATGCCCTGGGTGAGCACCCGCAGGGCCGCTTCGTGGAAGGCGCTGTAGGGGCGGCCGGGGGCGATCGCCGCGAAGGCCGCCTCCTGGGCCGCCAGCACCAGTTCGTACAGCCTGCGCTGGACAGGCGTGAAGCGGCCGCTGACGGGGAAGGTGCGGGTGATGTCCGAGGCATAGCCATCGAGTTCGCAGCCGGCGTCGATCAGCACCAGCTCGCCGTCCTGCATCGGGCGGTCGTTGGCGCTGTAGTGCAGGACGCAGGCGTTGGGGCCGGAGGCGACGATCGGGGTGTAGGCCGGGAACTGGGCGCCGTTGCGGCGGAATTCGTACAGCAGCTCGGCTTCCAGCGCGTATTCGTGCAGGCCGGGGCGGGCGGCGCGCATCGCGCGCGCGTGGGCATTGCCGGAAATCTCGCCGGCGCGCAGCATGATCGCCTGTTCGTCCGCGTCCTTGATGAGGCGCATCTCGTCCAGCAGCGGCAGCAGGTCATGGAAGGCGGCGGGGGCCGTCACGCCGCTGCGCGAACGCGCGCGTACGGTCCTGATCCATCCCGCTACCTGCGCATCCAGTGCCGCGTTCGAGGCGGTGGCGTAGTACAGCGCCGGGGCGTCGGCCAGCAGGTCGGGCAGGCGGGTGTCGAGTTCGGCGATGGGCCAGGCTTCGTCTACGCCGAAGGCTGAGCGCGCGGCTTCGGGGCCGTAGCGGTAGCCGTCCCAGATCTCGCGTTCCAGGTTCTTCTCGCGGCAGAACAGGATGGCGCGGGCCGGCCGCTCGCCGCGGGCGGCGACGAGTACCAGCACGCTTTCCGGCTCGGTGAAGCCGCTCAGGTAATAGAAATAGCTGTCGTGCCGGTAGGGGTAGTCGCTGTCGCCGTTGCGCGGGACTTCCGGGGCGGTGGGCAGCACGGCCACCGCGCCCGGCAGCATCTGCGCGGCCAGGCGCGCACGGCGTGCTGCGTAATCGGTCATGGCTTCGCTCTGGCCGAGGCAGTTGCGGTATAGGGGGCGTTGAGCTCCTCGAGCTGGCGCATGGTGCCGACGTTGACCCATTCGCCGTCGTAGATCTCGCCGCCGACCCGCTTCTCATCGATGAACTTGCGCATGAGCGGGCCGAATTTCAGGAACTCGCCGGCCTTGATGCCGTCGAACATTTCGGGACGGTAGACGCCGATGCCGGCGAAATTCCACTTCGGCGAGCCTTCGTTCGACAGCGTGTACATGGTCAGGCCGAAGTCGCCGTCCGGGTTGTGCCAGGGGTTCGGCGTCAGGTACAGCCAGGCGATGTCGCGCTTGTCCACGGGGATCGGCCGGCCGACCGCGTCGTTATCCGGCAGCGCGTCCAGCACCTGTTCGAAGTCGAAGTAGGGCGCGTAAATGTCGCCCGACACGGCCAGGAAGGGTTCGTCGCCCAGCAGGTGCAGGGCGTTGGCGATGCCGCCGGCGGTTTCCAGCGGCGTCGGCTCGTGGGAGTAGACGATGCGTGCACCGTAGCGGCTGCCGTCGCCCAGTTCCTCCTCGATCATGTGGCCGAGGTGGGAATGGTTGATGACGATGTCCTTGATGCCAGCGCGCACCAGGTTGATCACATGGTAGGTGATGAGCGGGCGCCCGCGCACCTTGAGGAGGGGTTTCGGGCAGGAGTCCGTCAGCGGACGCATCCGCTCGCCGCGGCCGGCGGCGAAGATCATGGCTTTCATCGGCGAGATTTACCTGGAATCAGAAGGTGTAGCCGACCGCCGGCGCCTTGTCCTCGAAGGCATCGAGCAGGCGCAGCAGCGGTTTCAGTTCGGTGTAGCGGTTGGCGGTCTTGCGCACGTAGTCCATCACGGTCGGCAGGTCGCCCATGTAGTGCGGCTTGCCGTCGCGGTAGTTCAGGCGGCAGAAGATGCCGAGGATCTTCAGGTGACGCTGCAGGGCCATGTATTCGAAGTCGCGGTAGAAGGCGTCGATGTCCGGATTGACCGGCAGGCCAACCTGCTTCGCGCTTTGCCAGTAGCGCACCACCCAGTCGAGCACGAATTCCTCGTCCCACTGGACGTAGGCGTCGCGCAGCAGCGAGGCCAGGTCGTAGCTGATGGGGCCGTACACGGCGTCCTGGAAGTCCAGCACGCCCGGGTTGCCCTGGTCGAGGAACATCAGGTTGCGGGAGTGGAAATCGCGGTGCATGAACACCTGCTGCTGGGCCAGCACGTTGGCGGTGATGGCTTCGAACACCTTTTCCAGCTGGGCCTTCTGGATGTCGTTCATCTCGATGCCCAGGTGGCGGCCGATGAACCATTCCGGGAACAGGTTCATCTCGCGCAGCACGAAGGCGCGGTCGAACTCCGGCAGCACGCCGGGCTGGCTGGTCAGCTGGAACTTGATCAGGGCGTCGACGGCGTCCGAGTACATGTAGGGCGCGTTGTCGACGTCGAGGCGCTGCAGATAGGTGGTGGTGCCGAGGTCGGACAGCAGCAGGAAGCCGTCCTCGACCTTGCGGGCGACGATGGCCGGCACGGTCACGCCGGCGTCGAACAGCAGGCCGTCGACGTGGATGAAGGCCGGCACGTTCTCGCGCTCGGGCGGGGCGTCCATCGCGACCAGGGTGTCCCCCAGCTTGGCGCGTAGCGCGGGCACAACATCGAGACGGAAGTAGCGGCGGAAGCTGGCATCGGCCGAGGCGGGGCGCAGGCTCCCGACGTCGACCAGGTCCAGGGTGCCCAGCCATGCGGTCAGTTGGGCCAGCCGGGCATCCTTGTCGAAGGCCGCGGGGGAGTGTTGAGACAGAGAAGACATGAAGCGTCCCGGTGAATCCGGTTGGTGATGAATATTCCCATATAATAAGGGATTCAATCCAAAAAATCGCCCTCTATGGTGCAACGCGATCTTTCATGAGCTGGATTACGGCCCTTCCTTTCCCGCCGCGGCGTGCCGCTGCCTTGTCCGCCCTCGTCGCCGTGGCCACGGGGCCCTTGTACGCGCAGACCGCGCCGGCGGGCTCGCGTAGCGACGACGACCAGCCGACGACCATGCGCGCCGAGGAGTTCGCCGGCCGTCCCGACCGCGAGCTGAACCTGTACCGCAACGTCGAAGTGACGCGCGGCGCCACCGGCATCACCGCCGACACCGCCTGCTTCCGCCAGGTCGAGGACGAAGTGACGGCCCAGGGCCATATCACGATGTGGCGCTTCGGCGACCGCTACAAGGGCGACGCGCTGCAGCTGAACCTCGAGACCGGCAAGGGCTGGGTGCTGAACCCGGCCTACCATTTGCAGATGAATAACGGCCAGGGCAAGGCTGCGCGCATCGATTTCCTGGGCGAGAACCAGGCCGTGGTGGTGGACGGCACCTACAGCACCTGCGAAGGCCCGGATCCGGACTGGTACCTGAAATCCAGCACCCTGAACCTGGACAGCGGGCGCGACGTCGGCACCGCCGGCAAGACCGTCATCTACTTCAAGGACGTGCCCATCCTCGGCACGCCGGCGCTGTCGTTCTCGCTGTCCGGCGCGCGCCGCTCGGGCTGGCTGCCGCCGTCGATCGGCACCGGCTCCAAGGGCGCCGCCGAGATCATGGTGCCGTACTACGTCAATATTGCGCCGAACCGCGACCTGACGCTGTATCCGCGCTATATCTTCAACCGCGGCCTGCAGATGGGCCTGACCGGCCGCTACATCGGCGAGACCGCGCGCGGCCCCTACAGCGGCGAGACCCACCTCGAGGTACTGCCGAACGACCGCGTGGCGAAACGCGACCGCTGGTGGATCGATACCCTGCACAGCCAGGCCCTGGCGCCGGGCTGGACCTTCGGCTGGAACGCGCACGCCGCCTCCGACAACGAATATCCATCCGACTTCTCGCGCACGGTGGCGGCCAGCGCCGAGCGCCAGCTGCTGCGCGAGCTGCGTACCGACTACTCGGGCCATTACTGGAGCGTGAACACGCGCATCCAGAGCTACCAGGTGCTGCAGGATCCGGCCGCCCTCGATCCGAACAATCCGAACGCCGCCGCGCTGCAGGTGGCGCGTCCCTACGACCGCCTGCCGCAGATTAATTTCCACGCCGGCCGCTACGACGTGCTGGGCGGCTTCGACTGGGCGGTGGACGCCGAGCTGGTGCGCTTCTCGCACCCGGAAAAGACCTTCGTACAGGGCAACCGCGCCAACCTGGTGAGCCAGGTCAGCTACCCGATCGTGCGGCCGGGCTGGTTCTTCACGCCCAAGGTCATGCTGCACGCGACCCAGTACGACCTCGACAACAACGTCGACCCGGTGACCAAGGTGGCGCGCAACCGGATCTCGCGCGTGCTGCCGACCGTGTCGCTGGACAGCGGCCTGATCTTCGAGCGCCAGAGCTCGCTGTTCGGCGAGAATTCGACCCAGACCCTGGAGCCGCGCCTGTTCTACGTGCGCACCCCGTACAAGGACCAGAGCGAGATCCCGAACTTCGACACCGCGGTGGCCGGCTTCAACTACGCCCAGCTGTTCACGGAAAACCGCTTCGTCGGCGCCGACCGGGTGTCGGACGCCAACCAGCTGACGGCGGCGGTGGTGTCGCGCTTCATCGAGGCCAATGGCGCCGAGCGCCTGCGCCTGGTGGCCGGCAGCCGCTACTATTTCAGCGATCCGCAGGTGAACCCGCGCGTGCGCCTGAACAGCGCCGACAAGGCCGAAGTCACCCGCTCGGACGCCCTGCTGGCCGCCTCCGGCCGCATTTCCGAGAACTGGACCTTCGACAGCGGCGTACAATACGACGCGCAGAGCCGCAGCCTGTACAGCAAGAACTACGGGGTGCAGTGGAATCCGGCGCCGATGAAGGTGCTGAATTTCGAATACCGCTATCAACGTGACACCATCGGCGCCGCCAGCGGTTTCCGGAATGCCGACGTGTCGGGCCAGTGGCCCTTGTCGCGGCGCTGGTATGGCGTGGCGCGGGCCAGCTACTCGCTGCGCGACCGCAAGCTGCTCGAGGGCCTCCTGGGGCTCGAGTACAAGGCCGATTGCTGGGTGTTCCGCCTTGGCGCGCAGCGTTTCGTGACCGCCCTGCAGACCACCTCGACGCCGATCTTCTTCCAACTGGAGCTGAACGGCCTGTCGCGCCTGGGCTTCGGCAATCCGCTGGAAACCTTTAACAAGAGCATCCCGGGTTACACCCGGCTGAATACCAACGTCGGCCGCCCCTGAGCGGTCGGGCCATGGACAACTAGAAACCCTGAAATGAGTGCTTCCCTGAATATGCGTACTACCCGTTTGCATCAAGTCAAGCTGGCCGCAGTGCTGCTGTGTGCCCTCGCTGCCGGCGACGTCCTGGCCCAAGCCGCCGGTACGCCGGCCGCCCCTGCCGCAAAGCCGGCGCAGTCCACCGGTTTCCTGCCGCCGGCGTCGAGCAGCGCCAAGGTCATCGATTCCGTGTACGTCATCGTCAACGACGAGGTCATCACCAAGCGTGAAGTCGACAACCGCGTCAACGAAATCACCGCGCGCCTGCGCGCCCAGAACGCGCAGCTGCCCAATCCGGAAGACCTGCGCCGCCAGGTGGTCGAGGCCATGATCACCGAGCGCGCCCAGCTCCAGCTGGGCAAGGAATACGGCATCCGCGTGTCCGACATCGAGCTGGACCGCGCCATCGGCCGCATCGCCGAGTCCCAGAAGATGAGCGTGCAGGAGATGCGCAACCAGATGGAGAAGGAGGGCATGACCTTCGCCCAGTTCCGCGAGCAGATCCGCAACGAGATCGTCATGCAGCGCCTGATCGACCACGAAGTCGATGCCAAGATCCAGGTGTCGGAAGCGGAGATCGACACCTACCTGGCCGCCGAGAAGGCCGCCGCCGCCGACCGCATCGAAGTCGACATCTCGCAGATCCTGGTGCGGATCCCGGAAAACGCCTCGCCCGAGCAGATCGCGGCGCGCAAGGCGCGTGCCGACGAGGTGGCGCGCCAGCTGCGCACCGGCGCCGACTTCGCCAAGATGGCGGCCACCTATTCCGATTCGCCGGACGCCCTGCAGGGCGGCGCGGTCGGCTGGCGCGATCCGAACCGCCTGCCGCCGGTGTTCGCGGCCGAGCTGGTGAAGATGAAGGCCGGCCAGGTGACGCCGGTGATGCGCACCAACGTCGGCTTCCACATCCTGAAGGTCAACAATGTGCGCAAGCCGGAAGCCCAGCAGCAGGAGCAGGCCGCCGCCAACGTGCAGCAGGTTCACGCCCGCCACATCCTGCTGAAGATCACCCCGACCCAGAGCGAGGAAGAGGACCGCAAGAAGCTGCTCGAACTGAAGGCGAAGATCGAGGGCAAGCAGGCGACGTTCGAAGACCTGGCGCGCCAGAATTCGCAGGACAGCCTGGCCTCGAAGGGCGGCGACCTGGGCTGGGTCGAAGCCGGCGACATCCCGGATGAACTGGCGACCGCGATGCACGCGCTGCAGCCGGGCCAGATCTCGGATCCGGTCAAGACCCCGTTCGGCATGCACATCGTGCAGGTCGTCGAGCGCAAGACCGAAGACACCTCGAAGGACAAGGAACGCGCCACGGCGCGCCAGGTGCTCACCGAGCGCAAGCGCCAGGAAGCGATGGAAGACTGGGCGCGCCAGGTGCGCGACCGCGCCTACGTCGAGTTCCGCGAGGAGCAGTAAGCCATGGCGATCCCGGGCGTACGTCCCACGCTGGCCGTCACCGTCGGCGAGCCGGCCGGGATCGGTCCGGAAATCGCGATCCGCGCCGCCTGGGCCCTGCGCGAGCAGGCCAGGTGCGTGCTGGTCGGCGATGCCGCC
Organism: Massilia sp. 2TAF26; assembly: GCF_052115005.1. Taxonomy (NCBI): domain Bacteria; kingdom Pseudomonadati; phylum Pseudomonadota; class Betaproteobacteria; order Burkholderiales; family Oxalobacteraceae; genus Massilia; species Massilia sp. 2TAF26. The sequence continues at coordinate 43,806 of NZ_JBFRFV010000014.1, forward strand.
TTCCTCTCGCTGACGGCCAGCCTGATCGACCCGGACATCCGCCTGTCGGCGCTGTCGACGATGGCGCTGCGCCATAGCGGGCTGCCGCATTTCGGCCCGGGCACGATTCCCGTCATCGACGTGCCGCTCGAGGCCCACGTGGTGCCGGGCCAGCTCGACGCCGCCAACGGCCGCGCGGTGCTGGCCACGCTCGACCTGGCGATCGAAGGCTGCAAGGCGGGCTGGTTCGACGCCATCGTCACCGCACCGCTGCAGAAGAGCACCATCAACGATGCCGGCATCGCCTTCTCCGGCCATACCGAATACCTGGCCGAGAAGACCGGCACGCCACGGGTCGTCATGATGCTGGCCGGCTCGCCCGGACAGGACCAGCCCTACCTGCGGGTGGCGCTGGCCACCACCCACCTTCCCCTGAAAGACGTGCCGGCCGCGATCACGCGCGAGACGCTGGACCAGGTGCTGGACATCCTGCACGCCGACCTGCGCGGCAAGTTCGGGCTCAAAGCGCCGCGCATCCTGGTCACCGGCCTGAATCCGCACGCCGGCGAGAATGGCTACCTGGGCCGCGAAGAAATCGACGTCATCGAACCGGCCCTGGCCGCGGCGCGCGGGCGCGGGATCGACGCGCGCGGCCCGTATCCGGCCGATACCCTGTTCCAGCCGAAGTACCTTCAGGACGCCGACGCCGTGCTGGCGATGTACCACGACCAGGGCCTGCCCGTGCTCAAGCACGCCACTTTCGGGCGCGGCGTGAACATCACGCTGGGCCTGCCCCTGATCCGCACCTCGGTCGACCACGGCACGGCCCTCGACCTGGCCGCGCAAGGCCTCGGCCTGGCCGATTGCGGCAGCATGGAGGAGGCGATCCGCATCGCCCTGTCCATGGTCCGCGCCCGAGCAACAACTTAAGAATCCCATGAAACACGTAGCCCGCAAGCGCTTCGGCCAGAATTTCCTGACCGACGACCATGTCCTTCACAACATCATCGATTCGATCGGTCCGCGCAAAGGCGACACCATGGTCGAGATCGGCCCCGGCCTGGCGGCGATGACTTCGCTGCTGCTCAAGGAACTCGACCACATGCACGTGGTCGAACTGGACCGCGACCTGGTGACGCGCCTGGAGAAGGCCTATCCGCGCGAGCGCCTGACCGTCCATTCGGGCGACGCCCTGAAGTTCGATTTCGGCTCGATTCCGGTGCCGGAAGGGAAGAAGCTGCGCGTGGTCGGCAACCTGCCGTACAACATCTCGAGCCCGCTGCTGTTCCACCTGGCCGACTTCGCCCACCTGGTCGAGGACCAGCACTTCATGCTGCAGAAGGAAGTCGTCGAGCGCATGGTGGCCGAGCCCGGCACCAAGGCCTACAGCCGCCTGTCGGTGATGCTGCAGTGGCGCTACGACATGTCGATGCTGTTCGTGGTGCCGCCCACCGCCTTCGATCCGCCGCCGCGGGTGGATTCGGCGATCGTGCGCATGGTGCCGACCCGCCGCCAGTTGCCGGCCGATGCCGCCACCCTGGAAGCGGTGGTGGCCAAGGCCTTCTCGCAGCGCCGCAAGGTCATCCGTAATTGTGTGGCCGGCATGTTCACCGAGCAGCAGTTGGTCGAGGCCGGCATCGATCCGGGCGCGCGTCCGGAAGCGGTGGGGCTGGAGCAGTACGTGGCGCTGGCCAACCTGCTCAAGCCGGTGTCACCGGCCTCATAATCTTCCTTCCCAATGGCGGCGCGCATCGTCGAATGCGCGCGCGCCCACCTGCCTGCCCAGTTCCTGCCCGGCCAAGCCGGCGCCGACATGCGTGTCGGCCCGCGTCCGGCCCCGCATCCCGCTCCGCATCTCGTTCTCGAAGCGCCTGATCACTTCGTTCGCCGCCGCGCCGGCGCTGCCGTGGATGGCGGCCGGCCCGGCCGTCTCCCGCTCTTGCGCGTCGCCCCAGCCGGCGATGCTGGCGTCGGCCAGGGCATTGGCGAGCGCGAAGAACAGGCGCACGTCCTGGTCGTCGTCATGGCCCTCGCGTTCGGACAGCCGGTGCGCCGCCAGGCACCAGCGGCCGGGCGCCGGTTCGGCAGGCGTCGCCGTGGCGGCCGGGGTGCCGGCGCGGTGACAGAAGTCGAGCATGCTGACGGCCTGGATGCGGCCGATGCCGGCCGGGCTCAGCTGTCCGCCGGGCGCCGCCCGATCCAGTTCCAGGCCGGCCATCCAGGCGTCGAACATGGCTTGCTGGCCCGGGAAGCGCTTGCCGAGCGCGAACCAGGCCGCATGGCTCATGGCGCAGGCCTTGCTGGCGGCGCTGCGTTCGGCGCAGGGCAGCCGCACCCTTACCCCGTGCGCGGTCTGGCGGGCGGCGCCGTCGTAGGCGGCCCAGGCGTTGTACATGCAGGTGTGCAGGATCGCCAGCGAGCGCGCCGCTGCCGGCGGGCCGGGCTGCGCCGCGCGGATCGCCTGCAGGGCCAGCCGGTTCCAGCCGGCCACGGTGCCGGCCATGCCGGCCGCCGCGCCCGGATCGAGTTTCAAGAAGTTCTCCCGCCTCATGTCGCCTCCGCATTTGTGCCGCCGTCGAGTATGGCGAGCACAGGCGCGCAGGCTGTTGAGCGTTCTCAGGCGTAAAAGGCAGCCGGCGCAACGCATAGCCCCGGTTTTTGGGCGTCCATCCCGCGTTTTTTGCAGTTCGTCGCAGTCCGCTGGAAGGAGGGGGCGCGGACGCCTACAGTGACACCATCGAAAGACAAAACGCAACGCACTTCACCCGAAGGAGAACCGAAATGAACGTCATGAAAAACATGGAAGCGATCTTCCTGGCAGCCGTCGTCCTGGCCGGTGTCACCAGCGCAGCCAGCGCCGCCAGCGCCAATGCGCACGAACGCTACAACGCCCAGGTGTCGATCGAAGGCAAGCAGATGGCGGTGGTGACGGTGACGGCGAAGCGCTTGAGCGCAGCAGAGAAAGCAGCCATTTAATTGCTTCCTGCAAGAGACTGCTTCCTGAAAGAGACAGCCCGGAAAAAGGCGAAAAAAAAGCCCGCTTTTGAGGGCGGGCTTAAATCCAATTCTTTTCTGAGGAGAGTTGGAGGAGACAGGAAGCAGTATGCTGCGTTACAGCATATTCGTCCAATTTTCGTTTGGAATATTTGATATTCGCAACGAAAATATCTCCTCCGCAACCACCTCCCTGGCGTCGATCAGCTGTTCTTGACGCAGGTGACAGCCACGTCCTTGACGCCGCCGTTCTTTTCCTGGGCATCCAGCATCACGCCGGTGCCGTTGCTGGAAACGGTGCAGGTGTAGCCGGTCGGCTGGGTCAGTACCGTGATACCGAAGCTCGTGCCATAAGGCACTGCGCTCATCGCGAACGGAACCGACGCGTCGGTGCTGCTGCCGGCGATGGTGACGGTGCTGTTGCTGCCGTTGGTCAGGGTCACGCTCACGTCGGCGGAGGGCAGGCCGGTGATGGTGCCGCTCAGCGAGTACGACAGGATGGAGCAGTTGTAGAACACCTCGATCGCCGGCGTGCGTGCCGATTCGAGCGAGGCGCTCTGGCCCGCCGTCCCATACTCGCGCGGGATGCCGCCGCTGACGCAGTTCTGGTGCGCCGGCTGCGAGCCGCCGCCGAGCGCGGCGGTGCCGCCTTTCGGCACCACGTTGTAGTAGGTACCGTAGTCGAGACCGTTCGCGAAATACAGGACCTGGGTGTCGCCGGCCTTGGCGGGCACCGGAACGGCCAGTTCCTGGCCGTTGGTGGTCAGGATCAGACCCGGATACTGGACGTTGGAGACCGTCACCTTGACCGGGTAGGTCTCCTTGCCGCCGCCGCCGCAGGACGCCAGGACCACGGATGAAGCCAGGATCAGGGCCGGGCGCACGAGGTGGAACTTCATACTTTACTCTCCAGTTTCCAGATTATTGGGTCTTGGGACCGCAGGTGACCACAGGCGTGGTGCCCGGGCCGGTGGCGGTCATGGTGCCGGTGCCGCCGCTGATCGTGCAGGTCTGCGTATCCGGCTGGTTCAGGATGGTCACGCCGTACGCGCCGTCTTCCGGAATGTCGCCGATGGGCACCGGTTGGCTTGCATCGGCCGCCGTCACCACTTTGCGGTTGGAACCGTTGACGAGTTCCAGGCCGGTGCCGGTCAGGCCGATCACCGTGACCGACAGGGTATGGGTCTTGATCGTGCAGAACACCGTCGGCACCGTGGTGTAGACCGTATAGTAGTTGGCGCGCGCCTTGTTGTTGCTGAAGGTGCAGGCGCTGACGTTCGACGGCAGGGACTTGTACGAGATGTTGAACTCGTCGTCGGTCGACAGGTATTTCTTGAACTGGACGGTGCTAGCGCCGGCCGGAACCGCGATCTCGTCGCCGTTGCTCTGGTTGACCAGTACCAGGCCTTCCTTGGTCACGCCGCCGGCGATGGTTACGGTCAGGGGCAGGTCACCGCTGCCGCCGCCGCAGGCGGACAGGCCAAGCGCGCATGCCAGCGCAGCGCCGGCATACAGGATCGAACTCTTCATAGAATCTCCGTTGGACGGGATGGCGCACGGCAGGACCGGCGGCACCGCTGAGTAGAATATTGCCCGACATTTTAGAGCATTTGCCAAGCCGCAGCCTCATTTGCCTTTGTATCACGGTGTAACGACATCTGCATGCCGTTGATTTTCAAGGCCGGCCTCGCTATCCTTGACCCGCCCTCCCTCCGACCCCCGAGCATGACGACGACCCCACGCGCCTGGCCCAAGGCCCTCCTTTTCGACCTGGACGACACGCTGTGGCCGATCGCCCCGGTGATCCTGCAAGCCGAAGAGATCCTGTTCGCCTGGCTGCGCGAGCACGCGCCGCGCGTGGCCCAGCGCTTCACCATCGACAGCCTGCGCCAGGCGCGCCTGGAACTGCTGGCGCAGAAGCCGGAGTTCCAGCTCGACCTGGGCAAGCTGCGCCGCGCCGGCCTGCTCGCCGCCTTCGAACAGGCCGGCGAGGATGCCGCCAAGGTGGAGCTGGCGATGGCCGAGTTCTTTGCCGCGCGCAACGCCGTGGTGCCTTACGACGACGTGGTGCCGGGATTGCTGCGCCTGAAAAACAAGGTGCTGCTCGGCGCGATCACGAACGGCAATGCCGACCTGCGGACCATCGGCCTGGCCCACCATTTCCGGGCGTCGGTATCGGCGCCCGCGTTCGGCGTGGCCAAGCCGGATCCGGCGATCTTCCTGGCCGGCTGCCGCGAACTGGGCGTGGCCCCGCTTGACGCCGTCTATGTGGGCGACGACGTGCTGCTCGACGTCCAGGGCGCCCAGCGCGCCGGCCTGCGCGGGGTCTGGATGAACCGCAACGGCAGCCGCAAGCATATCGAACACGGCGTCGAGCCGGACGCGATCGTGCGCGATGTCGACGAACTGCTGGACTGGCTCGAGCGCAACCATGCCTGAAGCGTGGTTGACGGCACGCATGACTGCACACGCGGCGGGCGAACAGGCATAATGTGAACCATGCAACTCGATAACCGTGCACAAACCCTGCTGAAAGCCCTGGTCGAGCGCTATATCGCCGACGGCCAGCCGGTCGGCTCGCGCGCGCTGTCGAAGATTTCCGGCCTCGACCTGTCGCCGGCCACGATCCGCAACATCATGGCCGACCTCGAGGAGATGGGCTATGTCGCCAGCCCCCACACCTCGGCCGGCCGGATCCCGACGCCGCGCGGCTACCGCATCTTCGTCGACACCCTGCTCACCGTGCGGCAGATCGACGAGAACGCGGTCGAAGCCGGCATGCGCCTGCCCGCGCACCAGCCGCAGAAGGTGATCGCCAACGCGGCCCAGATGCTGTCCTCGCTGTCGCAGTTCGCCGGCGTGGTGCAGAGCCCGCGGCGCGAATCGGCGTTCCAGCAGATCGAATTCCTGCGCCTGTCGGAAAAACGCATCCTGCTGGTGATCGTCGACCCGCGCGGCGACGTCCAGAACCGCCTGCTGCTGACCGACGTCGACTACAGCCCCTCCGAGCTGACGCAATCGGCCAACTACCTGAACCAGAATTTCGCCGGCCTGTCCTTCGACCAGGTGCGTGCGCGCCTGACCGGAGAATTGCGCAAGCTGAGCGACGACATGGCGCGCCTGATGCAGTCCGCGGTGGATGCGGGCAGCGAAGCCCTGCAGGAAACCGACGACATGATCATTTCGGGCGAGCGCAACCTGCTGTCGGTGGCCGACCTCTCGTCGAATATGAGCTCGCTGCGCCAGATGTTCGAGATGTTCGAGCAGAAGACCGGCCTGATGCAGCTGCTGGACGTCTCCAGCAAGGCCGGTGGCGTGCAGATCTTCATCGGCGGCGAATCCAAGCTGGTGCCGATGGACGAGATGAGCGTGGTCACCGCGCCCTACGAGGTGAATGGCAAGATCGTCGGCACCCTCGGCGTGATCGGCCCGACCCGCATGGCCTATGAGCGGGTGATCCCGATCGTCGATATCACGGCCAAGCTCCTCTCGAACGCGCTCAGCCACTCCTGAGGTTTCTTACAGTTTCGGCAGGAACCCCCGGCGGATATAGTCGGTTCATTGCGCCGCGCGCGCCATCCGCCAAGGAATTGCCGTGAACCGATTCAGACGTCCCCTTATTCTCGCCGCCATCGTGCTGGTGTGCGGCGCCGTCGCACGCACCGGCGCCTCCGCGCCGGAGGAGCGCATCGCCGTGGGCGCCTGGCAGGTGCAGGCGGCGGAGCAGGGCAGCGGACGCTATACCGTCATCTTCGAATCCGGCTTCGGCACCGGCCTGGATACCTGGCGCAAGGTGGCGCCGGAGCTGTCGAAGTCGGCGCACGTCATGAGCTATTCGCGCGCCGGCCATGGCAGCTCCGACCCGCGCCCCGAACCGCGCAGCATCCTCCAAAGCAGCCGGGAGCTCGACCAGCTGGTGGCCGCGGCGGGGCTGAAGCCGCCCTTCATCCTGGTCGGCCATTCCTACGGCGGCTTGCTGGCGCGCGCCTTCGCGCTGCGTCATCCCGGCCAGGTGGCCGGCCTGGTGCTGGTCGACCCGGCCGACGAACGCTTCAATCCGGGCCTGCGCAGGCTCGATGCAAGGCGCGCGGCGGACGACGACCGGCAGTTCGACGCCCTCGTGCCGGCCAGGTTCAGGGCGGAGTACGACGCGCTGAAGCCGGTCCTCGACCAGGGGGCGCTGCCGCCGCCGCTGGACGGCAAGCTGCCGGACGTGCCGGTGGTCGTCCTGACCTCGGTGCAGCAGTTCGACAAGCCGGAATTCTTCCTGCAGAGCGTGGAGGCGGTCGCCCTGAAGCGCGACCTGCACGCCGATTTCCTGCGCCAGTTCAGCGAAGGCTCCCAGGTGCTGACCCTGAAAAGCGGGCACAACATTCAGAAGGAAGAGCCGGAACTGGTGATCGCGGCGGTGAACAAGGTCATCGCCGCGGCCAGCCGGCGCGCGGCGCAGGACAAGCTGTAGGAGACGCGCAGCTTAGAACCTATCCAGTAGGCAGGAGCGACTCCGGCCTACTGGGATAGGTTCTTAACGGTGCCGGTGCGGGCAATCCGTCTTCTGGCAGTTGCCGTAGATGGCGAGGGCGTGTTCGGCGATCTTGAAACCGCGCTCGAGGGCGATCTTCTGCTGGCGGCTTTCGATCTCTTCGTCGTAGAACTCCTCGACGTGGCCGCAGTCGAGGCAGACCAGGTGGTCGTGGTGCGAACCGGCGTTCAGCTCATAGATGGCTTTGCCGGTTTCAAAGTGATTGCGGTTCAGGAGACCGGCCTGTTCGAACTGGGTCAGCACGCGGTACACCGTCGCCAGGCCGACGTCCATGTTCTCGTTCAGCAGGGTCTTGTATACGTCTTCCGCCGTCAGGTGCCGTACCGTGCTGTTCTGGAAGATCTCCAGGATTTTGAGCCGCGGCAGTGTCGCTTTGAGGCCGCTGGCCTTCAGGTCGGTTGGGTTGTTGCTCATGTTTTGTTACTCTTAGATGGGCCGAGATAGGCGTAGTGCTTTATGATATAGCGTTTCTAGAATCTCGCTCAATCGTTTTTAAGGTTAGATATGCGCGTCATGAATGCCGTTTTCCATCGTTCCCACGCCCGGGCCGCGCTCGTGGCCGGCCTTGCCGTCACGGCGCTGACGGTCTCCGGCTGCGCATCCTGGCGTAACCAGACCAAGCCGGCAGCGCCGGTGAGCACCGCCCCGGCCGCGGTCGCCGCCGATGCCGACAAGTCCGCGGCAATCGCGAATTCGGGCGCGCAGACGACCACCGTCACCAAGCTGCAGAAATTCCTGTGGGTGTTCTCGCCGTATCGTCCGGACATCCAGCAGGGTAACTTCGTGTCCCAGGAAATGCTGACCCAGCTGAAGGTCGGGCAGACCCGCGACCAGGTCAAGTTCATCCTCGGCACCCCGTTGCTGACGGACGCCTTCCACGCCGACCGCTGGGACTATCCCTTCTACCTCGCGCGCGGCAACGGCGAGCTGACCACCAGCCGCGTCACTGTCTACTTCAAGGACAACCTGCTGGCCAAGATCGACGGCGGCAACCTGCCGAGCGAGCGTGAATACATCTCGCGCCTGATCGGCATCTCGAAGTACGAGACCAAGACCGAACAGGAATCGCTGGACGAACTGAAGCGCAAGCGCGAAGACGCGGCCAAGCGCGGCGGGGAGTAAGAGTCATGACGCAATTGAATATTGCCGTCGCCGGCGCCAGCGGCCGCATGGGCCGCATGCTGATCGAGACCATCGCGGCAGCCGACGACGCCACCCTGGCCGGTGCACTCGATCGCGCAGGCAGTCCCTTCATCGGTTCGGATGCGGGCGCCTTTTCGGGCCAGCTGACCGGCGTGACGATCCGATCAAGCCTGGAGCAAGGCCTGGCCGGCGCCCAGTACCTGATCGACTTCACCCGCCCGGAAGGCACGCTGGAGCACCTGGAATACTGCGCCGCCCACGGCATCAAGCTGATCATCGGCACCACCGGCTTCGATGAAGCCGGCAAGGCCGCGATCCGCGCCGCCGCCGAAAAGACCGCGATCGTGTTCGCGCCGAACATGAGCATCGGCGTGAACGTCACCCTGAAGCTGCTGGAAATGGCGGCGAAGAACTTCTCGCAGGGCTATGACATCGAGATCATCGAAGCCCACCACCGCCACAAGGTCGACGCCCCGTCCGGCACCGCGCTGAAGATGGGCGAGGTCATCGCCGACGCCCTCGGCCGCGACCTGCAACAGTGCGCCGTCTACGGCCGCGAAGGCGTGACCGGCGAACGCGACCCCTCGACCATCGGCTTCGCCACCGTGCGCGGCGGCGACATCGTCGGCGACCACACCGTGCTGTTCGCCGGCATCGGCGAGCGCATCGAGATCAGCCACAAATCGAGCAGCCGCGTCAGCTACGCCCAGGGCGCCCTGCGCGCCGCACGCTTCCTGGCCGACAAGCCGACCGGTCTGTACGACATGCAGGATGTGCTGGGCCTGAAAACCACCTGAGCCCGCGTTATCTGCACGCCCGCCGAACTGGACGGCTTTGTCAGCGATCTGCTGGCATACTGGCCGGGACGGCGGGCGTTTTTTATCCCGCGAACGTATAAATACCGTCATTCCCGCCTCCACGGGAACGACGATGAATCGGAGAATCCCTATGGCCACCGTCGAACTGAACGGCGCCGCAATCGTCGACACCGAAAGCTTCCACGCCGAGAGCCAGCGCGCCTTCGGCTTCCCGGACTCCTATCCGCACACCATGGATTCCTGGGTCGACTGCCTCAGCTACCTGCGCGACGAGGACGGCATGAGCAGCATCCGCCTCGGTCCGGACGAGACCCTGCACATCGTCGTGCTGCATTCCGACGCCATGCGCGAACGTGCCGAGGACGTGCTGGAGGAAATGGCCTTCTGCATCATCGGCATCAACGAGCGCTACGAGGACTACGGCGAAAAGCCGGCCCTGGAGCTCGAGCTGCGGTAGGGCGGGCTCTCCGAGCCCGCTAGGTGAATCAACCAGTATAATGTTCTGCTCACCTCCATTAGTCCGCAGAACATCATGCAAGATAAATATAGTCCAGCCGAAGTCGAACAGGCCGCCCAGGCCTACTGGAAGTCGATCGACGCCTATAAAGCGGTCGAAAATGACCCGCGTTTCCCAAAAGGCAAGTATTACGCCTGCTCGATGCTGCCTTACCCGTCCGGTAAGCTGCACATGGGTCACGTGCGCAACTATACGATCAACGACGTGATGTACCGCTACCTGCGGATGAACGGCTACAACGTGCTGATGCCGATGGGCTGGGACGCCTTCGGCATGCCGGCCGAGAACGCGGCAATGGCGAACAACGTGCCGCCGGCCGAATGGACTTATTCGAACATCGCCCACATGCGCGGCCAGATGGAGTCGATGGGCCTGGCCATCGACTGGTCGCGCGAAATGACCGCCTGCAAGCCGGACTACTACAAGTGGAACCAGTGGATGTTCCTGAAGATGCTCGAGAAGGGCATCATCTACCAGAAGACCGGCACCGTGAACTGGGACCCGGTCGACCAGACCGTGCTGGCCAACGAGCAGGTCGTCGACGGCCGCGGCTGGCGTTCGGGCGCGCTGGTCGAAAAGCGCGAGATCCCGATGTACTACGTGCGCATCACGGACTACGCCGAGGAGCTGCTGGACTACGTCGACAATAAACTGCCGGGCTGGCCGGAGCGCGTGCGCATCATGCAGGCCAACTGGATCGGCAAGTCGACCGGCGTGCGTTTCGCCTTCCCGCACGTGATCATGGACGAGCAGGGTGAGCTGATCAACGAAGGCAAGCTCTACGTCTTCACCACCCGCGCCGATACCATCATGGGCGTGACCTTCTGCGCGGTCGCCGCCGAGCACCCGCTGGCCACCCAGGCGGCCAGGGATAATCCCGAACTGCAGGCCTTCATCGCCGAGTGCAAGCAGGGCTCCGTGATCGAAGCCGACATGGCGACGATGGAAAAGAAGGGCATGCCGACCGGCCTGTCCGTCATGCACCCGATCACCGGCGAGCAGGTGCCGGTCTGGGTCGGCAACTATGTGCTGATGACCTACGGCGACGGCGCCGTGATGGGTGTGCCGGCGCACGACGAGCGCGACTTCGCGTTCGCCAAAAAATACGAGCTGCCGATCAAGCAGGTCGTCGCGGTGGAAGGCGAGACCTTCTCGCTGGACGGCTGGCAGGAGTGGTACGGCGATAAAGAGAAGGGCGTGCTGATCGACTCCGGCAAGTACGACGGCCTCGATTACACCGCCGCCGTGAACGCCGTGGCCGGCGACCTGGCCGAGAAGGACCTGGGCGACAAGAAGGTCACCTTCCGCCTGCGCGACTGGGGCATCTCGCGCCAGCGCTACTGGGGCACGCCGATCCCGATGATCCACTGCGAGAAGTGCGGCACGGTGCCGGTTCCGGAAAAGGACCTGCCGGTCGTGCTGCCGGAAGACTGCGTCCCGGACGGCACCGGCAACCCGCTGAAGAAGCACGAAGCCTTCCTGAAGGTCGACTGCCCGTGCTGCGGCGCGCCCGCCCGCCGCGAGACCGACACCATGGACACCTTCGTCGACTCGTGCTGGTACTACATGCGCTATACCTCGCCGGGTTCGAACGACCAGATGGTCGACCCGGCCCGCAACGATTACTGGATGCCGATGGACCAGTACATCGGCGGCATCGAGCACGCCGTGCTGCACCTGCTGTACGCGCGCTTCTGGACCAAGGTGATGCGCGACTTCGGCCTGGTGAAGTTCGACGAGCCCTTCGTCAACCTGCTCACGCAAGGCATGGTGCTGAACGAGACCTACTACCGCGAAGACGAATCCGGCAAGAAGACCTGGTTCAACCCGGCCGACGTCGACCTCGTACTCGACGACCGCGGCCGCCCGCAGGCGGCGGCATCGAAGCTGGACGGCGCACCGGTCATCATCGGCGGCACCGAGAAGATGTCGAAGTCGAAGAACAACGGCATCGACCCGCAAGCCCAGATCGAGCAGTACGGTGCCGACACCGCCCGCCTGTTCACCATGTTCGCGGCGCCGCCGGAGCAGACCCTGGAGTGGTCGGAGTCGGGCGTGGAAGGCGCGAGCCGCTTCCTGCGCCGCGTCTGGGCCTTCGCCCATGCGCAGCGTGAGCGCATCGCCGCGGCGCTGGCCGGCCAGCAGCAAGGGACGCTGGACGACGACCAGAAAACCCTGCGCCGCGAAGTGCACAAGATCCTGCAGCAGGCCGACTACGACTTCAAGCGCATCCAGTACAACACGGTCGTCTCGGCCTGCATGAAGATGCTGAATACCCTGGAGTCGGCCAAGCTGGCCGAGGGTTCGGCGAGCGACGCCGTCATTACCGAAGGCCTGTCGATCTTCCTGCGCATGCTGAACCCGGTGGCGCCGCACATCACCCACGCGCTGTGGCAGGAACTGGGCTACGCCGGCGTGTACGGCGACATCCTGAACGTGCAGTGGCCGGAAGTCGACCCGGCCGCGCTGGAGCAGTCCGAGATCGAGCTGATGATCCAGGTGAACGGCAAGCTGCGCGGTTCCGTCAAGGTGCCGAAGGGCGCCGACAAGGCCGCCATCGAAGCCGCGGCTCTGGCCTCGGAAGCGGCCCAGAAGTTCGTCGAAGGTACGCCGAAGAAGGTCATCGTCGTCCCCGGCAAGTTGATCAACATCGTGGTGTAATCGATGCCGGCCTCCTATAAGAAAGTAGTGGTGCGTTCCGTCGCGGCGCTGGTAGTAGCAGCGTCGCTGGCGGCCTGCGGCTTCCAGTTGCGCGGCTCGAACGGCAGCTACACGATGCCCTTCCACAGCCTGTTCCTGACCTTCCCGGACACCTCGCCGCTCGGGACTGAACTCAAGCGTAATTTACGCGCGGGCGACGTCGCCATCGCCGACAAGCCGGACCAGGCGGAAGCGCAGTTCGTGGTGCTGAGCGAGAACCGCGGCAAGTCGATCCTGTCGCTGAACAGCCTGGGCCGGGTGCGCGAATACCTGCTGACCTATACGCTGACCTTCGCGGTCCGCGACAGCAAGGGCGTCGAGCTGCTGCCGGCCACCGAGATCACGCTGCGCCGGAACATGGCCTTCGACGAGACCCAGGTGCTGGCCAAGGAATCCGAGGAAGCGCTGCTGTACCGCGACATGCAGGCCGACCTGGTGCAGCAGATCATGCGCCGCCTGGCCGCGCTCCGGCCAGCGCCGGCCAAGTAAGGAAGAGAGACTATGCAGTTGCGGCCTGAGGCGCTCGACGGGCAGCTCGCCAAGGGGCTGGCGCCCCTGTACGTGATCACCAGCGACGAGCACCTGCTGGCGCTGGAAGCGGCGGACAAGATCCGCCGCGCCGCGCGTGCGCAAGGCTATTCCGAGCGCGACGTGCTCACGGTCGAGCGCAACTTCAAGTGGGGCGAGCTGCTGGCCGCCAACCAGGCGATGTCGCTGTTCGGCGACAAGAAGCTGATCGAGCTGCGCATCCCCGGCGGCAAGCCCGGCAAGGACGGCAGCGCGGCCCTGCAGAACTACGCGAAAGACCTGAACCCGGACAACCTGACCCTGATCACCCTGCCCAAGCTGGACTGGCAGACGGCGAAGGCGGCCTGGGTGGCGAACCTGCAGCAGGCCGCGGTCTACGTCGAGATCCCGAACGTGGAACGGCCCGCATTGCCGGCCTGGATCGGCATGCGTCTCTCGGCGCAGCAGCAGAGCGCAGACCGCCAGAGCCTGGACTTCATCGCCGATCGCGTCGAGGGCAACCTGCTGGCGGCGCACCAGGAAATCCAGAAGCTGGGACTGCTGTACGAGCCCGGCAAGCTGAGTTTCGAGCAAGTCCAGGACGCCGTGCTGAACGTGGCGCGCTACGACGTGTTCAAGCTGTCCGAAGCGATGCTGGCCGGCGATCCGGCGCGCCTGGTGCGCATGCTGGAAGGCCTGAAAGGCGAGGGCGAGGCGCTGCCGCTGGTGCTGTGGGCGGTGTCGGAGGAAATCCGCACGCTGCTAAAATTGAAGGCAGGGATGGCGCAGGGACGCCCGCTGGGCGCGCTGCTGAAGGAATACCGGATCTGGGGCCCGCGCGAGCGCATGATGGAACCGGCGCTGCGCCGCATCTCGCTGCCGACCCTGGAAGCGGCCATGCAGGAGGCGGCCCAGGTCGACCGCATGGTCAAGGGTCTGCGTGCGAAGCAGTTCGCGGGCGATGCCTGGGATGCGATGCTGCAGCTGGCATTAAGAGTAGCCTCATGACGTAGGGTGGGCATGGGTGCCCACCCTATATACGGACGACGCAAATGGACATCAACGAATACATGCAAACCATCGGCCGCCAGGCGCGCGCGGCCTCGCGCGCGATGGCGCGCGCCGACAGCGCCGCCCGCAACAAGGCGCTGCTCCTGATCGCCGACGCCATCGAGCGCGACGCCGCCTGCCTGCGCGACGCCAATGCGCGCGACCTCGATGCCGCCCGCGCCGCCGGCCTGGCGCCGGCCCTGCTGGACCGCCTGGCGCTGTCCGACAAGGCGATCGCCACCATGGTCGACGGCCTGCGCCAGATCGTCGCGCTGCCGGATCCGATCGGCGAAATCTCGAACATGAAGTTCCGCCCAAGCGGCATCCAGGTCGGCCAGATGCGCGTGCCGCTGGGCGTCATCGGCATCATCTACGAAGCGCGCCCGAACGTGACGGTGGACGCGGCCGGGCTGTGCATCAAGAGCGGCAATGCCGCCATCCTGCGCGGCGGTTCGGAAGCCATCCATTGCAACCGCGCCCTGGCCGAGCTGGTGGCGGAAGGGCTGCGCGGCGCCGGCCTGCCGGAACAGGGCGTGCAGGTGGTCGAGACCACCGACCGCGCCGCCGTCGGCTTTCTTATCACCATGCCGGAATACGTGGACGTGATCGTGCCGCGCGGCGGCAAGGGCCTGATCGCGCGCCTGATGCAGGAAGCGACGGTCCCGATGATCAAGCACCTGGACGGCATCTGCCACGTCTACATCGACGCCAAGGCCGATATCGCCAAGGCGCTGCCGATCGCGATGAACGCCAAGACCCACCGCTACGGCACCTGCAACACGATGGAAACCCTGCTGGTGGCGCGCGCCATCGCGCCGACGATCCTGCCGCAGCTGGCCGAGCTGTACGCGACCAAGGAAGTCGAACTGCGCGCCGATCCGGAAGCGCTGGCGATCCTGCTGGGCTATCCGCACCTGGCGCCGGCAACCGAGGAAGACTGGAGCACCGAATACCTGGCGCCGATCCTGGCGGTCAAGATCGTGGCCGATATCGACGAGGCGATGGAACACATCAACACCTATTCGTCGAAGCATACCGACGCCATCGTCACCGAGGATTACACCGACGCCATGCGCTTCCTGCGCGAAGTCGATTCGGCCTCGGTGATGGTGAACGCCTCGACGCGCTTCGCCGACGGTTTCGAGTACGGCCTGGGCGCCGAGATCGGCATCTCGAACGACAAGCTGCATGCGCGCGGGCCGGTGGGGCTGGAGGGGCTGACTTCGCTGAAGTATGTGGTGTTCGGCCACGGCGAGATCCGCCAATAATTTCTCCGTCGTCCCCGCGGAGGCGGGGACCCATTTAGGAAAAAAATGTACCTCTGGATCAAAGCCTTCCACATCGTCTTCATCGCCTCCTGGTTCGCCGGCCTGTTCTACCTGCCGCGCATCTTCGTGAACCTGGCGCAGGAAACCAATCCCGCCACGATCGAGCGCCTGCTGGGCATGGGACGCCGCCTCTACCGCTTCACCACGATGCTGATGATCCCGGCCCTGGTGCTGGGCCTCTGGCTGTGGCTGGGCTTCGGCATCCGCGGCGGATGGCTGCATGCAAAGCTGGCGCTGGTCATCCTGGTGATCGGCTACCATCACGCCTGTGGATCGCTGCTGAAGAAGTTCGAACGCGGGGCGAATACGCGCAGCCATAAATGGTTCCGCGTGTTTAACGAAGTCCCTGTGCTGCTGCTGATCGCAATCGTGATCCTGGTCGTTGTGAAGCCATTTTAATTATTCGGGGTCGGAGCCCGATTCACTCGGGTGGGCTCTGACCCCGACTGACTACACATGAGCAAAACCATCCAGTACTATTTCGCGCCGCATTCGCCCTGGGCCTATCTGGGCCATGAGCGCCTGCTCAAGCTGGCGACCCGGTACGGCGCGATGATCGAGCCGAGGCCCGTCGACCTGGGCGCGGTGTTTTCCGAAACCGGCGGCCTGCCGCTGGCCAAACGTCCGCCGGCGCGCCAGGCCTACCGGCTGCAGGAACTGCAGCGCTGGTCGGCGCACACCGGACTGCCGCTCAACTTGCATCCGAAGTTCTTCCCGGTCGATCCGGTGCCGGCCGCGCTGCTGCTGGTCGCCGCGCGCGAGGAGCAGGGCGCCGACCAGGCTTTGGCCCTGGCCGGTGCGGTCATGCGCGCGGTCTGGGCGGAAGAGCAGGACATTGCCGACGCGGCCACCCTGGCGCGGCTGGCCGACGACACCGGTTTCGACGGCGCGGCCCTGGTGGCGGCGGCACAAGGGCCGGCGGTGCGCCGGAAGTTCGAAGGATTCACGAAGGAAGCGCTGGACGCCGGCGTGTTCGGCTCGCCGTGGTATGTGGTCGACGGCCAGGGTTTCTGGGGACAGGACCGGCTGGATTTCGTCGAGCGTCTGCTGCAAGTTTGAACCCCGGGTAATCGGGCGAGAAGGGCGGCCGGGCTCATTCCGGCCGTTTGTTTTTTATTAGTAAAGTAACTGGGCCTCGAAAACCGGCAGGTTTGCGAGGTCCCCCACCACAACGGATAAAGGGTACACCTGATGGCCTCCTACTTTTGCCCATGCCCGCGCGGCATGGAAGCGGCACTCGCCGAAGAACTCGCTGAAATCGCGCAGAACACCAACAGCCCCACGCTGAAGGTCCACCAGCAGGTGCCGGGCGGCGTGCACGCCTCGGGCAGCATGCAGGATGCCTATCGCATCAACCTGCATTCGCGCATCGCTTCGCGCGTGCTGATGCGCATGGCGAACAAGACCTACACCAACGAGAACGACATCTACGACCTGGTGCTCGAGCAGCCCTGGGAAGACTGGTTCGGCGTCGATCACACGATCCGGGTCGACATCACGGCCGTCAAATCGCCGCTGAAGAGCCTGGAGTTCACCACGCTGAAGATCAAGGACGCCATCTGCGACCGCTTCCGCGACCAGTTCGGCAAGCGCCCCTCGGTCAACACGCGCGAGCCGGACATGCGCATCCTCGGCTTCCTCGACAAGCACAACTTCACGGTCTACCTCGACACCTCGGGCGAGGCGCTGTTCAAGCGCGGCTGGCGTGAAGAAACCGGCGACGCGCCGCTGCGCGAGAACCTGGCAGCCGGCCTGCTGCGCGTGGCCGGCTGGAAGCCGGGCGTGCCGCTGTTCGATCCGATGTGCGGCTCGGGCACGATCCTGATCGAGGCGGCCCAGATGGTGCAGGGTATTCCGCCAGGCGCGCGCCGCCGCTTCGCCTTCGAAAAATTCCGTAACTTCGACAGCAAGGCCTGGCAGGAGATGAAAACGGCGATCAAGCCGAACCCGCTGCCGGACACTCCCACCATCTTCGGTTCCGACATCTCCGGCGACATGGTGGCGATGACCCGCCATAACCTGCGCGTGGCCGGCGTCCTGTTCGAGGTGCCGCTCAAGCAGATCGAGGCGCAGCAGGTGCAGCCGCCCACCAGCCAGCCGGGCATCCTGCTGACCAACCCGCCCTACGGCGAGCGTATCGGCGTGCGCGGCGACTCCACCATCCCGCAGGACGAGATGGCCGTCGGCTTCTACCAGACCCTGTCCGGCACGCTCAAGCAGCGCTTCGCCGGCTGGACCGTCTACCTGTTCACCGCCGACCTTTCGCTGCCGAAGATGCTGCGCCTGAAGGAATCGCGCAAGACCCCGTTCTTCAACGGCGCGCTCGAATGCCGCCTGTTCCGCTTCGACATGGTCGCCGGCTTCAACCGCCGCGATGCCGCGAAGCCGGACGCGGCCCGCCCGCAACAAGAGTAATCGATGCTGCCCGAACCCGAACCAGACAACCTGCCCAGGGACCCCGTCATTCCGGTCCCGCTGCCGGAACCGCACAAGGTCACCATGCTGTCGGCCGGCGGCCTGGCTTCGCTGCTGGCCGCGCTGTCGATGCTGGGGCCGTTCTCGGTCGATGCCTACCTGCCGGCCTTTCCGCGCATCCAGGAGACCCTGCATGCGACCCCGCTGGAAGTCCAGCAGACCCTGACGGCCTACATGTTGTCCTTCGCCGTCATGTCGCTGTGGCATGGCGCGCTGGCGGACGCCTTCGGGCGCCGCAACGTGGTGCTGGTTGGCCTGATCGTGTTCGCGGTCGGCACCCTCGGCTGCGCCTCGGCGCATTCGGTGCACTACCTGTGGATCTTCCGCATCATGCAGGGCATCTCGGCCGGGGCCGGGGTGGTGGTGGGGCGGGCGATCATCCGCGACCTGTACTCGGGCGCGCCGGCCGCGCGCCTGCTGTCGATGGTGACGATGATCTTCTCGATCGCGCCGGCGGTGGCGCCGGTGCTGGGCGGCTGGATCGTGACCCTGCTGGACTGGCGCGCGATCTTCCTCGGCCTGCTGGTGTTCAGCCTGGGGCTGTGGTGGGTCTGCTGGCAGCACCTGCCGGAGACCATGCCGAAAGAGCGCCGCCAGCCCTTCAATCCGCGCTTCCTGGCGCGCAGCTACTGGGACATCTTCAGCTCCGTGCTGTTCCAGATGAAGTCGGCGGTGGTCGCCTTCAACTTCGGCGGCATGTTCCTGTTCATCGCCGGCGCACCGGTGCTGTTGCCGGTGCACCTGCACCTGGGACCCTCGGACTTCGCCTGGCTGTTCGTGCCGGCGGTGGCCGGCATCTTCCTGGGTGCCCTGGCCGCCAACCGCCTGGCCGGCAAGATGCATTACGGGCGCCAGATCGGCATCGGCTATGCCTTGATGCTGGCCGCGGTGACCGGCAGCGTGCTATACCACTCCTTCCTGCCGCCGGCCTTGCCGTGGACCGTGCTGCCGATGTTCTTCTATAACTTCGGCAGCTCGATCATCAACCCCAGCGCGACCCTGCTGACGCTCGACCTGTTCCCGCACATCCGCGGCACGGTGGCGTCCTGCCAATCCTTCGTTACCACGCTGATGGGCGCGATCGTGGCGGGCATCATCGCGCCGGCGCTGACCTACTCGGTGCTGGCGATGGCGCTCGGCCAGGCTGCGTTTGCGCTGGCGTCGCTGGCTTGCTGGATGGTGTCGCGCCACTATCGGCGCAAGCAAGCCCTGGCGTAGGGGGGAAATCAGTCCGGGGACTGAGTAAATCAGTCCGGGGGACTGATTTACCTGCCCACCCTACGGGAATATGAGGCGCGTCAAGACGTGCAGCTGAGTTCTGACTCTAAAACACATCACTTTTACCGGAAAATGTTGTTCCCGGTCAGAAATGTATATATGCTAAGATAAGTTTTTTACATCCGGAACAATGCCAAAAAACCAGTTTTATTCCGGGGATTACAAGAAGAATTATCGTGGCAGCTTGAGCCGGGGAGGGCCGCCACCAACCATCCAGAACAGCAGTGGCGGCCGTGCTTGAGACCAACTACCTACCAGACCAGGATATCCGCAATCGCCTGCTGATCGCGCGGCTGCCGGCCATGCCGCAGATACTCATCAAGCTGCTGGCCCACCTGCAGGCGGACGATCTCGGCATGCCGGAACTGGCTGCGCTGGTGGCCAAGGACGCCGGCATGACGGGCAAGATCCTGAGCGTCGCCAACAGCTCGGCCTATCATCGCGGCGGCCGCCTGCCCAACCTCGAGCAGGCCATGGTGGCGCTGGGCACCGACATGATCAAGACCCTGGTGATCAGCGACTCGGTATTCCAGACCTTCAACAGCTTCCCGAATTCCGGCGCGACCGACTTGCGCGCATTCTGGAAGAACTCGCTCACCGCCGCCGTGCTGGCGCGCGACCTGGCCCGCCACCTGAATTATTCCCAGCCCGAGGAAGCCTACCTGGCCGGGCTGCTGCACAACGTCGGCCGCCTGGCCCTGCTGGCCACCGCCCCGAAGGAATACGGCTACAACTTCACCGCGCGCGACGACGAAGACCTGTGCGCGGTCGAGCAGCGCACGCTCCAGATCACCCACGCCGAAGCCGGCGCCTGGCTGATCGAACGCTGGCAGCTCGACTCCTTCCTGGCCGACTCGGTGCTCTACCACCACGAGCCGGGCGAGCGCCTGGAGGGCGCCCATCCCCTGATCCGCATCGTGCGCGCCGCCCACCTGCTGTCCGCCCATGCCGACGACCCGAACCTGGTGGTCGAGGCGGCCAAGCTGTGCGACCTCGAACCGGAAGCCGCCGATGAGCTGCTGGCCCAGGCCGCGCGCCAGGTCGAGCGCGCCGCGGTCCATCTCGGTATCGACCTGGCCGGCGCCGACGACATTCCCGCCCTGCCGGCCTTCGCGCCGCCGCCGCCCGTCGATCCTGTGCAGCAGCGCCTGACCGAGGAGATGCGCAACCTGGTGCTAGTCTCGGAGATCGGCCAGGCCTTCGCGCGCCAGCAGGGCAAGGGCGGCGAGAGCGGGCTGCTGGAATCGGTGGCGCGTTCGGCGCGCGTGCTGTTCGACTTCGAGAACGCCGCCGTGATGCTGGAGAACCCGACCGGCCACGCGCTGGTGGGCGCGCCCACCGCCAACCAGCAGCGCATCTCGGAATTCTCGATCCCGCTGTCGAAGGGCGGGGCGGTGGCCAAGGCCGCGCTGGAACGCCGCCTGGCCTTCGTGCGCCGCGACGGCGCGCCGCTCGGCCTGCCCGAGGAACAGCTGCTGCGCATGCTCGGCACCGAATCCCTGGTCTGCGTGCCGCTGGTGAGCGGGGCGCGCTGCATCGGCGTCCTGATCGGCGGCATCGCCAGCTGGCAGGTGCCGGCCTGCCAGAAGCGCGAGCGCTTCATGCAGTCCTTCGGCGCCCAGGCCGCGACCGCGCTGGAGAACGCGATGCTTGAGCGCGGCCATGCGCGCCGACAGCTGGCCCATGTGGCCGAGGAGTACAGGGAAGCGTCGCGCCGCGTGGTGCACGAAGTGAATAACCCGCTGTCGATCATCAAGAATTATCTGTCGGTCCTCGACAGCAAGCTGGAACGCCAGGAGCCGGTGGCCGGCGAGCTGTCGATCCTGAACGAGGAGATCGACCGCGTCGGCCAGCTGGTCAACAGCCTGACCGAGGTGCAGCCCGCAGTTTCCTCCTCCTTGGACGGCGGCGTCAGCGCAAACGTGGCCAAGGTGGTGGAGGACGTGCTGCGCCTGTTCCGCGCCACCGACTTCGTGCCGCCCAACGTCGAGATCGTGGTCAGCATGTCCAGCGAAGCGGCGCGCGTCGAGGGCGATCCCGACATCCTCAAGCAGATCCTGGTCAACCTGATCAAGAATGCGATCGAGGCGCTGTCCGCCACCGGCGGCCGCATCGAGATCGCCAACCGCGGCCACGTCAACCGCGAGCGCAGGCTGTACCTGGAGCTGGTCGTCTCCGACACCGGCCCGGGCCTGTCGCGCGAGGTGCTGGCCAATCTGTTCTCCGCCGTGAAGAGCACGAAGGAAGGCCCGCACCATGGGCTCGGCCTGTCGATCGTGCACAGCCTGGTCAAGAAGCTGAACGGGCATATCGCCTGCCGCAGCGGCAAGACCGGCACCAGTTTCGAAATTCTGCTGCCGGCGCATGCCGGCGCAAGCGCCCCGGCTGGAACGCCGATGCGCGCGCTCGGATCAGTATAAGGTAACAATGAATCCCATCTCCGACAGCGCCCCGTCAACCGCACCCCATGACGCGCTTGCCCCGCAAGCCGCATTCCCGTCCACGATGGAGCAGCCGCGCCTGCTGCTGGTCGACGACGAACCCCGCCTGCTGTCCTCGCTGTACGAACTGCTGCAGGGCCGCGGCTACCAGCTGGTCACCGCCGCCACCGGCAGCGAAGCCCTGGCCCACCTAGGGAAACTGCGCTTCGACCTGGTCCTGCTCGACCTGCGCCTGCCCGACATCGGCGGCCACGAGATCATGGACTTCATCAACGCGAAGGGCATCGACGCCGACGTCATCGTGATGAGTGGCGAGGTCGGCATCGAGGCCGCGATCGGCGCCCTGAAACGCGGCGCCTACGACTACCTGCGCAAGCCCTACAGCCGCGAAGAGCTCCTGACGACCGTGGCCAACGCGCTCAAGGCGCGCCGCCTCGAGGAAACCAACAGCCGCATCGCGACCCAGCTGGAAAACTCGGAAAAGATGTACCGCTACCTGGTGGACTCCTCGCCGGACATCATCTATACCCTGAACCACGAGGGAAAATTCACGTTCGTGAACGACCGCGCCTACCAGCTGCTCGGCTACCGCCGCGAAGAGCTGATCGGCCAGCACTACTCGATCCTGGTGCACGAAGAAGACCTGGAGCGCGCCCGCTACGCCTTCAACGAGCGCCGCGTCGACGAACGCGCTTCGCGCAACGTCGAGCTGCGCCTGAAGTGCCATGCCGGCTCGAACCAGGAACGCACCTTCAACAACACCCTGATGACGATCTCGCTGAACGCGATCGGCATGCACGTGCCCGACCAGGAAGTGAAGAAGCTGGAATTCTTCGGCACCTACGGCGTGGCGCGCGACATCACCGACCGCAAGCGCGCGGAAGAAGTCATCTCCTACCAGGCCTACCACGACATCCTGACCGACCTGCCGAACCGCATCCTGTTCAAGGACCGGCTTGGCCTGGCCGTCATCCAGGCGAAGCGCAAGCAGACCGAGCTCGCGGTGATGTTCATCGACCTCGACCGCTTCAAGCTGGTCAACGACACCCTCGGCCACGTGAAGGGCGACGAGCTGCTGCAGCAGGTTGCGGTGCGCCTGAAGGATTGCCTGCGCAAGGGCGACACCCTGGCGCGCCAGGGCGGCGACGAATTCACCATCGTGCTGCCCGAGCTGCGCGACCGCGACGACGCGCGCAGCGTCGCCGACAAATTCCTCGAGTGCCTGCAGCTGCCGTTCGACCTGGACGGCCACCAGGTCCACATCTCGGCCTCGATCGGCATCGCGATCTATCCGGGCCACGGCGAGTCGATCGACGAGCTGCTGCGCCACGCCGACATCGCCATGTACCAGGTCAAGGGGCAGGGCAAGAACGGCCACGCCTTCTACGACGCCTCGATGCAGGACATCTCGCACCAGAAGATCGCGCTCGGCCAGAGCCTGCGGCGTGCGCTGGAGAACGATGAGCTGGAGATGTACTACCAGCCGCAGATCGACGCCGCCAGCGGCCGCATCGTCGGCGCCGAGGCGCTGATGCGGTGGAACCACCCGACCCGCGGCATCGTCACGCCGGGCGAGTTCCTGCCCTTCGCCGAAGAGAACGGCCTGATGATCCCTATCTCGGACTGGATGATCGGCGCACTGTGCCGCGACATGCTGCAGTGGAAGGGCATCTGCGCCAACCAGGTGCGGCTGTCGCTGAACCTGTCCCCGCAATACCTGGACCGCGGCGACTTCTTCGAGAAGATGCGCGGCGCCCTGCTGCGCTACGGGATCGCGCCGAGCCAGATCGAAGTCGAGATCACCGAGAACATCTGCATCCGCAACCCGCAGCATGCGATCGAGCAGCTCAACAAGCTGGGCCAGCTCGGCGTCTCGGTGGCGATCGACGACTTCGGCACCGGCTATTCCTCGCTGGCCTACCTGCACCGATTCCCGGTCCACACGATCAAGATCGACCAGTCATTCGTCAAGGAGATCCACGACGAGTACGGCCACTATCCGGTGGTGCTGGCGATCATCTCGATCGCGCGCGGCCTGGGCCTGAACCTGATCGCGGAAGGCGTCGAGACCGAGCCGCAGGCACGCTACCTGCGCGCCAACGGCTGCATGACGATGCAGGGCTACCTGTATCACCGGCCGATGCCGCTGGGCCGCTTCGTCGACGTGCTGCGCGGCCAGGGCCTGCCGGCCGGCGCGGGCAACGTGCTCGCGTTCCAGGCGTAAGGAAGCCGCCTTGCCATGCCTGATACCGTCGCTCATCACACCGCTGAGTTCCTGCGCGTAAAAGCGCTGGCCGAGCGCGGCGTCGCCAGTGCCCAGCACAGCCTGGGCTTCATGTACGTGAACGGCCACGGCGTGCCGAAGAACGACGAGCTGGCGGTGGCCTGGTACCGGATGGCGGCCAGCGCCGGCCTCGAACAGGCCCAGTACAACCTCGGCGTGATGTACCAGAAGGGCCAGGGCGTGGCCCAGGACCTGGCGCAGGCGATCTACTGGTACACCCAGGCGGCCGAGCAGGGATATGCCGCGGCCCAGTACAACCTGGGCTGGCTGTACGCCAAGGGCCAGGGCGTGCCGGCCGACGTGCAGCAGGCCATGCACTGGTTCAGCCAGGCGGCCGAACAGGGCGACGCCGGCGCCCAGCACAACCTCGGCATGATGTACGAAGGCGGCAAGGGCGTGGCCCAGGACATCGGCCGCGCCATCGAATGGTATCGCCGCGCCGCCGACCAGAACTACGCGCGCGCGCAGTTCAACCTGGCGCTCCGCTACGACAGCGGCCAGGGTGTGGACCGCGACGTGCAGCAGGCCATCCACTGGTTCCGCAAGGCGGCCGAGCAGGGCTATGCGCCGGCCCAGTTCAACCTCGGCCTGCGCTATGACAAGGGACAGGACCTGCCGCAGGACAGCGAAAAGGCGATCCTGTGGTACGGCCGCGCCGGCGAGCAGGGCCATGCCAGCTCGCAGTTCAACCTGGCCCTCATCCACGACAGCGGCCACGGGGTGGCCCGCGATCCCGACCTGGCGCTGCACTGGTTCCGCAAGGCGGCCGAGCAGGGCCATGCCGGCGCCCAGGACAATCTCGGCCTGCGCTACGAGCACGGCCAGGGCGTGGACCAGGATTACGGACTGGCCGCGCACTGGTACCGCAAGGCCGCCGAGCAGGGTTCCGCCGGCGCCCAGTACCACCTCGGCCAGCTGCTCGATGCCGGCCATGGCGTCGAGCAGGATGCCGGGCAGGCGCTCGACTGGTACCGCAAGGCCGCAAGCCAAGGCCACCTGCGCGCCCAGTTCGACCTCGCCCTGCGCATCGAGGCCGAGGCCATGCACTGGTACCGCAAGGCGGCCGACCAGGACTACGCGCCGGCCCAGTACATGCTGGGCCAGCTGCTCGACCAGGACGACAGCGGCACCATCGACCCGCGCCAGGCCTACGAGTGGTACCGCAAGGCCGCCGACCAGGGCCACGCCCTCGCCCAGTTCGCGCTCGGCCTGCGCTACGACAGCGGCCATGGCGTCGAACGCGACTACGAAGCCGCCCACTTCTGGTACCTGTGCGCCGCACGCCAGGGCCATGCGCGCGCCCAGTTCAACCTCGGGGTCATGTACGCCAGCGGCCAGGGCGTGCAGAAGGACCTGGTCGAAGCCTATGCCTGGCTGCACCGCGCCGGTGCCGCCGGCGTTCAACCCGCCACCAGCTACATCCAGCGCATCGCCGCACGCATGGAACCCCACCTGCTCGCGCAGGCCAACGGATACGTTGGCGCGGCATAACAAAAACCAGAAACAGAAGAGAGAAGATGAAACTCAAGCAGATCGTGCTCGCGCTCGGCCTGGCCGCGCTTGCTTCCGCGCCGGCACTCGCCGCCAATGCCACCGCCACCGCTTCCAAATCCGCGCCGTCGGGATTCGACCGCAAGGCCTACAGCATCGCCTACAAGAAGTTTGTGCTGCCGAACGGCCTGACCCTGCTGGTGCATGAAGACCACAGCGTGCCGGTGGTGGGCGTAAACGTCTGGTACCACGTCGGCTCGCGCAACGAGAAGCGCGGCAAGACCGGCTTCGCCCACCTGTTCGAGCACTTCTTCTTCAACGGTTCCGAGAACTACCCGCACGGCTTCCGCGAGGCGATGGACGACCTCGGCGCCAACAACCGCAACGGCACCACCAACACCGACCGCACCAACTTCTTCGAGGACGTCCCGACCTCGGCACTGGAGCGCACGCTGTTCCTGGAATCGGACCGCATGGGCTTCCTCGGCAATTACATCTCGCAGGCCATGCTCGAGCGCGAGCGCGGCGTGGTGCAAAACGAGAAGAGGCAAGGCGACAACCAGCCCTACGGCAAGGTGCGCTACGAATTCGCGGCCAAGATGTACCCGTACTCGCACCCGTATTCGTGGACCACGATCGGCAGCATGGACGACCTCAACGCCGCTTCGCTGGAAGACATCCGCGAGTGGTACCGCACCTACTACGGCCCGAACAACGCGGTGCTGTCGCTGGCCGGCGACATCACGCCCGAGCGCGCGCTCGAGCTGGTGAACAAGTACTTCGGCGCGCTGCCGCCGGGACCGCCGCTGCCGCGCACCGAGACCTGGATCCCTGTGCTCGACCGCGACATCCGCGACGAGATGGAAGACCAGGTGCCGCAGGTGCGGGTCTACCGCCGCTGGCACGCCGCCGCCTGGAAGGATGCGGATGTGGCGCGCCTGCAGCTGCTGGCCGACGTGCTGGCCGGCTCGAAGAGCGCGCGCCTCGACAAGCGCCTGGTGTACGAGAAAGGCATCGCCACCGGCGTGTCCGCCGGCATGCAGGACAGTGAACTGGGCGGCACCTTCGGGATCACGGTCACGCTCAAGAACGGCGCCGACCAGCTCGATGCGGAACGCGAAGTCGACCGCATCGTGGGCGAACTGCTGGAAAAGGGTCCGACGGGCGAGGAACTGGCGCGCGTGAAGACCCGCGAGCTGGCCGACTTCTCGCGCAGCCTGGAGCGCCTGGGCGGCTTCGGCGGCCGCGCCGACGTGCTGGCCCAGAGCATGACCTATGGCGGCAGCCCGGACGCCTACCTGACCCGCCTGGAGCAGATGGCCAGCGCCACCCCGGCGGACGTGAAGGCGGCCGGCAAGCGCTGGCTCAGCGGGCATCATTACACGATGACGGTCAAGCCTTATCCGAAACTGGCGGCCGTCAAATCCGGCTTCGACCGCAAGCAGTTGCCGGCCCTGGGCCAGGCGCCCGACGTCAGCTTCCCGGCCATGCAGCGCGCCCAGCTCAAGAACGGCCTGAAGGTCGTGCTGCTGGAACGCCATGGCGCGCCGATCGTTAACGCCGCGCTGGTGCTGGATGCCGGCGCCGCCGCCGACCCGGCCGGCAAGGAAGGCCTGGCGTCGCTGAGCCTCGGCCTGATCGACAAGGGGACCAAGGCGCGCAACGCGTTCCAGTTATCCGACGCATTGGAATCGCTGGGCGCCGACATCAGCACCGGCACCTCCCAGGACCAGTCGGTGCTGCGCCTGAAGGCAACCAGCGCCAACCTGGCGCCGTCGCTGGCGCTGATGGCCGACGCCGCCCTCAACGCTACCTTCCCGCAGGACCAGGTCGAGCTGGCCAAGCAGCGCCGCCTGGCCCAGGTGGGGCAGGAGAAGGCCCAGCCGAGCGCCCTCGCGGTGCGCGTGATCCCGGGCATCCTGTACGGCGCGGGCCATGCCTACGGCCGTCCGGCTTCCGGCACCGAAGCCAGCACCCGGACCATCAGCCGCGACGACGTCGCGCGCTGGCATGACGCCTGGTTCCGTCCGGGCAGCGCGACCCTGGTCGTGGCCGGCGACACCACCCTCGAAAAGTTGA
Organism: Massilia sp. 2TAF26; assembly: GCF_052115005.1. Taxonomy (NCBI): domain Bacteria; kingdom Pseudomonadati; phylum Pseudomonadota; class Betaproteobacteria; order Burkholderiales; family Oxalobacteraceae; genus Massilia; species Massilia sp. 2TAF26. The sequence goes on from NZ_JBFRFV010000014.1 coordinate 71,433, forward strand.
TGCCGGCGCTGGAGTCGAGCTTCGGCAAATGGCAGGCCGGCAGCGCTCCCGCCAAGCAGGTGCCGAGCGTGCCGGCCACCGCGGGCAAGCGCATCTACCTGATCGACAAGCCGGAGGCGCCGCAGTCGACCATCGTCGCCGCCCACGTCTCGCTGCCGTCCGGCCAGCCGGACGAACTGGCGATCCAGGCCGTCATGCACGACTTCGGCGGCATGGCGACCTCGCGCCTGAACCGCAACCTGCGCCTCGACAAGCACTGGAGCTACGGCACCACCGCCCGCATGATCGACATGCGCGGCCAGCGCAGCTTCCTGACGATCGCGCCGGTGCAGACCGACAAGACGGTCGAGGCGATGCAGGAAGTGTCGAAGGAGATCCGCGACATCGCCGGCCAGCGTCCGATCGCCGGCGAGGAATTCGACAGCGTGATGCGCAACGTGACCTCGCGCCTGCCGGGCCGCTTCGCCACCCTGGATGCGCTCGAAGGCGCGGCCATCACCAGCATCAACCTCGGCCTGCCGGACGATTACTGGAACCGCTACGCCGGCGGCATGCGCTCGCTGAGCGACAAGCAGCTGGCCGGCGCCGGCGCGCGCTACGTGCATCCGGACGAAGTCGTGTGGCTGGTGATCGGCGACCTGCGCAAGGTCGAGCCGGGTATCCGCAAGCTGGGCTGGGGCGAGGTGACCGTGCTGGACGCGGACGGCAAGCCGGTCCGCTGAGCGCTCAGCCGAGCGTCCGCGCCAGGAAGGCATCGATCGCCCGGGAACTGGCGGTCGGCTCGCTGATGTGCGGACAGTGGCCTTCGTCGTCGATGACGTCCAGGCTGCTGTTCGGCAGGTGGCGCAGCAGGTAGTGGCCGACCTCGCGCGGGACGAGCGGATCGTCGCTGCATTCCAGGATCAGCGACGGCACGGTCGAACGAGCCAGGTCGGCGCGGTGGTCGGACAGGAAGGTCACGCGGGCGAAATGGCGGGCAATGCCCTGGTCGTTGCGCATGAAGCTGGCCATCAGCTCCGCGGTCAGCGCCGGCCGCTTCGCCCCGATCAGCATGGGCGCCATGCGCCGTGACCAGCTCGGGAAATCGTCGTCCATCGACGCCAGCAGGTTGTCCATATCCTCGCGGCTGAAGCCGCCCACATAATCGCCGTCGTTGATGTAGCAGGGCGACGCCCCCACCATGACTTGCGCAGCGAAGCGCTCCGGCGCCTTGATCGCCGCCAGCATGCCGATCGTGGCGCTGACCGAATGGCCGACGAAGATCACCGGCCCGGCCGCGCAGGCGGTCAGTATTTCCAGCAAATCGTCGGCATGGCCATGCAGGCTTCCATGCCTTGCGCGGTCATAGGCCGTGCGGTCGGAATCGCCGCTGCCGGTCAGGTCATACAGGATGGTGCGGAACCGCCCTTCATAGGCGGGGGCGAGGAAGCGCCACATGGTCTGGTCGCAGCCGAAGCCGTGGGCGAACACCATGGTCGCGTGGCCGGCGCCGGCGACGTGGACGTTATTGCGGAATTGGACAGACATTGGTACTCAGATTCGCCAAAAAACAAATTGCAAACTATCACAGTTTACTAATGTTGCAAACGCATGCGCTGAACTTCCATTGCGTGCGTCTACGTACCGCCGTGCCGGCATGAACTGCGTTATACTGTTCATCCATACAGTATTTACTGCGCAATGGAACTCAAAGACAAGCTCGAGATCCTGGCCGATGCCGCCAAATACGACGCCTCCTGCGCCAGCAGCGGCGCGCCCAAGCGGGATTCGGCCGACAAGGACGGCCTGGGCGCCACCAACGGCATGGGTATCTGCCATAGCTACACGCCGGACGGACGCTGCGTATCGCTGCTGAAGATCCTGCTGACCAACTTCTGCATCTACGACTGCCAGTATTGCGTGAATCGCCGCAGCTCGAACGTGCCGCGGGCCCGCTTCGCGGTCGACGAAGTGGTCAAGCTGACCCAGGATTTTTACCTCCGCAACTACATCGACGGGCTGTTTCTCAGCTCGGGCATCATCCAGTCCAGCGATTACACGATGGAGCAGCTGGTCGAGGTCGCGCGGCGTCTGCGCGAGGAGCACAAGTTCCGCGGCTACATCCACCTGAAGACGATTCCGGATGCCGACCCGCGCCTGATCGAGCTGGCCGGCAAGTACGCCGACCGGCTGTCGGTCAACATCGAGCTGCCGACCCAGGACAGCGTCTCCCGCCTGGCGCCGGAAAAAAGCGTCCACACGATCAAGCTGGCGATGGGCGCCATCCGCACCAAGCTCGACGAGAAGGACGAGCACCCGAAGGCCCCTAGCTTCGCACCGGCCGGGCAGAGCACCCAGATGATCGTCGGCGCCGACGCCAGCGACGACCAGACCATCCTGAACACGGCCCAGACCCTGTACGGCAGCTACAAGCTCAAGCGGGTCTACTACTCGGCCTTCAGCCCGATCCCGCAGAGCCCCTCCAGCGTGCCGTCCGCGCCGCCGCCGCTGCTGCGCGAGCACCGCCTCTACCAGGCCGATTTCCTGTTGCGCGGCTATGGCTTCACGGCCGGCGAACTGATGCCGCAGGCGGGCAACCTGGCGCTCGACATCGACCCCAAGCTGGCCTGGGCGCTCGGCAACCGCGAGCACTTCCCGCTCGACCTGAACCGCGCCGACGAAGCCATGATCGCGCGCGTACCCGGCATCGGCCTGCGTTCGGCCAAACGGCTCATCGACCTGCGCCGCCTGCGCCGGATCCGCTGGGAGGATCTGTCGCGCCTGCGCTGCAGCCTGAAGAAGCTGGCGCCCTTCGTGGTCACCGCCGACTACAAGCCGGCGCAAGACGCGGCGTCCTCCGAACTGCTGCGGCGGAACATGGCCGATGCCCCGCAGCAGATGAAGCTGTGGCCGGAGCTGCAGGCGGCATGAGCGCGATCGACCGACAGCGTGCGGGCCAGCCGCTGCTGGTCGAGACCTTCGCCGAATGGCGCGAGGCGGCGCGCGAACTGCTGGTCCACGACGTGCCGCCGGAGCTGCTTACCTGGAGCACGCCCTACGCCGGCGGCGACCTGTTCTCGGGTGCGCCGTCCACGGCCGAGCAGCCGCATAATCCTTCCGACTTGCCGCCGCCCGCATCGGACCCGGCGCGCCACGGACCGAAACACGGCGCGCCGAGCATTCCGCGCTCGCTGATGGACATGCTGCAAAGCGCCGCCTGCTGCCGCGTGCCGGACCGCTGGGCCTTTCTTTACCGCGTGATCTGGCGCTGGCAGCAGGGCGAGCACGAGGTGCAGTCGCCGGCCGACGAAGACGGCGCGCGCCTGCATGCGATGGTGAAGGCGGTGCGCCGCGAGGAACACGACATGCATGCCTATATCCGATTCCGCGAACGCCCGCCTGAAGCCGGGCCGCCACGCTTCGTCGCCTGGTACGAGCCGCGCCACGACGTGCTGCCCCAGGTCGCCGAGCATTTTATTTCCCGTATGGGCAAGGTCAGCTGGATGATCGCCACGCCCGAGGCCAGCGTACTGTGGGATGGCCAGACCCTGCACAATACCGGCCCGCTGGTGAAGAATTCCGACGACCTGGAGGATACCGGCGAGGCCCTGTGGCTGACCTACTACCGTAGCGTGTTCAATCCGGCGCGCCTGAATGCCGAGGTGATGCGCCAGCACATCACATCGGACCGCTGGAAAAATTTGCCAGAAGGCAAAATCGTGCCGCACATGATTTCCGAGGCAGCGATGGGGGCGCGCAAGATCGGCCAGTACGAGGCGGTGGGCCAGCGCAAGGGCACGACCATCCCGATCGCCCCCGAGGATGCCCAGCCGGAGCGGCAGCAGCCGTCCAGACTCGACGAGTGCCGGCGCTGCGAGCTGTGGCAGTTCGCCACCCAGGCCGTCGGCGGGGAAGGGCCGAAGAAGGCGAAGATCATGTTCGTCGGCGAGCAGCCGGGCGACCAGGAAGACCTGGCCGGCCAGCCTTTCGTGGGCCCCGCCGGCAAGCTGCTCGACCGCGTGTGCGAGGCGGCCGGCGTCGACCGCGAGACCATCTACGTGACCAACGCCGTCAAGCACTTCAAGTGGGAACCGCGCGGCAAGCGGCGCCTCCATAAGACCCCGGCGCAGAAGGAAATCGAAGCCTGCCACTATTGGCTCGACAAGGAACTGGCCCAGGTAAGACCGGCCGTGATCGTGGCGCTGGGCGCGACCGCCCTGAAGTCGGTCATGCGTAGCGCCAACGTGACGCTGAAGAACGCGATGGGCAAGCCGGTCTTCCACGAAGGCCACTGGATCGTCACCACCTATCACCCCTCCTACGTGCTGCGGGTGCCGGGCGAGGACGCCAAGCGCGAAGCCTTCCAGGCCATGGTGGAGGGGCTGAAGCTGGCCCACGGTTTGCTGGACCGGCAGCCGGAAGAGCCGCCCGCTGCCGACTGACAGATATGCATGCTTTGTGACAAGCTGTTACGCGAGTAGCCCTCTTGATGCCAGTTAGCTAAGCTTTGGCAACACAACAATAAGGGGTTCTCCGATGCTTGCCGCACGCTTTGCCTGTGCCTTGTCCCTGAGCCTGCTCGGCGCCGCCGCGCTGGCGCAGACCGATCCGCCGCCCGCATCCGCGCCCGCCGGGCAGGAGCTCGACGCGGCGCCCGCCACGGTCGTCGTCTCGGGCAAGCGTCCCGGTCCCGGTCTCTGGAAAGTCTCGAAGGATGGCCACGTGATGTGGGTGTTCGCCATGCATTCGCCGCTGCCGCAAAAGATGGAATGGGATTCGGTACGGGTCGAACGCCTGGTGGCGCAATCGCAGGAGGTGCTGCTGCGTCCCGGGGTCAGCGTCACGGTCGGCTGGATGAGCGGACTGAGCATGCTGCCATCGCTGATCGGCCTGAAGAAGAACCCGGACGGCGCCGAGTTGCACGACCTGCTGCCGGCCGATGTCTATGGACGCTGGACTGTGCTGAAGCAGAAATACATCGGCGGCGACGACGGCGTCGAGCGTTACCGTCCCTTCTTCGCCGCCGAGGAGTTGCTGGATGCGGGGCTGAAGAAAAGCGGGCTGTCGAAAGGAGGGGAAGTCGCCGATCAGATCGAGAAGATCGCCAGGAAGCACGACGTGAAGCTCACCAGCACCGGTGTCTCGGTCACGCTCGAGCATCCGCGCGAGGCGCTGAAGGACTTCAAGAAGTCGCAGATGGAAGACGTGGCCTGCTTCACCAAGACCCTGGAGAGTTTCGAAGGCGATATCGATGCGATGAAATTGCGCGCGAATGCCTGGGCTAACGGCAACATCGCCGAGATCGGCAAGCTCGATTATGCCGAGCGCGAAGACACCTGCAACGACGCCATGATGAACGGTTCGTTCGCTCGGAATAATCCGGCCTTCCAGGACATGCGCGAACGCGGCCGGGTGGCATGGATGAAGACGGCGGAACGGGCGCTCGCGAAGAATGCGAGCACCTTCGCGCTGCTGTCGATGAGCCAGGTGCTCGGCCCGAAGAGCTATCTGGCCGAGTTGCAGGCCAAGGGTTATACGGTCGAGAACCCCAAATAACGATCAGCCCGGATCGCCAGGCAAACCCAGGGTCTCGAACACTTCTTCGCGCGAAGCGGCCTGGGCCACACGCGCGCCTGGCGCCACGTCGTGGGTCAGCCAGACGTTTCCGCCGATGACCGCGCCCTTGCCGATCGTGATGCGGCCCAGCACGGTGGCGCCGGCGTAGATCACGACGTCGTCTTCCAGGATCGGATGGCGCGGCAGGCCCTTCTGCAGGCTGCCGTCGGCATTCGTCGGGAAGCGCTTGGCGCCCAGGGTGACGGCCTGGTACAGGCGCACGCGCTGGCCGATCACGGCGGTCTCGCCGATCACGACGCCGGTGCCGTGGTCGATGAAGAAGCCGGTGCCGATCTTCGCGCCGGGGTGGATGTCGATGCCGGTGGCGGCATGCGCCAGTTCGGAGATGATGCGCGCCAGCAGCGGCAGCCCGAGTTCGTACAGGCGGTGCGCCAGGCGGTAATGGATCATCGCCAGCACGCCGGGGTAGCACAGCAGCACTTCGTCGACGCTGCGCGCTGCCGGGTCGCCCTGGTAGGCGGCCAGCACGTCGCTGTCGATTTCCATGCGGACTTGCGGCAAGGCGGCGCTGAAGGACCGGGTGGCCTCGATGGCCTGGCTGGCGATGTCGCCGTCGGTGCGCTGCTTCAGCGCGGCGCTGTAGTGCAGCTCGATCTGGACCTGGCGCAGCAGGGCGTGCAGGGCGGAATCGAGGGCGTGGGCGACGTGGAAGTCTTCGCTTTCCCGGCGCAGGCCGGGCGGCCCCAGGCGCATGGGAAACAGCACGCCCTTGAGCTGGCCGATGATGTCCGCCAGCGCATCGCGCGAAGGAAATTCAATGCCGCGTACCTCGCCGGCGGGACGGTGGGCCTGGCGCCATTGCTGGCGGGCGTCGTGCAGGTCGCGCACGATCGCGCCAATGTCGAAGTGAGCCATCAGTTGTTCCTCGAGTGAAATAAGCGCTGGGCGCCAGGGCGTGCGCGCCGCGCTTCCAATATATCGGGCCGGTTTGCGGATTCCAATGAATATAAAAATGCTAGCTCATGCGGAAAGTTTCTACCGGCTTGCGCAGTCGCCTGTACTGGGCATCTTAGGTCACGTCGGGACAGCGGCTTCGGGCTTGGTCAAGCTGCCTGCATTTCAACAGAAATTCCATCAGTAAATAAATATTTTTAAATTGAAATTTAAAAATAAAAGTCTATATTTTAAATTTTTTTCATGAATTATTGCAATATTAATTTCATGCAAACTTAAGTGATTGATTTTTATGAATTTTATTGACTGGCGCAGGATTTGATTTTATTCGATGAAAGAAGAGATGTCATATTATCCGATCAGTTCTCATAGGCTGGTGCTGTGATAAGGCACTCCCAACGTTAAGCCGAAGCAGTATCATTTTAACGATGGACTCGAGAGATTGGGATATGTGATACGAGTAACTGGAACGAAGACTGTCGAGAAAATTTACAAGGACGATGAAAAATATTATAGAACAAAATTCTAAGTCACTGATTTATAACGTGTGAATCCTGTTGGCACGGTTTATGCTATCCAGTGTGCGCAGTCCCTTGTTAATAAAATCATTTAACGAAAAGGTTAATGTCATGAAAATGAGATCGACGCAGGCATTCCTGGGCCTTCTAAGCTTTTGTTCTATACTCATTTCCCCCGCTCACGCTGGGGCCCTAACGCCTTACACGACGTTTTTTAATACCGATCTGACCACCGCTGGCACAGGTGGTTTGCGAGGTACTGGTACCGGAACGATCAATGTGAGCGGCGTGACCGGCACGGTCACAAACTCCCTGCTCTACTGGCATGGCCCAACAAATTCCATGGACCCAAATGCAAATGCAAATGTCAACGTGAATGGAAATGGAGTTACCGGAACGAACATAGGGTTTTCCGATAATAACTTCTGGGGTTTCGCTAACAGCCAAGCATATCGAGCAAACACCACAAACGTTATCAACGCCAATGGTGCTTATAATCTTACCAACTTTAATAAGCCTGGAGTTGAGGTTAACGGTGCTGCAACGCTAGTGTTGTTCAATGATGGTAACTCAGCAAATAATAGGGACGTAGTGGTTTTCGACGGTAATGATTCGAATTTCGCCTCCGCCTACGATACTGCGGGTTGGGACATCAACCTTGCAGGTATCAACTATACCGGAGGCTCGGCTTTCCTGAGATTGTTCGTATCTGATGGTCAGAATTTCGGGCCGAACGACGATGGTACCTTGCGGATCAACGGAGTAGCCTTGGCGAGCGGTGGTCTCTTTCAAGGCGCCAGCCTACCGGGGCCATCCATTGGCAACGGTAACTTGTTCGATATAGTTAGTTTTGATATTACGCCATTCTTAACATTAGGGCCCAATTCCCTCCATATAACTTTGGATGCAGGATTTAATGACGCCCTCAGTGCAATCACAGCGATCATTGACCTCCCTGCAGGCGCGGCCCCGATTGTGAGCGTCCCAGAACCCGGCACTGGAGTTTTAATCGTTCTAGGCCTGACTCTGGTTGGGGCCTTATCGCGTAAAAGATCAGTGTGAGATGTGATCTTCTTTCAACGAACAAGCGCCGACACCGAGCAAGGTGCCGGCGTTGTGTAAATGCCCAAGAGGCTCTGTTGCATAAATCCAGCCGGACGGCATGTCGTCTGCGGCTCAGGTAGCCTTTGTGCATGAAACCCCCTCCCCAGAAATACCGAACGACGAACTGCAAGGCATACAACGCGGCGCTCAAGTCGCGCGGCTCACTGCTCATCTGGCTCGACCCAACGATGAACTGGCACGGCCAGGCAAGTGACAAGCGTGGACGCAGTCCGACCTTCAGTGACCAGGCCATTCAATTCTGTCTGAGCATCAAGTGTTTGTTCAACTTACCCTTGCGCCAGGCCATGGAATGGCCGAGAGCCTTTTGCATCTGGCAGGGCTGGGCTGGACTGACCTGTGCCGGACTACAGCGCGGTAAGCCGGCGTCAAAGGCCGCTGCAGGTAACCGTTGAAGTTGCACCCACCACGACAGGCTTGCATCTGCACGGGCATCAAGATGCTGGGCGAAGGCGAATGGAAGACAAAGAAGCATGGCTTTGAATATCGACGGCAATGGCGCAAGGTGTACCTTGGCATCGATGCCGCCACACTCGAAATCCGGGCCATGGAAGTGACCGACAACGGTATTGGCGATGCGCCTGTGCTGCCGGATCTATTGAGCCAGATCCCTCTCGACGAGCAGATCTCTGCCGTCAGCGGTGATAGGGCTTACGACACCAAGGCCTGTCATGAAGCCATCGCTCTACGCCAGGCCCAGGCAGTCATCCCGACCAGGAAGAATGCTAAACCCTGGAAGACGAATCGTCAGGGTGCCGAGGCGCAAAACGAGATTCTGCGAGCAACGCCCCGGCCTCGGACGAGCAATATGGGAGAGGTGGAGCGGCTACCACCGACGTAGCCTTGTCGAAACCAAAATGCGCTGCTTTAAGCTGCTCGGCGAACGCATCATGGCGCGGGACTTCGATCGTCAGGTCGCCGAGCTGCAAGTGCGCGCTGCAGTGCTGAACCGCTTCACGCGCCTCGGCGCGCCCGTTACGGTCTCTATGCGATAAATGTGTCGACAGAAAGGCACACTCGCCTTTTCCTTATTTGTGCAACAGAGCCTCAACAACGTTGAAACCCGCGTAGAATGCGGGCAACGCGGGTGTAGCTCAATGGTAGAGCAGAAGCTTCCCAAGCTTACGACGAGGGTTCGATTCCCTTCACCCGCTCCAGCCTTCCCCGAAACGCTTCCGCCCGCCTAGCCCCTGCCTCGCCGTGCGGCTTGCCTCTTGAAGTTATGGCAAACTCGGGTCTTCATCCGACCAGCCATGACCATGCAACAACACGCTCCACGGCCCGATCAACCGTCGCACGATGCCGACAGCCTTGCCGGCTCGCTCATGTTCCTGAGCGGGGGCGGCGAAGCCGGGGCGCTGATGCGCATGCAGGACTGGAGCGAATCGCCCCTCGGTCATCCGCGTAGCTGGCCGCAGGCCCTGCGCACCCTGGTCGGGCTGATGCTCAATTCGGGATTCCCGATGTTCGTCGCCTGGGGCGAGGGGCTGGGCTTCCTGTACAACGATCCCTATCGCGAGATCCTCGGCGACAAGCATCCGCGCGCGATGGGCCGGCGCTTCCACGACATCTGGGCCGAGATCTGGGACGACATCTGGCCCCTGATCGATCGCGCGCTGAAGGGCGAGGCCACCTACGTCGACCGCCTGCTGCTGGTCATGAACCGTCACGGCTACGACGAGCCCACCTGGTTCACCTTTTCGTATTCGCCGGTGCGCGACGAGGATGGCATCATCCGCGGCATGCACTGCGCCTGCGTCGAGGTCACAGACCAGGTGCTGTCCGAAAAATACCGCGACGAAGAAAACGAGCGCTTCCGCACCCTGTTCGAACAGGCGCCCGGCATCATTGCCGTGCTGCGCGGTCCCGAACACGTGTTCGAGCTGACCAACCAGTCCTACCTGCAGCTGATCGGCCATCGCCAGATCGTCGGCAAGGCCGCGCGCGAGGCGCTGCCGGAAGTGGTGGGGCAGGGCTTTTTCGAACTGCTCGACCGGGTCTATTCCACCGGCGAACCCTTTGTCGGTCACGCGCTGCCGGTACGCCTGCAGCGCGAGCCGGACGGCCCGCTGGAAGAGCGCTACATCGACTTCGTCTACCAGCCGATCCGCGACGCCAGCGGTGCCGTCTCCGGCATCTTCGTCGAGGGCAGCGACGTCTCCGCGCGCAAGCAGATCGAGGACGAGCTGCGCGCGGCGAACCGTCAGAAGGACCAGTTCCTCGCCATGCTGGCCCATGAACTGCGCAACCCGCTGGCGCCGATCATGACCGCGGCCCAGCTGCTGAAGATCGGCAGCCTCGATAGCAGGAACATCGCCAACGCCAGCGAGATCATCGTGCGCCAGGCGTCCCACATGACCGACCTGGTGAACGACCTGCTGGACGTCTCGCGCGTGACGCGCGGCCTGGTCACGCTCGAGAAGGAAGAGCTCGACCTGAACGTGATCGTGTCCGCCGCGGTGGAGCAGGTGCGGCCGCTGATCGACGCGCGCCGCCACTCGCTCACGCTGCAGCTGTCCGGCCGCAGCGCCCATGTGATCGGTGACCGCACCCGTCTGGTGCAGGTGATCTCGAACATCCTCAACAACGCCGCCAAGTACACCGCGCCGGGCGGCAGGATCACGCTGTCGGTGACGGTCGACGAGGAGCGCGTGCACGTGGCCGTGCGCGACAACGGCGTCGGCATCGTGCCCGACATCCTGCCCTACATCTTCGACCTGTTCACCCAGGCCGAGCGCACCCCGGACCGCTCCCAGGGCGGACTCGGGATCGGCCTGGCCCTGGTCAAGAGCCTGGTCACCCTGCATGGCGGCACCGTGTCCGCGAAGAGCGGGGGACTGGGACAGGGCAGCGAGTTCTGCATCTGCCTGCCGCGCCTGGCGAGCCTCGGCGGGGCGGCGGAGGACGAGGTCGCCGCCGCCGGCATGCGGGCGCCTGGCGCGCTGCGCGTGATGGTGGTGGACGACAATGTCGACGCCGCGCAGATGCTGGCCGCGCTGCTGGAGGTACAGGGCCATGCCGTCAGCGTCGAGTACGACGCCAGGGGCGCACTCGAACGCGCCCAGCGCGAACGACCGGACGTGCTGCTGCTCGATATCGGCCTGCCCGACATGGACGGCTACGAGCTGGCGCGCTGCCTGCGCAGCCAGGCCGGCGGCGCGCGCGCCACCCTGGTCGCGCTGACCGGCTACGGCCAGAGCCAGGACCGCAAGGAGGCCGAAGAGGCCGGCTTCGACCACTACCTCGTCAAGCCGGCGGACATGGACCAGGTCAACGAGGTGTTGGCCGAGGCGGCCCGGGAACGCGGCCGCTGAGGGCTGTCATCAAACGGTAACCTGCGCTGGCTAGACTTGCCGCATGAGCAAGCCCAGCGCGCACACCGTCCCCCGCACCCACCGATTCTTTGCGCTGCTGTGGCCGGCGCTGGCCCTGCTGGCTTGCGCCGCGCTGTGGAGCGCCGCCATGCTGCGCGCGAACGCCGAGCACCGCCGCGCCGAGGACCAGGCCTTCAAGGAAGCCGACGCCTACGCCGAGGCCTACGAGCAGTACGTCACCCGTTCGCTGGCCCAGATGGACCAGATCACCATGCAGCTCAAGCACAGCTGGGAGCATTCGCGCAACCGCGCCCTGGTCGAGGACATGCGGCGCGACGGCATGTTCACCGACAGCGCCTTCCTCGCGGTGAGCGTGATCGGGCGCGACGGCAAGCTGGCTTCGTCGCGCGGCCTGCACGCCGGCCAGGACGCCGACCTGTCGTCCGCCGCCTTCTTCGTCCAGCACCGCGACAGCAACTCGACCGCGCTGCGGATCGGCATGCCGCCGCCGGAACTGGGCGCGCTGCGGGGCGCGGTGATGTTCACGCGCCGCCTCGACACGGCGGACGACGAATTCGCCGGCGTGCTGCTGATGGCGGTCGACGCCGCCTACTTCACCTCCTTCGTCAGCTCGCCCACGCTGGGCGAGAACAGCCTGCTGGCGCTGGTCGGCAGCGAGGGCAATCTGCGGCTCGAACAGGACAGCAGCGGCGCCGTGCGCCTCGGTGCGCGCGGCTCGCTGCTGCCGGCGAATGCGGAGCGCTGGCCGGTGGCCCGCGGCGTGCAGCTGGTCGACGCGGTCCGGGGGCCCGGCCGCGCGGAGCAGGCCGGCTTCGGCGACGGCCGCGCGCGCGTGCTGGGCTGGCGCCGTTCCAGCGCCTACCCGGTGGTGGCGCTGGTGGCGCTGTCGCACGAGGGGGCGCTGGCGGGCGCCGAGGCCTACTGGCGCGACAGCCGCACCTATACCTCGATGGCCACCGCGGTGCTGCTGCTGTTGGCCGGTATCGCCAGCATGCTGTCGCTGCGCGCGGCGGCGCGGGCGCGCGAGCAGGACGAAGTGGCGCGCGCCTACCGCACCGCCACCGAGAGCGGCAACGACGGCTTCTACATGGTCGCGCCGCTGCGCGACCGCAAGGGCCAGATCGTGGACTTCCGCATCGTCGACTGCAACGAGCGCGGCGCCTTCTTCTACGGGCTGACGCGCGCCAGCCTGGTCGGCATCCTGATCTCCGAACTCCACCGCGGGCTCGGTTCGGCCGAGCTGCTCGCCAACTACCGCCAGGCGATGGCGAGCGGCTTCCACCAGGAAGACCGCCGCATGCCGGACGATAACCGATTGAACATCCGCTGGGGCCACCGGCGCGTGGTGCGGGTCGGCGACGGCCTGGCCGTGACCCTGCAGGACATCAGCGAGCGCAAGGAACACGAGTCCCAGCTGGCGCGCCTGGCCAACGAGGACAGCCTGACCGGCCTGCCGAACCGCCACTGGTTCCTGCACTTCGTGCCGTCCGCGCTGGCGCATGCCGAGGCCAGCGGCCAGGGCGTTGCGCTGCTGTTCATCGACCTCGACGAATTCAAGCAGGTCAACGACTCGCACGGCCACGCGGTCGGCGACCGCCTGCTGAAGGCGGCGGCCACGCGCCTGCTGTCGCAGCTGCGGCCGAGCGACCGCGTGGCGCGCTTCGGCGGCGACGAATTCATCGTCCTGCTCAGCCCCTTCGACAGCGACGAGCAGATCGGCATGGTGGCGCAGCGCATCATCCAGGCCTTCAGCAAACCCTTCCAGATTGCCGAGGAGCAGCACGTGATCGGCGCCTCGGTCGGCATCAGCGTGTTCCCGCGCGACGGCCAGGATGCCGCCACCCTGATCCGCCACAGCGACATCGCCATGTACGCCGGCAAGAACGAGGGCAAGGGCCAGTACCGCTTCTTCGATCCGGCCCAGTCGAGCACCCTGAAGACCCGCGCCCAGCTGCGCCAGCGCCTGCTCGAAGCGATCGACAAGCGCCAGTTCGTGCTGCACTACCAGCCGCGCGTGGACACCCGCAGCGGCGAGCTGCTCAGCATGGAGGCGCTGCTGCGCTGGGAGCATCCGCAACTGGGCATGATCCGCCCCGACGAATTCATCCCGCTGGCCGAGTCGAGCGGCCTGATCGTGCCGATCGGCGCCATCGTGATCGACCAGGCCTGCGCCCAGCTGGCCGCCTGGGCCGCCGACAGGGGGCCGGTGGCGCCGGTCTCGATCAACGTCTCGCCCAAGCAGTTCCTGCGCGGCGGCGTCGCGCGCCAGCTGGGCGAAGCCTTGTCCCGCCACGGGGTCGCGCCGCGGCTGCTGGAAGTCGAGATCACCGAGTCGGCCATGATGGGCGACCAGGACGAGATCCTGGCCGAGCTGGCGGCGATCCGCACGCTCGGCGTCAAGCTGCACGTCGACGATTTCGGCACCGGCTACTCTTCGCTGTCGCAGCTGCAGCGCATGAAGATGGACGTGCTGAAGGTCGACCGCTCCTTCACCGCCGAGCTGGGACGCTCGAAGGAGGGGACCGTGTTCTTCCAGGCGATCGTCTCGATGGCGCACGCGCTCGGCATGGAAGTGGTGGCGGAGGGCGTCGAGAACGAGGAACAGCTGGCGATCCTGCGTACGCTGGGCTGCAACGAGGTGCAGGGCTACCTGGTGGCGCGGCCGATGCCGGCGGAGGCGATGGCGTCGCTGCTGGCGCGGCGCTACCTGTTCGATGACAGGCTGGCTGCCTAAGCTTTGTACCGTCGTTCCGCGAAAGCGGGAACGACGGGCAGGTGGCGGGAACGACGGTTATGGTCAGCTGCCCAGCAGGCTCCCACTCCGAAAAGCCGAATCCCCCGCAATCTTACAAACATGCATCCCGCGCAGCAGATGCCGGTGCGCCGTGCTGGCGAACAGGATCCCGGCCCGCGTCGCGCGCAAGGTGGTCGTCTTGCCGCTGACCGGGTTGACGATGTCGGCCACCGCTTCGTTCTCGGCCACGCGGTCGCCCAGGCGCTTGAGGAAGACCAGCACGCCCGAGTGCGGGGCGGCGAGCGGTTCCACGCCTTCCAGCGGGGTCGGCTCGGCCACCAGGGGCGGCAGCGGCTCGCGTTCGATGTCGAGCACGCCCTGGTAAGCCAGGTACTGCAGCAGCCCTTGCGCATCCTTCTCGGCCAGCTCGTAGCGCACGTCCATCTCGCCGCGCAGCTCGACGGTCACGCCGATGCAGCCCATCGGGATCGGCATCGAAGGCCCGAAGTGGTCGGCCAGTTCCCACCACAGGCGGCTGCAGGCTTCGTCGAAGGGTTCGCCGCCGGACTCGCGCGCCAGCAGGGTCGCGTGCGCGCCCAGCAGGGCCGCCAGCGGCTTGACCTGGTCGGCCAGCGGGGTGCCGGTGTACAGGTGCAGCACCGCCTCGTTATCACAATGCAGGTCGAGCATGATGTCGGCGTCGATCGCCATCCCCAGCAGGAGTTTCTTGAGGTCCTGGGTCGGGCTGTCGGTCCGCCAGTTGGCGACGGCGCGGCGCGCGTGTTCGCGGACCAGGGCAGCGTTGGCTTGCGAATCGGTGCCCAGCTGGCCCTTCAGCGATGCCTTCAGCTCCGCGGCGACGTGCTTGTAGGAGCGGTTGAAGTTGATGCCGCTGGCGAGGTCGTAGCGGCCGAAAGGGGCGCCGTGGACGACCTGCGACAGCCCGATCGGATTGGCGGCCGGCACCAGGATGATCTCGCCCTCGATCCGTCCCTCGGCGTCCAGGCGCTCCAGCTCGCGCCGCAGCACGTGGGCGACCAGCATGGCCGGCACCTCGTCGGCGTGCAGCGAGGCCTGGATATAGACCTTCTTGCCGGCGCCGGGATTGCCGCGCATTTTGCCGAAGCTGTATGAGGTCAGCTGGAAGTTGGCGACGTTGTCTTCGGTCGCGATCGGGTGGGAGAAGGACTGCATCACGGCTCTCTTTCCATTCGTGGAAGCGCCATTATGTCCGAGAATGGCGGCTGGCTCCGTCCCGTTGGGGATATAATGTCGACCCTTTTCTCTTGTCTCCGATCGATCATGTCTTCCGATACGCCCACCAACAGCCAAGGCCGTCCGATGCTCTACGACCCGCTTGATCACCGCATCCGCAGCTTCGTTACCCGTGCGGGACGGCTGTCGACCGGGCAGGCGCGCGCGCTCGAGGAATTCGGGCCGAAATTCCTGATCGAGTACCGCAAGGAGACCTTCGACTTCCACGCGCCCTTCGGCCGCAACGCGCCGCTGGTGCTGGAGATCGGCTTCGGCATGGGCGACACCACGGCCCATATCGCCAAGGCGATGCCGGGCACGGACTTCGTCGGCGTCGAAGTGCACACGCCGGGCGTGGGCAGCCTGCTCAAGCAGATCGGCGAGCAGGGCATCGAAAACCTGCGCCTGATCCAGCACGACGCGGTCGAGGTGCTGAACAACATGATCGCCGACGGCTCGCTGGCCGGCGTCCACATCTTCTTCCCGGACCCATGGCACAAGGCGCGCCACAACAAGCGCCGCCTGATCCAGCCGCCTTTCGTCAAGCTCCTGTGCGACAAGCTGGCGCCGGGAGGCTACATTCACTGCGCCACCGATTGGGAAGACTACGCGGTGCAGATGCTGGAAGTGCTGGGCGCCGAACCGCAGCTCGCCAATACCGCCGAGGGCTATGCCGAGAAGCCGTCCTACCGCCCGCTGACCAAGTTCGAGAACCGCGGCCTGAAGCTGGGCCATGGCGTGTGGGACCTGGTGTTCACTAAAAAATAATTTGTCATTCCCGGCATTGCCGGAAATGCCCTTCCGCGGAGGCGGGGTCGTCGTTCATCCACCCGGATTCGTCGCTCGTCCCTTTTTGCTTTCCGGCGCCGACTGGCCTGCCTAGACTGTAATCGTTGCTATATATTAACGATTGCGAAGGAGGCATCATGTGGCGCAAGTTTTTGGACCAGTATCGGGCGATCGCAAACGTCGACAAGCATATTGCCGTGCTCGAGCGGCCGGAACTGGCGTCCAGTACGGAAGACCCCAGCCTCCGACTCATCTGCCGGAAACTGGCCGAACGCTCGCCGGTGGAGCGCCAGCAGATGCGCGCTTTCTCGCTTGCCATGAAGGGCTGGCGCGGCAGGGTCTGGACCTGCGGCTTGTTGGCCGTCTTCACGCTGTGCGGTGCGGCCCTGCACCTGCACTCTCCAGATATCGGCTGGGTCGCGGCAATCGTCAGCGCCAACGCCTGCGGCATTGCGCTGGCCTTTGCCCTCATCGGCGCCTGGTTCAACTATCGCCAGTTTTCGCAGGAAAAGCTGAAGCTGCTGCTGGCAGTGCTGGGGTTTGCCGTCTTCGCCGCCGTGGGTTCGACCCTCATGACCATGTGGCTGCAAGGCCAGCCGCTGGCGCATACGATGGAGAGGGTGTCGCATTTCACGGGCGGTGTCCTGGCCGGTTCGCTGGCTATCCTGGCGCCGGTGCTCCTGATCAGCATCCTTCGCAACCGTCATTACGAGGCCCTCAACGTGCAGCTGCAGCGCGAAGCCGAGCAGGCGCGCCTGGCGCGTGAACTGTCCGAATCCCAGTTACGCCTGCTGCGCGCCCAGATCGAGCCGCACTTCCTGTTCAATACCTTGGGCGCGGTGCAGCAGCTGGCCCAGCATGGCGCGCCGCGCGCCGCCGAATTGACCGCTAACCTGATCGACTTCCTGCGCTCCAGCATGCGCGACATGCGCAGCGAGCAGGTCTGCCTGGCCGCGGAGTTCGGCCTGGTCGAGTCTTACCTGAAAGTGATGCAGGTGCGGCTGGGCGAGCGCCTGCGCTTCTCCCTGCAACTGCCGCGCGCGCTGGAACAGGTGCGGCTGCCCAGCATGATCCTCCTGACCCTGGTCGAGAACGCGATCAAGCACGGCATCGAACCGGCCTTGCGCGGCGGCGAGGTCACGGTCTCGGCCGAGCTGGTCGACGGCAAGGTGCGGATCCGCGTGCGGGATGGCGGCGTCGGCATGAGCACGATCCCGGAGCAGGACGAGGGCGGCGGCACCGGCCTCGATAACGTGCGCCTGCGCCTGCGCCTGGCCTACGGCGAGGCCGCCGGCCTGGCGCTGCATGACGGCGATCCGGGACTGATCGCCGACGTCATCATCCCCCATCCGCAGGCATGAGCATGAGCACGAATCCCACGGTGCTGGTCGCCGAAGACGAACCCCTGATGCGCGAGCGCCTGCTGGAACTGCTGGCGCAATGCTGGCCCGAGGCGCGCGTCGTGCTGGTGGCGGAAAACGGCAACGACGCCTGGGACGGCTTCCTGGAGCACGAGCCGGACGTGGCCTTCCTCGACATCCGCATGCCGGGCCTGTCGGGCCTCGAAGTGGCCGAGCGCATCGGCGCCATGGCCCACGTGGTGTTCGTCACCGCCTACGACCAGTACGCCGTCGATGCCTTCGACACCGGCGCGGTCGACTACCTGCTCAAGCCCCTGCAGGCCGAGCGCCTGGACAAGGCGGTGGCGCGCCTGCGCGGCAAGCTGTCGATGCGAACGGAAGCCTCCGGCGCCGGCATGGGCGAGTTGCTGCGCCACCTGAAGGCGGCGCTGCCGGGCCTGCACCACGAGCGCACCAGGTGGATCAAGGCCAGCGTCGGCCGCCAGGTGCGCGTGATCGACGTCGACGAGGTGTTGTTCTTCCAGGCCGACACCCGCTACACCCGCATCGTGCTGCGCGATTACGAAGCCCTGGTGCGCACGCCGCTGAAGGATCTGTTGAGCGGTCTCGATCCGGACCGCTTCTGGCAGATCCACCGCGCCACCGTGGTCAACGTGAATGCGATCCTGGCTGCCGAGCGTATCGACGCCGAACGCATGCAGGTGCTGGTGAAGGGGAGCGAGGAGAAGCTGGCGGTGAGCCGGACGTTCGTGCACCTGTTCCGGGAGTGAAAATCACACCATCTCGGAAATCATCGATACGATCTCGTCGCCATACGAGGTCAGCTTCTTCGCCCCCACGCCGGACACGCCGCGCAGCTCGTCCAGCGAAGTCGGCTTGACCTTGGCGATCTCGCGCAGGGTGGCGTCGCCAAAGATGATGAAGGCCGCCACGCTGTGCGCCTTGGCGGTCTCGAGGCGCCACCAGCGCAGCTTTTCGAAGATCTTCTGCTCGGCCGGCGAAAGGTCCATCTCGACGTAGCCCTTGGTGGGACCGGCCTGGCGCTTCTGCTTGACCGGCTTCTGGTACTGGCGCAGTTCCACCTTGCGCTCGCCCTTCAGGACCGCGCGCGCGCTTTCCGTCAGTTTGAGGGAGCTGAAGGCGTCGTGGTCGACGGTGACCAGGCCCAGCGCGATCACCTGGCGCACGATGGCGCGCCATTCGTGCTCGCTGCGGTCGGCGCCGACGCCGTACACGGTCAGCTTGTCGTGATGCCACTGGCTGATGCGCTCCGTCTGCACCCCGCGTAGCACGTCGATCACGTGGCCGGCGGCAAAGCGTTGGTCGACCCGGTAGATGGCCGACAGCAGCTTCTGCACTGGCACCGTCGCGTCGAAAGACACCGGCGGGATCAGGCAGGTATCGCAGTTGCCGCAGGGGCCGGAACGCTCGCCGAAATACTCCAATAAGCGCATCCGGCGGCAGCTCAGCGTCTCGCACAGGCCCAGCATGGCGTCCAGCTTCGAGCCCAGCACGCGCTTGAAATTCTCGTCGGCCTCGGACTCGTCGATCATCCGGCGCTGCAGCACCACGTCCTGCAGGCCATAGGCCATCCACGCATTCGAGGGGAGGCCGTCACGGCCGGCGCGCCCCGTTTCCTGGTAATAGCCCTCGAGGGATTTCGGCAGGTCGAGGTGGCAGACGAAACGCACGTCCGGCTTGTCGATGCCCATGCCGAAGGCAATGGTCGCCACCATCACGATGCCGTCTTCGCGCAGGAAACGGGCCTGGTTATCGGCGCGCAGCGCGTAGTCCATGCCGGCGTGGTAGGGCAGGGCGCGGATCCCGCTTTCGTTGAGGAACTCGGCGGTCTCCTCGACCTTCTTGCGCGACAGGCAGTAGACGATGCCGGCGTCGCCGGTGTGCTCGGTCGTGATGAAGTCCAGCAGCTGCTTGCGGCCGTTGGTCTTTTCGACGATGGCGTAGCGGATGTTCGGGCGGTCGAAGGACGACACGAACTGGCGCGCTTCTTCCAGTTGCAGGCGGTGGGCGATCTCGGCGCGGGTAAGCTGGTCGGCGGTGGCGGTCAGCGCGATGCGCGGCACGTGCGGGAAGCGCTCGTGCAGGATCGACAGGCGGATGTACTCCGGACGGAAGTCGTGGCCCCATTGCGAGACGCAGTGCGCTTCGTCGATCGCGAACAGCGAGATGTGGGACGCCTCGAACAGCTCCAGGCAGCGCGGCGTCATCAGGCGCTCGGGCGCCACGTAGACCAGGTCCAGCTCGCCGGTGCGCACCAGGCGCTCGATGCGCAGGGTCTCTTCGAAGCTCTGGGTCGAGTTCAGGAAGGCCGCGCGCACGCCAACTTCGGCGAGGGCGTCGACCTGGTCCTGCATCAGCGCGATCAGCGGCGAGACCACCACGCCGACGCCGTCGCGCAGCAGGGCGGGGATCTGGTAGCACAGCGATTTGCCGCCGCCGGTAGGCATGAGGACGAGCGCGTCGCCGCCGCGCGCGACCTGCTCGACGATCTCGGCCTGTTGCCCGCGGAAGGCGGGATAGCCGAAGACCGTCTGCAGGATGTGCAGCGCGCGTTGTTCGATGTCGTCCGTCATGGTGTTACTTTGTTCAGGTTAGCCAGCCCGGCTCAGTCAGCCCAAACCACCCAGCCGAAGTGCGCCGTGACCAGCACGACGATACCGAACACGATACGGTACCAGGCGAAGCCCGTGAAGTCATGCGTGCTGATGAAGCGCAAGAGCCAACGGACGCAAAGGAAGGCCGACACGAAGGCGGCCACGCCGCCGATCAGGAACAGCGGCAGGTCGGTCGTGTGCAGGTCGTGGCGCGCCTTGAACACCGAGTACACGGTGGCTGCCAGCAGGGTCGGGATCGCCAGGAAGAAGGAGAATTCGGTAGCCGCCTTGCGCGACAGGCCGAACAGCATGCCGCCGATGATGGTGGCGCCCGAGCGGCTGGTGCCCGGGATCAGCGCGAAGCACTGGGCGCAGCCGACCTTGAAGGCGTCGATCATGGTCATGTCGTCGACGGTCTCGATGCGGTGCGAACCGGCCAGGGTCTTGTGGCGGCGCTCCGCCCACAGGATCACCAGCGCGCCGATGATGAAGGCGAACGCGACCGGCGCCGGGGCGAACAGGTGATTCTTGATCGCCTTGCTGAACAGCAGGCCCAGCACGGCGGCCGGCAGGAAGGCGACGAACAGGTTGACCACGAACTTCTGCTGGCGCGGATCCGAGGTCAAACCTTGCATCACGGTACCGATGCGCGCACGGTATTCCCACATCACGGCGAGGATGGCGCCGGCCTGGATTGCAATCTCGAACACCTTGGCGACTTCGCCCGTAAAGTTGATCAGGCTGCCGGCCAGGATCAGGTGACCGGTAGAGGAGATCGGCAGGAACTCGGTGAAGCCTTCGACGAGGCCCATGATGATCGCTTTCAGGGCGAGAATGATGTCCATGAAGTTTTGGTAAGGATGTTATTGTGGATGCGAAACGCGGAAGGGGTGCTGCGCAGGCTTGCGGCAAGCAGGGCGCAAGCTTACCACGGCGAAGCACCCTACCGTCGAGTTCCCCGCATCAGGTGGTGGCTTTTTTTCCGCAGGCAAGAGTACAGCTGACCGCCGGGACGACGGTCATGGGAGTGGAAGGTATTCCGTCTCCCGTGGACCGGGAGGACGGGGAAGTCAGCGCCAGCGCGCCTTGTCGACCCGGCTGGCTTCGATCTGTCCCGCATTGCGGACGAGATCCCGGACTGCTTCGGCATTGCGAATCCCGCTCAACCAGACACCGACGTAAAGATTGGCTCGCCCAACCATCCGAAGGAAGAGGGGGCTGTGGATCTGGCCGGAAGAGTCAAGTTTGTGCAACTCGTAAGTATTCGTCGTCTTGCTGAAGATACCTGACTCGATCGTCAAACGCTGCGACGACATCTTGTACCGGATATTTTTCAGCCTTAGCGCCCACACGCAGTGAGAGTAGACTTGATAAGCCACGATCAGGATGCCGGCCCATCTGGCGACCTGGTACCAGGTGTCGTCAGGTCCGCTTGCCGAAGCGCTGCTGCTTGCCTTGGCAACCTGTTCATTGGCAACGCTTGCGCTCTTGTTGGCTGCACGCGTCTTTTTYTTGCCATGGCCATGCTTGTCGGCCGCGACAGGGGGCTGGGCCGGCTGTGCGGCCTCGGCGACCGGGGTGCCGGGAAGGGATGGGGCGGGAGCAAACACGGCAAGGGCAGCCAGCCAGATGAGGACGAGAACGACCCATTTGAGGACGCTGGACAGCATCAGTGCCAGGGTCGGCGAGTCTTGCCACACCTGGGCTTCAGGGTCGTAGTTCAGGAGTTCCTGCGCAACGGCGGTGACGCGCCCATTGCCGATGTTCGTCCCGGTCTGGGTTACCAGGCTGTCGACATGGTGAAGGGACATGACATTGTCGCGATTGGCGACACTGCCTTCGCCAGCGTCGTTACGGACATCGAGAACACCGCTCATTGGAGGATCCGGGAAGAGTCAGAAAAGCAAGATAAATAATTATATCGATGGCATCTTGTTTTGCCAATGGGAAATATTTTGACGCAGAGCCCGGGCGCCGGAACCAGAACGTCAGAGCGGTGCCGTCGCGCGCTCCAGTTCGCTTAGCCAATGGATGGCATGTGTGCGATTCGCGCCGCACATGTCTTCGGACGGTTGCAGCCCTCCGCAAAACGGYGGCCGCTCCGGTTTGCCGAAGACAAGGCAGCGGTTGTCCTCACCCAACTGAATGCACCTGACACCGGCAGGTTTCCCATCAGGCATTCCCGGGATCGGACTCGTAATCGATGGAGCAATACAGCAGGCGCCGCAGCCAGGCCGGCAACCGAGGGAGGAAAGCGGGGAGTTCATGCTGTAAGTATACTCGCCACAGCTTGACTGCCCCCAGCCCCGGGTCTATATTTCCTGACTCAACAGTTAGTTGTCGGACAGAAGCAATGCCATGCCCTTTCGAAACCAAGCCACGCTGGGAGCGCCGTAAAGACGCGCGGCCCCAGGAGTTGCTGGAGGCAGCCATCGACCTGTTCGTCGAACGTGGCTACGCCGCCACACGCCTGGAAGACGTCGCGCGTCGCGCCGGCGTCTCGAAGGGCACGCTCTATTTGTACTACGAAAACAAGGAAGAGCTGTTCAAGGCCGTGGTCCGCAGCAGCATCGTGCCCGTGATCGGCGAGGCCGAAGTCTCGGTCGCCGAATTCGAAGGCCACAGCGCGGACCTGCTGCGCCACCTGATCCACTCCTGGTGGCAGCGCCTGGGCGCGACCAAGGCCTCCGGCATCATCAAGCTGGTCACCGCCGAAGCCGACAATTTCCCGGAACTGGCCTGCTTCTACCAGGATGAGGTCATCAAGCGCGGCACCGCGGCCATGTCCGGCATGCTCGAGCGCGGCATCGCGCGCGGCGAGTTCAGGCCGCTGGACGTCAACTTGATGACCCAGGTGCTGATCGCGCCCATGCTCATGCTGATCACCTGGAAGCATTCGGTCGGCCCCTGCCCGCGCGCGGAGCTGGAGCCGCTGGCCTTCCTCGACACCTTCCTGGACATGGCCCTGAACGGCCTGCTTCCGGCGCCGGATGCTGCGCGGCCGACCGCCGCGTGAACTGTCCAGCAACGTCAAGACGCCATTTTTCGGCGTTCATCCCTTCTAAACTGCAGACTGTCGCAATTTCCCGTGGTCTTGGGTGCCATATCGCTAAGATGTGTTTCCCGAGGCCGTTCAACGATAAAATATCGGATTATTTCTTTTTCCGCCGAGTATCAAGATGAATATCGAACAAGCCCGCTTCAACATGATCGAACAGCAGATCCGCCCCTGGAACGTGCTGGACACCGACATCCTCGACCTGCTGCACGTGGTCAAGCGCGAACAGTTCGTGCCGGCCGAGTACCAGAACCTGGCGTTCGCGGATGCCGAGATCCCGCTGCCGGGCGGCCAGGCAATGCTGAACCCGAAGATCGAGGCGCGCATCCTGCAGGACATCGGCCTGAAGAAGCATGAAAACGTGCTGGAAATCGGCACCGGCTCGGGCTACATGGCGGCCCTGATGGCGCACCGCGCTGCCAAGGTCACGAGCGTGGAAGTGAACCCGGAAATCAAGGAACTGGCAGAGAAGAACCTGGCCAAGGCCGGCATCGGCAATGTGGTCGTGGAACTGGGCAACGGCGCGGCTGGCTGGGACAAGGGCGCCCCGTACGACGTGATCGTGATCTCGGGCGCGCTGGAGGTGCTGCCGGAAGCCTTCCTGAAGCAGGTGAAAGTGGGCGGCCGCATCGCCGCCATCGTCGGCGAGCCGCCGGCCATGGAATTCAACATCGTCACCCGCACCGGCGAGAACAGCTGGAACACGGTAAAAGTGTTCGAGACCAATGTGAAGTACCTGGCCGGCGCGCCGGCCGTGTCGCACTTCCAGTTCTGAAGGAAGAGGCAGACGATGCAGCACATTACCGCTCCCGAGTTGGCCGCCTGGCTGGCCGACCCGTCGCGCCCGAAACCGCTGCTGCTCGATGTGCGGGAAAACTGGGAATTCGAGACCTGCAATATCGCGGGCTCGACCCAGATCCCGATGAATCTGATTCCGATCCGCGTGAGCGAACTGGATGATGACCAGGAAATCGTTTGCGTGTGCCATCACGGCGCGCGCAGCATGCAGGTCGCAGCTTTCCTGGAGCGTAACGGATTTGAAAAAATTACCAATTTGACAGGCGGCGTACACGCCTGGGCCGTGCAGGTCGATCCATCGATGCCGAAGTACTGAGCATCGACGGCGGTCTGCGTCCTTGACTATTGATGACTCCGACGGAGAAAGTAATGCAGAAACCCCTCATCGCCGTGCTGTTGGCCAGCGCGTTTTTCTCGCTCAACGCCCAGGCGGCCGATCTGCTCCAGGTGTACCAGCAGGCTCTGGCGAATGACGCCACCTATGCGAGCGCGCGCGCTTCGGCCCAGGCCGGCCGCGAGCGCGTTCCCCAGGGGCGCGCGGGGCTGCTGCCGACCGTCGGCATCACGGGGGGCATTACCAAGACCAACAACGACTACGCGCCGTTCAACGAAGGCCAGCCGATTCTCGACGCGAACGGCAACCCCACCGGCGGCTTCGTGGCATCGGGCGGTCCGAACCTGACCGCCAAGGAAATCAACGTCCAGCTGTCGCAGCCGCTGTTCCGCTGGGACCGCTGGGAAACCTACCAGCAGAGCAAGCTGCAGCAGGCGATCTCGGAAGCCCAGTTCGCCCAGGCCCAGCAGGACCTGATCACCCGCGTGTCCCAGGCCTACTTCGACGTGCTGGCCGCCCAGGACACCCTGGCCTCGACCCGCGCCCAGAAGGAAGCCGTGACCGAGCAGCTGGCCTCGGCGAAGCGCAACTTCGAAGTCGGCACCCAGACCATCACCGACACCCATGAAGCCCAGGCCGCCTACGACCTGGTGATCTCGCAGGAGATCGCCGCGGTCAACGACCTGGAGACCAAGAAGACGGCGCTGCAGGCCATCATCGGCACCCCCCCTAGCGCGCTGGCGACTCTGCGCACCGGCGTCAACCTGACCGCGCCGCAGCCGATCAACGTCGACCAGTGGGTCTCGGCCGCCGAGAACCAGAACTACGCCGTGTCGGTGGCCGAGCTGCAGCTCGAATCGGCCAAGCGCGACATCTCGAAGAACCGCGCCGGCCACTATCCGACCCTGGACCTGACGGCGAACTCGCAGCATCGCAACGTCAACGGCGCGTTTTCGGGCCAGTCGGGCCGCACGACCAACAACTCGATCGGCATCGCCTATAGCATCCCGATCTTCAGCGGCTTTGCCGTCACCAGCCGCGTGCGCGAAGCGATCGCCCTGGAAGACAAGGCCAGGAACGACCTGGAGGCGAACCGCCGCAACGCCGCGCTGCTGGCGCGCCAGTCCTTCCTCGGCGTGAACTCGGGCCTGGCCCAGGTGAAGGCGCTGGAAGCGGCCGAGGTGTCGAGCAACTCGGCGCTGGAATCGAACAAGCTGGGTTACCAGGTGGGCGTGCGGATCAACATCGACGTGCTGAACGCCCAGCGCCAGCTGTACCAGACCCGCACCGACCTGGCCAAGGCGCGTTACAACACCATCCTGGCCGGCCTGAAGCTGAAGGCGGCCGCCGGTTCGCTGCGGGAGGAAGATCTGCAGCCGATCAATGCCTTGTTGCAGCAGCCGTAAGCTGTTTTAGCTTCGATGGAAAAAATGGCGCTTCGGCGCCATTTTTTGTTGCGGCAGTGATTTGCAAGTTTATTCAAGCAGCCTGCTGCTCAAGCTGGGTACGCCACTCGATCAACTCCGCAATCGTCAGGATCGGATAAGCACGCTCGCGCGCGAAGCGTTCGATCGCCTCGCCGCGCATCATGGTGCCGTCTTCGTTCATCAGTTCGCACAGCACGGCGGATGGCTGCAGGCCGGCCAGGATGGCGAGGTCGACCGAGCCTTCGGTGTGGCCCTTGCGGCCCAGCACGCCGGCCGGGTTGGCGCGCAGCGGGAACACGTGGCCCGGGCGCACCAGGTCTTCGGGTTTGGCATCGGGGGCGATGGCGGCACGGATCGTGGTGACGCGGTCCTGGGCCGAGACGCCGGTGGTGACGCCTTCGCGTGCCTCGATCGAGACGGTGAAGGGTGTGCCGTAGCGGCTGCCGTTTTCCGGCGCCATCGGCGGCAGGTCGAGCGCGCGCACTTTGCTATCGGACAGGCACAGGCAGACGATGCCGCTGCACTCGCGGATCATCACGGCCATGGTCTCGACCGTGAGTTTTTCGGCGGCGACGATCAGGTCGGCCTCGTTCTCGCGGTCGAAGTCGTCGAGCAGGATCACGGGAATGCCCGCGCGCGTGGCCTCGAGGGCGGCGGCGATGCGGCCTTCCAGGTCATTGCTTTCAAGGGTGAAGGGATTGATGGTGGTGCTGGTCATTGAGACGCTCCTCGCATGAAGTTAAAGGAACGCATCAGGGCAAAGCGAAATGGCGCGGCACCGCATGCCGAAGCGGCAGCAGGACGCGTGATGACGCACATCTTCTTTCATCCGGACTATACCGTCGGCCCTGGCTTCTCACCAGGTCTGCTGACCCTGCATGGCAGGCGCTCGCGGGCTCGGCCATGATGGCCATACCGCCGGTGGGGAATCGCACCCCGCCCCGAAGACGTATCTGTTTGTGTGCCCGCAGAGCAGGCGAGAAGGATTGTAGCAGGGCCGGCAAAAGGCTGCCGGCCCCGGCCGATTTAGCTGCTCAGGCCGCCACCGCCGGCATGGTCGGCGCGCTCGATCAGTTCGACCTTGTAGCCGTCCGGATCGGTGATGAAGGCGATCACGGTGGTGCCGCCCTTGACGGGGCCCGGCTCGCGGGTGATGTTGCCGCCGGCCGCGCGCACCTGGTCGCAGGTGTTGTAGATGTCCTCGGTCGAGATCGCGATGTGGCCGTAGGCCGTGCCCATCTCGTACTTGTCGGTGCCCCAGTTATAGGTCAGCTCGAGCTCGGCGTGGTCCGGGTTGTTGCCGTAGCCGACGAAGGCCAGGGTGTACTTGTATTCCGGATTCTCGCTGGTGCGCAGCAGCTTCATGCCGAGCACCTTGGTGTAGAAGTCGATGGAGCGCTGCAGATCGCCGACGCGTAACATGGTGTGCAGGATGCGCATTGTTGTTCCTGATAGTGTGAACGGAAAGCGAGGATTTTATGCGCTCGGACGGATCTTTGCTGACACCGCTGACGTAGGGTAGGCACGCCGTGCCCACGCGCAAGCCTTCAGGATGCAGACCTCACGCGTGGGCTAGGAGAGCCCACCCTACGGTCACGATTGAAGCCTGGCGTCCAGTGTGATGTTGGCGTTGAACAGCTTCGACACCGGGCAGCCTTCCTTGGCTTTGCGGGCCGCTTCCTGGAAAGCCTGCTCGTTGGCGCCGGGGATGGTGGCGACCAGGTCGAGGTGAACGGCCGGAATCGCGAAGCCGCCGTCCGCCTTGTCGAGCGAGACCGTGGCCGTGGTTTCCAGCTTCTGGGCCGTCATGCCGGCTTCGCCCAGCTGGGCCGACAGGGCCATCGTGAAGCAGCCGGCGTGGGCTGCCGCCAGCAGTTCTTCCGGATTGGTGCCGGCGCCGTCTTCGAAGCGGGTGTTGAAGCCGTACTGCTGCTGGTTGAGCGCGCCGCTCTGGGTCGAGACCGTGCCCTTGCCGTCTTTCAGGCCGCCGCTCCAGACGGCGCTTCCCTTACGCTTGATCATCGTCGTTCTCCTTTTGAATGCTTACTTTGTTGCTGGTGTGATGCGCCAGACGACATTGCCGACGTCGTCCGCAAGCAGGATCGCGCCCTGCCTGTCGACCGCGACCCCGACCGGACGCCCGTAGGCCTTGCCGTCCTTGCTCAGGAATCCCGTCAGCACGTCCTGCGGCGGACCGCTGGGCTTGCCGTCGGTAAAAGGCACGTAGATCAGCTTGTAGCCGGAGTGCGGCTTGCGGTTCCACGAGCCGTGCTGGCCGACCAGGGCGCCGTTCCTGAATTGCGGCATCAGGCCGGCGTCGTAGAAGGCCAGGCCCAGCGAGGCCGTGTGCCCGCCCAGCGCGTAATCGGGCGCGATCGCGCTGGCGACCAGTTCCGGCTTCTGCGGCTTGACGCGGGTATCGACGTGCTGGCCGTAGTAGCTGTAGGGCCAGCCATAGAAGGCGCCGTCCTTCACCGCCGTCATGTAGTCCGGCACCAGGTCGTTGCCCAGCTCGTCGCGCTCGTTGACGACGGTCCACATGGCGCCGGTCTGCGGCTGGAAGGCGAGGCCGTTCGGATTGCGCAGGCCGGATGCATAGACACGGCTCTTGCCGCTGGCGATGTCGAGTTCCCAGATCGCGGCGCGGCCCTGTTCGGCGGCCATGCCGTTTTCGGCGACGTTGCTGTTCGAACCGACGGTCACGTACAGCTTCTTGCCGTCGGGCGAGGCGGCCACGTTCTTGGTCCAGTGGTGATTGATGCCGGCGGGCAGGTCCAGCACCTTGGTGCCCGGGCCGCCGAGGGTGGTGTCGCCGGTCTTGTACGGGAAGCGCCACAGCGCGTCGGCATTCGCAACGTAGAGGTCGTTGCCGGCCAGGGTCATGCCGAAGGGCGAGTTCAGGTTCTGCGCGAACACGGTTACGGTATCGGCCGTGCCGTCGGCCTTCACGCCGCGCAGCAGGATGATCTTGTTGGGCGACTCGACGCCGGCGCCGGCGCGTTTCTGCTCGATGCCCTGGACCTTGGCACGGATGCCCGTTTCCTTGGGCCCATTGCTTGGCTTATTGCTCTCGGCGACCAGCACGTCGCCGTTCGGCAGCACGTAGAGCCAGCGCGGATGCTCGAGGCCGCTTGCATAGGCGGTAGCAAGCAGCCCGGCGGTCGGCACCGGATGCGTGCCCGGCGGCCACGGATCGGCCGGGGCAATGTTCAGGGTCGGGATCAGGGAACGTTCGGGCGCCGGCAGGACCGGGTCCGGACCGAAGCCGGGCGGATAGCCACCGGTGGCCGCCTGCTGCGGGACGGCCTGGTGGGCGCACGCGCACAGGCCCGCGGCGCCCAGCAGGGCAGCGAGCGACGTGCGTGCGTTCATCGGTTCTTGCCCCCATCCACAGGAACCACGGAATCGTGGTCGCGCATGTCGCGGTTGCGCTCCGGCAGCGGGTTGGCCTCGCCGGTGGCGCCGGGTTTCTTGGCAACCGCGTCTTCCAGGCCCTTGTCGCTGCGGGTCAGGTAATTGTCGGTGTCGACCAGTCCCTGTTCCAGGTCTTCGGCGGCCTGCTTGATGATGCCGCGCGGCTTGACGCCCTGGCCGTCCGGCGATTCGTCGCGCTCGTGCGGTGCGCGCTTGTAGTCCTGCTCTTCGATCTTGCGGTCGGTGTTGACGACACGGTCTTTGGCTTCTTCAACCATAGCAATCCTCCTCGGCATGCTTACATTGCTTAAAGCCTAACGCGTGGGGTGAAAGCGGGTCGCGCAATTGGATGATGCATTTTTGCAATTAAATGGTTAACATGCTTGCCTGTGTGCCGTTTGCCGGGAATTGCCGTGAACTCTGAAGCCGCCTCCGAAGTCGTCCTCCACCACCATGCCGCCAGCGATTGCCCGAACTGCGGCGCCGCCGTGTCCGGGAATTTCTGCCACCAGTGCGGGCAGGAGACCGTGCTGCATCCACCCAGCACGCGCGAATTCCTGCACGAGTTCATCGGCCACTACGTGGCGCTGGAAGGCAAGCTGTGGAAGACGATGAAGCTGCTGCTGCTCAAGCCCGGCCAGCTGAGCCTCGAATACATGCAGGGACGCCGCGTACGCTATATCCAGCCGCTGCGCGTCTACCTGACCTTCAGCCTGATCTTCTTTGCCATGTTTAAGTTCATGGGCGAGGATCATCATGTCGGTGACGTCAAACTCGAAGGTGTTCCGGTGATCCAGGTCGATCCGGGAGACAAGAAACATGCGGCGCCCGCGACCGCACCCGAGGCGCCGCCGGCCAAGCCCGAAGCGCAGGCAAGCGCCAAGCCGGATGAGAACGAGGGCGACGACCCGCATGCGAAGACGGCCACCTTGCAGAAGGACGAGGAGGACGACAAGTCGGGCTTCGAATCGTTCATCGAGAGCATCGTCAGCTCGACCAGCGAGGACAATGGCGCCAAGGCAAAGAAGGCCTTCTACAGCTACGCACCCTACGCGGTGTTCGCCATGATGCCGCTGTTCGCCCTGTTCCTGAAGATCCTCTACCTGGGTTCGGGCAAGCGCTACGGCGAGCACCTGCTGTTCGCGCTGCACACGAATGCCTTCGCATTCCTGATGCTCACCCTCATCATCCTCCAGAAGCCGCTGCGGCTTCCCTACGTCGGCAACTTGCTGGGCCTGTGGCTGGTCTTCTACCTGCCGACCGCGATGCGGCGGGTGTACGGCGGTTCGCGCAAGCTCACGGCGCTGCGCTGGTGCACGCTGATGTTCCTGCACCTGCTGGCGCTGTCGTGCGCCATCGGTGTGGCGGTAGCGCTTGGCGCCTCGCACTGATCCGAATCTTGCCGGATGCGCGCCGGGCAAATATACTGTGCGTTTGTACAGTAATCGCTGAGCGGCCGTATGGCAGAAGCCGGGAGAATCGGTTAATCTCCCCCGTGTCGTTTTTCATTACCGCCGAGATTTCCCTATGCCCGCTACGCCCGAATCGCAACAAACCATCGCGCTGGTCGTGCGGCACAACACCGCCGGCATCGACGAGCCGGTGCAGGCCATCGTCGACTTCCTGCGCGGCGCCGGCTACCTGCCCGTACTCGAAGCCGAGACGGCCGGCCACGTGAAGGTGGACGGTGTGACCGCGATGACGATCGACGAGATCGGCCGGCAGGCCAGCACCGCCATCGTGGTCGGCGGCGACGGCACCATGCTGGGCGTGGCGCGCCAGCTGGCCCGCTACAAGGTGCCCCTCATCGGCATCAACCAGGGGCGCCTGGGCTTCATGACCGACATCCCGATCGGCCGCATGCTGCCGGCGCTGGCCGAGATCCTCAGCGGCAAGGCCCGCGGCGAGGAGCGCACCCTGCTCGAGGCCCGCCTGGTGCGCGACGGCAAGGAGATCCACTGCTCGGTGGCGGTGAACGACGTCGTGGTGTCGCGCGGTTCCGGCGCCGGCATGGCCGAACTGAAGGTCACGGTGGACGGCACCTTCATGTACAACCAGCGTTCGGACGGCCTGATCGTCTCCACGCCCACCGGCTCGACCGCCTACGCGCTGTCGGCCGGCGGCCCGCTGCTGCATCCGAGCCTGGCCGGCATCGTGCTGGTGCCGATTGCGCCGCACGCGCTGTCGAACCGTCCGATCGTGGTGCCGGACACCAGCGACATCGTGGTCGAGATCATGAATGGCCGCGACATCAGCGTGAACTTCGACATGCAGACTTTCACGAGTCTGCAGCACGGCGACCAGATCATGATCTCGCGCTCGCCCGACACCATCACCTTCCTGCATCCCGAAGGGTGGAGCTACTACCACACCCTGCGCGAAAAGCTGCACTGGAACGAGTATCCGTCCAGCGACGGCAAGCTCAAATAAACCAAGCATTCCGAAACCAGGAGACCTGTTTCTTCATGTTGCGCACATTGACCATCCGCGACTTCGTCATCGTCGACACGATCGAACTCGAGTTCTCGAATGGCTTCACGGTCTTCACTGGCGAGACCGGAGCCGGCAAGTCGATCCTGATCGATGCGCTGCAGCTTGCGCTGGGCGGGCGCGGCGACGCCAGCATGGTGCGCGAGGGCGCGGCCAAGGCCGACATCAGCGCCGACTTCGCGCTCACGCCGGCGGCCACCGCCTGGCTCGAGCAGAACGAGTTCGGCGTCGAGGAGGGCGGGGCGCTGCTGCGCCGGGTGATCGACAATGCCGGCCGCTCGAAGGCCTACATCAACGGCATCGCCGCCACCGCCGGCCAGTTGCGCGAGCTGGGCGAGATGCTGGTCGACATCCATGGCCAGCACGCCCACCAGTCGCTGCTCAAGCAGGATGCCCAGCGCGCCCTGCTGGACAACCAGATCGCCGTGCGCAATCCGGAAGCCACGGCCCAGGTGCAGGCGGTCGCCAGTTGCTACAAGGCCTGGCGCGCGCTGTCGCGCCAGCGCGAGGAATTCGAGACCAATGCGAAGAACGTGCTGCTCGAACGCGAGCGGCTCGAATGGCAGGTCGGCGAGCTCGATAAACTGGCCGTGAAGCCGGGCGAATGGACCGAGATCACCAACGAGCACAGCCGCCTGTCGCATGCGGCCAGCCTGCTCGAGGGCGCGCAGGAAGCCCTGAACGCGATCTCCGAAGCCGAGCAGCCGATTTTGTCGCAGCTGTCCTCGCTGAACCAGAAGCTGGGCAAGCTGGCCGACGTCGACGCCGGCCTGCAGAACGTGCTCGACTGCATGGAGCCGGCCCGCATTCAGCTGCAGGAAGCGGTGTACGCGCTGAACGACTACATCGACAAGGTCGAGCTCGACCCCGAGCGCCTGTCCCAGGTCGATGCGCGCATGGATGCGATCCACAGCACCGCCCGCAAGTTCCGCGTCACGCCCGAGGAGCTGCCGGACGAGCACGCCACGCTGAAAGCCAAGCTGCGCCAGCTGGCCGATGCCAGCGACGTCGACGGCCTGCGCCGCCAGGAACAGCAGGCCAAGGCCGCCTACCTGGAAGTGGCGGGCCGCCTGTCCGCCACGCGCCAGGATGCGGCGCAGCGTTTGAGCGAGCAGGTGTCGGAAGCGATGCAGGAACTGTCGATGAGCGGCGGCCGCTTCGTGGTGTCGCTGAATCCCTGCGAGCCGGCCGTGTACGGCATGGAGCAGGTCGAATTCCTGGTGGCCGGCCATGCCGGCGTCGCGCCGCGTCCACTGGCCAAGGTGGCCTCGGGCGGCGAACTGGCGCGCATCTCGCTGGCGATCTCCGTCATCACGTCGAACGCCACCACGGTGCCGACCCTGATCTTCGACGAGGTCGATACCGGCATCGGCGGCGGCGTCGCCGAGGTGGTGGGGCGCCTGCTGAAGCGCCTCGGCCACAGCCGCCAGGTGCTGTGCGTGACCCACCTGCCGCAGGTGGCGAGCCAGGCCAACCAGCACTTCCAGGTGGCCAAGGGCACCACCGGCGAGGGCAAGACGGTCTCGCGCATCGACGTGCTGGACAAGAAGGAAAGGGTGGAAGAGGTGGCGCGCATGCTGGGCGGCATCGAGATCACCGAGACTACCCGCAAGCACGCACGCGAGCTGCTGGCTTCATGAACCTCCGCCACTTTATGCCCTTCAGAAAAGAACCGCCCCACACCCACGGCACGGTCGCCAAAAGCGCCGTCGTGCTGGTCAACCTCGGCACGCCCGATGCGCCCACCCGGACAGCGGTGCGGCGCTACCTGAAGCAGTTCCTGTCCGATCCGCGCGTGGTGGAGATCCCGCGCGCCGTCTGGAAGCTGATCCTGCATCTCGTCATCCTGCCTTTCCGCTCCGGCAAGTCGGCGGAAAAGTACGCGATGATCTGGACCCGCGAAGGTTCGCCGCTGAAGGTGTACACGGCGCGGCAGGCGGCGAAGCTGGCGGAACTGCTCGGCGAGCGCGGCCACGAGGACGTCGAGGTGGCGATGGCGATGCGCTACGGCTCGCCGGCGCTGCCGGAGGTGCTGGACGGACTGAAGGCGAAGGGCGTCGACCGCATCGTGGTGCTGCCGGCCTATCCGCAGTATTCGGGCACGACCACGGCCTCGATCTGGGATGCCGTCTACGCCCACTACGCCCAGGTGCGCAACATTCCCGAGCTGCGCCTGGTCAAGCACTACCACGACCATGAAGGCTATATCGAGGCGCTCGCCGACTCGGTGCTGGACTATTGGGAAGCCCACGGCCGCGGCGACAGGCTGGTGATGAGTTTCCATGGCGTGCCCAAGCGGACCCTGACCCTGGGCGACCCGTATTACTGCGAATGCCAGCGCACCGCGCGCCTGCTGGCGGCGCGCCTGCGCCTGTCGCCCGAGCAGTACGTGGTCACCTTCCAGTCGCGCTTCGGGCGCGCCGAGTGGCTGCAGCCCTATACGGCGCCGACCGTGCAGCAGCTGGCGCGCGAAGGCGTCAAACGCATCGACGTGATGTGCCCCGGCTTCACCAGCGACTGCCTGGAGACGCTGGAAGAGATCAATATGGAAGTGCGGCACGAGTTCGAATCGAACGGTGGCCAGGACTACCACTACATTCCCTGCCTGAACGATAACCCGGCCTGGATCACGGGGCTGGCGGAAATTGCCGAGCAGCACCTGATCGGCTGGCCCACCATGATGAGCCCGTCACAGCGCGAGGCCCGGCGCAAGGATGCGGACGTGGCGCGCGAGCACGCGGCAGGCCTGGGCGCATAACGCGAATAACCAAGGTGGGCACGGCGTGCCCACGCACGCGGACCTGCTAAAATGGCACGTTTTGCGGCGTCGCCCCGAGTTCCGCCAGGCAGATCGCTGCCAGCGCAAGGGCGGTCCAGACCACTATGGCGCCGCTGATCAGATGCAGTCTCATGATCTTTCCCCTGTTCCAATTAGGAAACATGGTAAGACGGCCAACTGCTGCCGGGTTCTGCTGCCGCGTAAATCCTGTAACAAAAAATGTCAGGATATGCACATGTTAGAGCTGCAATTCCCCTTGAAAACGTAGGGGATCGCCCCATATGGGGCCCGTGTGTTAAGCAGGACAAGTCAATCAATCAGCCAAGTCCTTGATTCTAGGAGTTTTTTCGATGCAAGACCAAGAAAACCATGAGGTGACCAACCAGCCGGAAGGTGACGCCGCAGCCAACGCAGCGAATGCGGGCCAGGCAACGCCGGCGTCGTCGGAGCCGAGTCTCGAAGAACAGCTGAGCGCCACCGAAGCCAAGCTGGCCGAGATGCACGATGCCTTCATGCGCGCCAAGGCCGAAGCGGACAATATCCGCCGCCGCGCCCAGGAAGATGTGAGCAAGGCCCACAAATTTGCCATCGAAAGCTTTGCCGAGGCCATGGTGCCGGTGCGCGACAGCCTGGAGATGGCGCTGAAGGTCGAAGCCCCTACCGTGGAATCGATCAAGGAAGGTGTCGAGATGACCCTCAAGCAGCTCACCGCCGCGTTCGAGAAGAACCGCCTGGTCGAAGTGATGCCGCAGCCGGGCGACAAGCTCGACCCGAACAAGCACCAGGCCGTCGCCGTCGTACCGTCGGAGCAGGAAGCGAATACCGTGGTCACAGTGTTGCAAAAAGGTTACATGATCGCCGACCGCCTGCTGCGCCCGGCCATCGTGACCGCTGCACAGCCGAAATAAATTTGCTCGTGCTAATTCCAAGCTCTTGAAAGCACGCAGTTTTTCCCTATATTCGACACATCTGAAAACTAAAACTAAGTATTAAAGGAAAATATTATGGGCAAAATCATCGGTATCGACCTGGGCACCACCAACTCCTGCGTGGCGATCATGGAAAATGGTCAGCCCAAGGTCATCGAAAATGCCGAAGGTGCTCGCACTACGCCTTCGATCATCGCTTACCAGGAAGACGGCGAGATCCTCGTCGGCGCGCCGGCAAAACGCCAGGCTGTCACCAATCCGAAAAACACCCTGTTCGCGGTCAAGCGCCTGATCGGCCGTAAGTTCGACGAAAAAGAAGTCCAGAAGGACATCGGCCTGATGCCGTACGCGATCGTCAAGGCCGACAACGGCGACGCCTGGGTCAGCGTGCGCGACAAGAAACTGGCGCCGCCGCAGATCTCGGCGGAAGTGCTGCGCAAGATGAAGAAGACCGCCGAGGACTACCTGGGCGAAGAAGTCACCGAAGCCGTGATCACCGTGCCGGCCTACTTCAACGACTCGCAGCGCCAGGCGACCAAGGACGCCGGCCGCATCGCGGGCCTGGACGTCAAGCGCATCATCAACGAGCCGACCGCGGCCGCGCTGGCATTCGGCCTGGACAAGACCGACAAGGGCGACCGCAAGATCGCCGTGTATGACCTCGGCGGCGGCACCTTCGACGTGTCGATCATCGAGATCGCCGACGTCGATGGCGAGAAGCAGTTCGAAGTGCTGTCGACCAACGGCGACACCTTCCTGGGCGGCGAAGACTTCGACCAGCGCGTGATCGACTACATCATCGACGAATTCAAGAAGATCAATGGCCTCGACCTGTCGAAGGACCCGATCGCCCTGCAGCGCATCAAGGCTTCGGCCGAGCGCGCGAAGATCGAGCTGTCGTCCTCGCAGCAGACCGAGATCAACGAGCCGTACATCGCCATGGCGAACGGCGCGCCGGTCCACCTGAACCTGAAGATCACCCGCGCCAAGCTGGAAGCCCTGGTCGAGGAACTGATCAACAAGACCATCGAGCCGTGCCGCGTCGCCATCAAGGATGCCGGCATCAAGGTGTCGGACATCGACGACATCATCCTGGTCGGCGGCATGACCCGCATGCCGAAGGTGCAGGAAAAAGTGAAGGAGTTCTTCGGCAAGGATCCGCGCAAGGACGTCAACCCGGACGAGGCCGTCGCAGTCGGCGCCGCGATCCAGGGCTCGGTGCTGGCCGGCGACCGCAAGGACCTGCTGCTGCTGGACGTGACCCCGCTGTCGCTGGGTATCGAAACCCTGGGCGGCGTGATGACCAAGATGATCCACAAGAACACCACGATCCCGACCAAGTTCTCGCAGGTGTTCTCGACCGCCGACGACAACCAGCCGGCCGTGACCATCAAGGTCTACCAGGGCGAGCGTGAAATCGCAGCGGGCAACAAGAGCCTGGGCGAGTTCAACCTGGAAGGCATCCCGCCGGCACCGCGCGGCACCCCGCAGATCGAAGTGACCTTCGACATCGACGCCAACGGCATCCTGCACGTGGGCGCGAAGGACAAGGCCACCGGCAAGGAAAACAAGATCACCATCAAGGCCAACTCGGGTCTGTCGGAAGACGAGATCCAGAAGATGGTGAAGGACGCCGAGCTGAACGCGGAAGAGGACAAGAAGGTCAAGGAACTGGCGGAGTCGCGCAACCAGGCCGACGCGCTGGTCCACTCGACCCGCAAGTCCCTGACCGAGTACGGCGACAAGCTGGACGGCGGCGAGAAGGAAAAGATCGAAGCCGCGATCGCCGACCTGGAAGGCTCGATCAAATCGGGCGACAAGGCCGAGATCGATGCCAAGGTGGCATCCCTGTCGACCGCCGCGCAAAAGCTGGGCGAGAAGATGTACGCCGACATGCAGGGCCAGCAGGCTGGCGCTGCGGGTGCGGCTGGCGCGCAACAGCCGGGTGCTGAATCGGGCGCCAAGGCGGACGATGACGTGGTCGACGCCGACTTCAAGGAAGTCAAGGACGCCAAGTAATGTCACAATAGGGGGTTAGCCGCTCAAGTTAGCTCCCAACGCGGAACATCCCGAGCCGATGCAGCCTTCTGGTGCCCGGCTCGGTTTTTTTGCACAGACAGTTTTTCAAGATAGACAGCAAGGTGCCGACAAATGGCAAAGCGTGATTTTTACGAGATCCTCGGGGTCGCCAAGACTGCGTCGGAAGACGAGATCAAGAAGGCCTATCGCAAGCTCGCGATGAAGTACCACCCCGACCGCAATCCGGATAACAAGGAAGCGGAGGAGAAGTTCAAGGAGGTCAAGGAAGCCTACGAGATGCTGACCAATCCGGAGAAGCGCGAAGCGTACGACCGTTACGGTCACGCCGGCGTCGATCCGAACAGCGGCATGGGCGGCGGTTTCGGCGCCGGCGGTTTCTCGGACGCCTTCGGCGACATCTTCGGCGATATCTTCGGCGGCGGCCGCGGCCGCAGCTCGGGCCCGCAGGTGTACCGCGGCGCCGACCTGCGCTACAACCTCGAGATCACGCTGGAACAGGCAGCCGCCGGCTTCGACACCACCATCCGCGTGCCGAGCTGGGACAAGTGCGATACCTGCCACGGCAGCGGCGCCAAGCCGGGCACCCAGCCGGTCACCTGCTCGACCTGCCACGGCCACGGCCAGGTGCGCATGCAGCAGGGCTTCTTCTCGATCCAGCAGACCTGCCCGAAGTGCCATGGCAGCGGCAAGATCATCCCGGAACCGTGCGCGGCCTGCGGCGGCGCCGGGCGCATCAAGCGCAACAAGACCCTGGAAGTCAAGATCCCGGCCGGTATCGACAACGGCATGCGGATCCGCTCGTCGGGCAACGGCGAGCCGGGTACCAACGGCGGTCCTCCGGGTGACCTGTACGTCGAGATCCACATCAAGCCGCACGAGGTGTTCCAGCGCGAAGGCGACGACCTGCATTGCGAAATGCCGATCTCGTTCAGCAAGGCGGCACTGGGCGGCGAGATCGAGGTGCCGACCCTGGGCGGCAAGGTATCCTTCACGATCCCCGAAGGCACCCAGACCGGCAAGATCTTCCGCCTGAAGGGCAAGGGCGTCAAAGGCGTGCGCTCCGGCTACGCGGGCGACCTGTTCTGCCACGTCGTGGTCGAGACCCCGGTCAAGCTGACCGACAAGCAGAAGGACCTGCTGCGCGAGTTCGAGCGCCTGACCAAGGAGGGCGGCGCCAAGCACAGCCCCCAGAGCAAGGGCTGGATGGATAAAGTGAAGGACTTCTTCGAGTAAGAAGTCGACAACCGCTGGATGGCGCGAGTCCCAGCGGTTTTTTTTGCATTAATAGTTATCTTAAACACAAGGTCGAGAGAATCAGATGCCTAACTCAAAACCCATCACCAGGGAGCTGTTCGCCAAGAACCGCGCCTGGGCGGAATCGGTCGTCGCCAAGCAACCCGATTTCTTTAATTCGCTGGCCGCGCAGCAGGCCCCGGAATACATGTGGATCGGCTGCTCGGACAGCCGCGTGCCCGCCAACGAACTGCTGGGCATGATGCCGGGCGAGATGTTCGTCCATCGCAACGTGGCGAACGTGGTGGTGCACTCGGACCTGAACTGCCTGTCGGTGCTCCAGTTCGCCATTGATGTGCTCAAGGTGAAGCACGTCATCGTCTGCGGTCATTACGGCTGCGGTGGCGTGCACGCGGCCCTCACCGGACGCCGGGTCGGCCTGACCGACAACTGGCTGCGCCACGTGCAGGACGTCAAGCACAAGCATGGCCGCTACCTGGGAGAGATCGTGCAGCCCACCGTCGCCCACGATCGGCTGGTCGAGCTGAACGTGGCCGAGCAGGTGATCAACTGCGCCCAAACCACGGTGGTTCAGGACGCCTGGGACCGCGGGCAGGAACTGACGATCCACAGCTGGGTGTACGGCTTGAAGGACGGCCTGCTGCGCGATCTCGGCATGACGGTGTCCAGCGCCGAGGAACTGACGCAGAAATACGACGCGCTGCTGGCGCGCTACGCGGACGGCTGGACCCCGGCGTGAGCGAGCCGCTGCAGCTGCACGACCTCGGCATCACGGTCGGCAGCCACCAGGAGGTCCAGCCGAAGCTGGACCTGATCCTGCAGCGTTATCTGGAAAGCGACGCCGGCAACTGAGCCGGCAGGCCGTCAGAAGCGATGGCGCAAGCCCATCGCGAGCTGGCGGTTGCCGGTGCCGGGCTCTTCGCTGTTGCCTTCGGTGTAGGCGGCGCCGTTGTGGTTGTGGATCACGCCGTAGGAGGCGTAGACGTCGCTGCGCTTCGAGAACGCATACATGTAGGCAGCGCCCAGCTGTTGCGCATCCTGGTTGTGCAGGGTGCGGTCGTCCGCCCGCACATAGGTCAGGACCACGGTGCTGGCGCCGAACGGCACCGACGCGCCCAGCAGCAGGTCGCGGCTGTCGGTCGACGCGATCGGCGGCAGGCCGCCAAACACTGCCGCGCCATTGTTCAGGGGCGCGCTGTTGCGGCCCTTGTTCACCTCGTAGCCGAAGTAGGCGCGCAGGATCCCGAAGTCGTAGTTCGCACCCAGCAGCAGGTTGCGCGCCGGGTCGGTGCCGCTCAGGATCGAGGTGTCGTTGTTCTTGCGGTGATAGGCGATGCGGGCCGACAGCGGGCCGCCGGTGTAGCCGAAGGAGCCGCCGAAGGCCCGTCCGGCGGCGCTGTCGCCGGCGACTTCGCCGGCCACATACATCAGATCGCCGCTGAATCCATTCATATCGGGGCTACGGTACAGCACCGAGTTCGACGCCCGGAATCCGGTCGGCGGCATCAGGTTGTTGGAGCGCACGACGCCGTTGCGCAGCGGGTCGACCACCACGTTGAGCGTGGTGAACAGCGGCGTGTCCTGCAGGCCGGCGGAGACCGAACCGAGGCGGCCGCGCAGGCCGACGATCGAGGTGCGGCCGAACAGCGTGTTGTTCTGGGTCGAGGTGCCGTTGTCGGCGTGGATGCCGCCCTCGATCACGAAGAACGCGGCCATGCCCTGGCCAAGGTCTTCGCTGCCACGGAAGCCCCAGCGGCTCTGGGTGGCCATGCCGCTGGTCACGCGGGTCGAGGTGCCGGTGACGCCGCCCTGGTCCACCGACACGCCCACATCCATCACGCCATAAAAGGCGACCGAACCGTCGGCCAGCGCCGCGCCGCTGCACAGCATGGCTGCGCACATCAGGGAAAACTTGGATTTCATCTTCGTCTTTCTTTTTTTGTTGTTCTATCAGGCGGTCTTGGCCGGTGCGCGTACTGCGGGCTTGCCGGATTCCGGATCGGGAATCGGTTCGATCTTCCCTAGCACGAACACGAAGCAGACGATGCCGATGACGAGGATGACGCCGGCGACGAAGAAGGCATTGGCGAACGAGGCGGTGGCGCCGACGATCATGCCGGTCACGATCGGCGCGGCCGCGCCCATCAGGTTGTTCGCGAAGTTCATGATGCCGCCGATGGTGCCGGCGCCGCCCTTCGGCGCGATCAGCGAAGGCAGCGACCAGCCGACCGGCGCGGCCGAGGCCAGGCCGCCCAGGGCGATCGAGATCCAGAAGATGGCCCAGGCCGGGTCAACGGTCTGGGTGGCGCCGAACACGGCCAGGCCGAAGGTCATGCCGACGATCAGCACGGTCTTGCGCACCTTCGATTCGTTCCTGCCCCGCGAAACCAGGTGGTCGATCAGCCAGCCGCCGACGAACAGGTCGGTCAGGGTGGCGAAGGCCCAGGGGATGGCGGCGAATCCGGCCGACTTCAGGATGCTCATGTGCATCGACTCGACCAGGTAGCCGGGCAGCCAGGTCAGGAACA
Source organism: Massilia sp. 2TAF26 (assembly GCF_052115005.1). Lineage (NCBI taxonomy): Bacteria > Pseudomonadati > Pseudomonadota > Betaproteobacteria > Burkholderiales > Oxalobacteraceae > Massilia > Massilia sp. 2TAF26. The sequence continues at coordinate 112,722 of NZ_JBFRFV010000014.1, forward strand.
GGTAGAAGGTGTAGCCGTAGGCGGCGAAACCGATCGTCAGGCCCCATACCTTGGACTTGGTCAGCAGATAGCCGAGCATATTGAGGGCGCCGGCATCGGCCGGGCCCTCGGGCGCGGCGCCGCCGCGCTGGATGTAGTCGTATTCGGCTTTCGACAGCTTGCGGTCGGTGCTCGGGTCGCGGTACAGCACGTAGAAGGCGATGAAATACAGGAAGCTCAGGGTCGCAGTGAGGGCGAAACCCCAGCGCCAGCCGAAGCTCACCACCGTGACCGCCACCAGCGGCACCCCGATCACGTTCGAGAACTTGGCGGCGGCGTCGAAGATCGCGGTGGCCAGGCCGCGCTCGTTACGCGGGAACCAGTAGCCCGTGGCCTTGGAGCTGACCGGGAAGGCCGGCGCTTCGGCCACGCCCAGCAGGATGCGCGCCACGAAGATGCCGGCGAAGCCGCTCGAGAATGCCGTAATGATCGAGGCCAGGCCCCACAGGAAGGCGCCCCAGCGTCCGACCCGGGTCGGGCCGAAGCGGTCCAGCACCATCCCGACCGGAATCTGCAGCAGCGAATACGACCAGGCGAAGGCGGAAAACAGCAGGCCCAGTTCGACGGCGCTGAGGTGGAACACATCCTTGATCTGGGGCGCCGCGACCGACAGGCCGATGCGGTCGATGTAGTTGATCAGGACGCCCGCGCCGAGCAGCGCGCCGATGCCCCAGCGGCGCCGGGGAATACCTTGTTGTCTGGTTGAGGCCATGCTTGTGTCTCCTATGTCGTGTTGATGAACGGGTTCTAGCGACCCTCGGTATGCAGTATTTCTTCGGTGAGCGCCGGAGGTGTCTTGCTGAGGTCGAGCAGCAGGCCGGCTTCGTCCTGCTGCAGGGGTTCGAGGTCGCGCAGCTGGCTGTCGAGCAGCGAGGCCGGCATGTAGTGGGCGGTGCGCGCCAGCATGCGCTGGGCGATCAGCTCGCGAGGGCCGCTCAGGTGGGCGAAGCGCAGGTCGGGGTCGGCGGCGCGCAGCAGGTCGCGGTAACGGCGCTTGAGGGCCGAACAGGCCAGCACCAGGCCTTCGCCGCGCGCCCGGGCCGCGGCGATCTCGCCCTGCAGGATGCGCAGCCAATCGGCACGGTCGTCGTCGTTGAGAGGAATGCCGGAAGCCATCTTGGCCACGTTCGATACGCTGTGGAAGGCGTCGCCTTCGAGGAAGCGTACGCCCAGCGCCTGCGCCAGCCGCTGCCCGACCTCGCTCTTGCCGCAGCCGGAGACCCCCATGACGACCCAGCGCGCCGGCGGGGCGGACGGGGTGGGTTCGGGGCTTTGATTGATGGGCTGATGATAAATCATGATAAATTTGGTAGCGTTATCAGACGTGGCGAGTCTACGCCGATCAATGGTTTTGTAAAGAAGTTTTCATGCTGCGGCGCAGCACGAGCGGAAAACGGTGGATGCCTCGGCCGCTCGCTCGCAAGCGGCCGGGAGGAGGATCAGGCGCTTTCGCGCGCCATCAGGGTGAAGCCGAGATCGATGCGGGTGACGGCGGGCGTTTCGCCATGAATGACGGCGCGCAGCAGCTGGGCCGCCTCGAAACCGACGCGGTAGCGCGGGGTGGCGATGGTGGTGAGGGAAGGATTCATCCAGGCCGACACCGGCAGGTCGTTGAAACCGCAGATGGCGAGCCGGCCGGGCACCGCGATGCCGCGCCGCTGGCACTGGAAGATCGCGCCCTGGGCCAGGTCATCGTTGCAGCAGAAGATGGCGTCGCAGTCGGGCGTCACCGACAGCATGCGTCCCAGCAGTTCGGCGCCGAGCGCGATCGTGGAGGGGTCGTTCACCATGGTCTCGAGCAGGGGATCGTACAGGCCGGTTTCCTGCAGGGCGCGGCGGTAGCCTTCGGCCCGCTTCAGCGTGCGCTCGTCGCGCTGGGCGCCCATGAAGCCGATGCGCTTGTAGCCCTTGTCGACGAGGTAGCGGGTCATGGTGTAGCCGGCCTCGATCTGCGAAAAGCCCACCGACAGCGCGTCCGGCGAACTCGCGAGGTCCATCATCGAGACCACCGGCAATTTCGACGTGGTCAGGATTTTCGTGACCTGCTTGCTGTGGGTCAGGCCGGACAGCAGCACGCCATCCGGGTTCGACTGCAGGTAAATGTTGAGAAGCTTTTCTTCCTCGGCGTCGGAGTAGCGGGTATTGCCGATCAGGATCTGGTAGCCATCCTTTTCCAGCGCGTCCTGGATGCCGGCCAGGACTTCGGTGAACACGGCGTTCGACAGCGACGGCACCAGCACCACGATCACCTTCGACTGCGCCGATGCAAGCGCGCGGGCGGCGCGGTTGGGCACGTAGCCCAGTTCCGCCACGGCCTCCTCGATGCGTGCGCGCAGGGCGGCCGACACCAGCTCCGGCTGGTTGATCGCGCGCGACACCGTCATGGTCCCGACGCCGGCCCGCGCCGCCACCTCGGACAGCGTGACGCGGCCGCTGCTGCGGCTGCGAAGGGTTTCTGGTTTGTTCATCGTCTGGTTTGATAGCGTTATCAGCGCCCTGGTGAGTCCGGCCGCTGTATCATGGCCGTCCCACAAGGGACACTTGTATTGGAGCACGATTATGGCAAATGATTCGGCATTTGGCGACCTCGCCCGGCTGCGGGCGATGGTGCGCGAATTCGTCGACGAGCGCGACTGGGACCAGTTCCACACGCCGAAGAACCTGGCCTGCGCGATGACGGTGGAAGCGGCCGAGCTGCTGGAGCATTTCCAGTGGCTGCAGCATGGCCGCGCCGAGGAACTCGGACCAAGCAAGCTGGTGGAAGTACGGCACGAGATGGCGGACGTGCTGGTCTACCTGGTGCGCCTGGCCGACAAGCTCGACGTCGACCTGCTGGCGGCGGTGCAGGAGAAGATGGTGCTCAACCGGGCCAAGTACCCGGCCGAGCAGGTGCGCGGCGACGCGCGCAAGTATTATGAGTACAAATCGTAGGATCAGGCAGCCAGCGCCAAACGCGTTGCCGGTGCAGAGCGAACAGCCTGCCCCGCAGCACCAGCCAGGCGGAAGGTACTGACCAGCTCTTCCAGCTGCCCGGACTGCTCCTGCAGCGATTGCGCGGCGGCCGCCGCTTCTTCCACCAGGGCCGCGTTCTGCTGGGTGACGGAATCCATTTCGCCGATCGCCTTGTTGATCTGCTCGATACCGGCTTCCTGTTCCTGGCTCGCGGCCGTGATCTCGCCCATGATGTCGGTCACGCGGCGCACGCTGGCGACGATCTCGCCCATGGTCGAGCCGGCCTGCTGCACCAGGCGGCTGCCCTGGCCGACCTTCTCGACCGAGTCGCCGATCAGGGTCTTGATTTCCTTGGCGGCGGCGGCCGAGCGCTGGGCCAGGTTACGCACCTCGGAGGCCACCACGGCAAAGCCGCGGCCCTGTTCGCCGGCACGGGCCGCTTCCACCGCCGCATTCAGTGCCAGGATATTCGTCTGGAAGGCGATGCCGTCGATGACGCCGATGATGTCGACGATCTTGTTGGCCGATTCATTGATCGAGTTCATCGTGATCACCACGTCGGAGACTACCTCGCCGCCGCGCACGGCCACGTTCGATGCCGACATCGCCAGCTGGTTGGCCTGACGCGCGTTTTCTGCATTCTGCTTGACGGTCGAGGTCAGCTCTTCCATCGAGGAGGCAGTTTCTTCGAGCGCGCCGGCCTGCTGTTCGGTGCGGCTGGACAGGTCCAGGTTGCCGGTCGCGATTTCGTTGGAGGCGGTGGCGAGGGTTCCGGTGCCGCTGCGCACCTGACCGACGATGGTCTGCAGCGAGCCGTTCATGTCCTTCAGGGCTGCCAGCAGTTCGCCGGTTTCGTCGGTCGAATTGACTTCGATGTGGCTGGTGAGGTCGCCGGCGGCGACGGTCTTGGCAACGTCCACCGCGCGGCGCATCGGCAGCGTGATCGAGCGCGTGATGAAGAAGCCGATGGCAACCGCCGCCAGCAGGGCGATGACGGCCACGCCGATCAGCACCATGCGCGCCTGCCTGAACTCGACCTGGCCGGCTGCCAGTTCGGCCTGGTTGCGGGCGGCCTGGGCTTCCACCATTTTCGTGATCTCGGCCAGCCATGCCCTGGTGGCCGGCATGACGCTGGACTTCATCAGGCCGACCGCTTCGTCGTTCTTGTTTTCCCTACCCAGTTGCTGGGTTTTCGCGATCAGGGGCGCCGCCGTGTTGCGCGCGGCCGCGATCTGTTCCAGCTGCGCCCGCAACTGCGGATCGACGGTCATCTTGTCGAGGGTGGCGATGGCCCGGTCGTATTCCTGCCATGCGCCTTCGATCGTTTTGGCGAGGTTTGCCATTTCCGCGTCGTCGCTGGTGAGGATGATGTCGCGCACGTTGATGGCGATGCGGCGCTGGACATCGCGCATGTCGGTCACGTTCTTGATCTGGACGTTGTTGTTGTTGACGATTTTGTCCACGGCCGCGTTGAGCGCGTTCATGTTTTCGAGACCGAAGATCGCGACCAGGATCAGCAGGGCCAGCATCAATCCAAAGCCCAGGCCGAGGCGCTGGCCGATCTTCATGTTATTCAGCTTCATTTCTATGGAGTCCTTGTTGTCGAAGAAGGGTGCAAGCGGCCACTGAACATCTGGGGTCCAGGCAAAACGTAGGCGGAGGTAGGCAGTGCGGTCGCTGCTGGTTGGCGGGGTTGGGCCAACGCAGTGGGATGTCACTGGTTGTGACAATGAGTGAGATTCTAGTAGGACAAGTCCTACAAAACAATCAAAACGTTGCCGTGTGGAAAATCAACAACGTTCAAATACTTCCCAGATAACAAGCCAGCAGGCCGTCCGAACTCCCGATCCCGAGGAGGTCCATCAGGCGCTCGAGTTCGCTACCGAAGTGTTCCCTCGCCTCGGTATCTTCCTCCTGCACCAGTTCCAGCGACTGCTGGAACTGCTTCATGACCCAGAACTTGGTCGGATGCGCTTCGATGCCGGCCAGCAGGCGCGTGGCCAGGTCGCCCAGCACCACCGCCAGGCGCTCGCGTTCCGCCGACGGGTTCATGCCCGGCAGGTCGGCCAGCTTGGGACCGTCGCGGAAGGCGCGCAGCTGTTCGAGGACGCGCGGCATGATGAACAGCGGCGCATCCTCGACATCGGACATGGGATCGTAGGCCATGTTCGGTCCGTGCTCACATGCCGCCGAGGCAGATGTACTTGATGACCAGGTAGTCGTCCATGCCGTACTTGGAACCTTCGCGGCCCAGGCCGGACTGCTTCACCCCGCCGAAAGGCGCGACCTCGTTCGAGATCAGGCCGGTGTTCACGCCCACCATGCCGGTCTCGATCTGCTCGGCCACGCGCCACACGCGGTTGATATCGCGCGCATAGAAATACGAGGCGAGGCCGAATTCCGTGTTGTTGGCGAGGGCGATGACTTCCTCTTCGGTCTTGAAGCGGAACAGCGGCGCCACCGGACCGAAGGTTTCCTCTTCCGAAATCAGCATGGCCGGGGTCACGTCGGCCAGCACGGTCGGCTGGAAGAAGCTGTGGCCGAGTTCATGGCGCTTGCCGCCCAACAGCAGGCGGGCGCCTTTCGACAGCGCGTCGGCGATGTGGTTCTCCACCTTCACGAGGGCCTTGTCTTCGATCAGCGGACCCTGGTTCACGCCAGGCTCCATGCCGTTGCCGACCTTGAGTCCCTTGACCTTCTCGGTGAAGCGGCGCGCGAATTCGTCGTACACGCCGTCCTGCACATAGATGCGGTTGGCGCAGACACAGGTCTGGCCGGCGTTGCGGTACTTCGAGGCGAGCGCGCCCTCGACGGCCGCATCGAGGTCGGCGTCGTCGAAGACGATGAAGGAAGCGTTGCCGCCCAGTTCCAGCGACAGTTTTTTCACCGTCGGCGCGCACTGTTCCATCAGCAGGCGGCCGACCGGGGTCGAGCCCGTGAAGCTCAGCTTGCGCACGATCGGGTTGGCGCACATTTCGGCGCCGATCGCCTTCGCATCGCCGATCACGACCGAGAACACGCCGTTCGGCACGCCGGCGCGTTCGGCCAGCACGGCCAGGGCCAGGGCGGAGAACGGGGTCAGCTCGGCGGGCTTCAGCACGATCGGGCAGCCGGCGGCGAGGGCCGGGGCCACCTTGCGGGTGATCATCGCGGACGGGAAGTTCCACGGGGTGATGGCGGCGCAGACGCCGATCGGCTCCTTGGTCACGATCAGGCGGCGGTCGCGCGCCGGCGATTCCAGCACGTCGCCTTCGATGCGCTTGGCCTGCTCGCCGAACCATTCGAAGAAGGAGGCGGCGTAGCCGACTTCGCCTTTCGCTTCGGTCAGCGGCTTGCCCTGTTCGGCGGTCATGATGGCGGCCAGGTCGTCCGCGTTCTCGAGCATCAGGTCGTTCCACTTGCGCAGGATGAGGGCGCGCTCGCGCGCGGTCTTCTTGCGCCATGCCGGCCAGGCGGCATTCGCGGCCTCGATCGCGCGGCGGGTCTCCTGCGCGCCCATGTGGGGCACGGTCCCCAGCGATTCGCCGGTGGCCGGATTGGTCACCGTCACGGTCTGGCCCTCGCGGGCATCGCACCATTCGCCGTCAATATACGCCTGTTGGCGCAGCAGGGAAGGATCTTTCAGGTTCAGCATGGTTTCCTCGTGCTTGTTCGTATTAGAGGACAAAGATACCACGCAATGCGCTACGTCGTTCCCGCTACTCTTATGCAAGCGCTGCCGTTCGTGTTGGCACCGTTTCCGAGTTGACGATAAGATTTTGTTATCGGTTTTCTGAACAGTTGATCTGCATCAACGGCCACTCGCACCTGGATCAGATTGCAGTATGATGGTCCGTGTGCGCCTCACTTCACAAAGGTAGAGAACATGCGCCCGATCGTTATCGTCCCCGCTTGCACCCGCGATTTCGGAGAACATCCTTATCACGCGGCCCAGCACAAGTATGTCGATGCAGTCGTGATCGGCGCCGATTGCGCGCCGATGATCCTGCCGTCGCTGGGGGAGACGCTCGACCTGGAAACCATGCTCGACCTGTGCGACGGCATCATGCTGACCGGCTCGGCATCGAATGTTCATCCCAGCTATTACTCCGAAGAACTACTCGACCCGACCCTGCCGCAGGATCCGGCGCGCGACCAGACCACGCTGCCCTTGATCCGCGAAGCGGTCAAGCGCGGCATTCCGATCATCGCGATCTGCCGCGGCTTCCAGGAGATGAACGTGGCGCTGGGCGGCAGCCTGTTCCAGGCGGTGCAGACGGTGCCGGGACACTTCGACCATCGCGAGAATCCCGAACTGGGCATGGACGAGCAGTACGGCGATGCGCACAAGATCCGCATCATCGAAGGTGGCATGCTGCACGGCATCCTGGGCAAGGACGAAATTCCCGTCAATTCCCTGCACGGCCAGGGCGTGAACGAACTGGCGCCCGGCCTGACGGTGGAGGCGGTAGCGGAAGATGGCCTGGTCGAGGCGTTTTCCGTCTCCACCTCGCCGGGCTTTACCCTGGCCGTCCAATGGCACCCGGAATGGCGCATCGCCCACAATCCGCACTCGATGAAGATGTTCGGCGCCTTCGGCGACGCCTGCCGTGCCCGCTTTCAATCCAAAAAACGGAAGAACTTATGACCGCCTATGAAAAATGGGCGGCCCGCTCCGTTCCATAGCGTCCCTGTTCAGACCAAACCGCGCGCCGCGGGCCGCGTTTGCGCGCCCGCGTTCATTCAAGGAACAGAGGAACCATCATGGCTATCCGCGACAATTTTTCATACAACGACATGGACGAGTGGCTCAACGGTAAGCGAGTCACCGAAATCGAATGCCTGGTCCCCGACCTGACCGGCGTCGCCCGCGGCAAAATTTTGCCACGTGTAAAATTTACCGAAGACCGCGGCATGCGCCTGCCGGAGATCGTGCTCGGCATGACCGTCACCGGCAACTCGCCCGAGAACGACGATGCCTTCGACCGCGCGATCTCGACCACCGACCGCGACATGATCCTGAAGGCCGATCCCGGCACCATCACGATGGTGCCGTGGGCCGTCGATCCCACCGCCCAGGTCATCCACGACTGCTATTTCTCCGACGGCCGCCTGGTCGACTTCGCCCCGCGCAGCGTGCTGCGGCGCGTGCTCAAGCTGTACACGCAGAAGGGCTGGAAGCCGCTGGTGGCGCCCGAACTCGAGTTCTACCTGACGGCCAAGAACATCGATCCCGACCTGCCGCTGGCCGCGCCGATCGGCCGCAGCGGCCGCTCCGAGACCAGCCGCCAGGTGTACAGCATCGACGCCGTCAACGAATTCGATCCGCTGTTCGAAGACATCTACGACTACTGCGACATGATGGGCCTGGACGTCGACACGCTGATCCACGAGATCGGCGCCGGCCAGATGGAGATCAACTTCCAGCACGGCGAGCCGCTCGGCCTGGCCGACAAGGTCTTCTACTTCAAGCGCACCTTGCGCGAGGCCGCGCTCAAGCACGACATGTACGCCACCTTCATGGCCAAGCCGATGGCGGGCGAACCCGGTTCGGCGATGCACGTGCACCAGAGCGTGGTCGACGGCGAGACCGGCCAGAATATCTTCAGCGACGAAAACGGCGCGCCGTCCGAGCTGTTCCGCTGGTACGTCGGCGGCCTGCAGAAGTACATGCCGTCGGCGATGGCGATCGTCGCGCCCTACGTGAACTCCTACCGCCGCATCGTGCGCCGCACCGCCGCGCCGATCAACCTGCAGTGGGGCGTCGACAACCGCACGGTCGGCATCCGCGTGCCGGTGTCGGGTTCGCAGGACCGCCGCGTCGAGAACCGCGTGATCGGCGCCGACGCCAATCCCTATCTGGCGCTGGCCGTGACCCTGGCCTGCGGCTACCTCGGCATCCAGGAACAGATCGAGCCGACCCCGATGGTCGAGGGCAGCGCCTACAAGATGGACGTCGAACTGCCGCAGGGATTGCCGGAGGCGCTCACCCTGCTGCGCCGCGAAGACCGCCTGCGCGACATCCTGGGCGAGCGCTTCATCGACGTCTATTCGGCGGTGAAGGAACTCGAGCACCAGGAGTTCATGACCGTCATCAGCCCGTGGGAACGGGAACACTTGCTGCTGCATGTATAAGAAAGAGCGTCCAATAACGATGGGAGTCGATCATGGCAAGCGACATTGTGACGGCCGACGTGCTCGCGCCGGTCCGGGAGGTGGACAGCCCGGGAACATTTGACACGCGCGCGCTGCAGGAGCTCGACAGCGCGCATTACCTGCATCCCTTCACCGACCACGGCGCGCTGCGCGAACGCGGGGCGCGCGTGATGGTGCGCGGCGACGGCATCTACCTGTGGGATTCTGAAGGCCGCAAGCTCATCGACGGCATGTCCGGCCTGTGGTGCGTGAACGTCGGCTACGGCCGCGCGAGCATGAGCGCCGCCGTGGCCAGGCAGATGGACACGCTGCCTTTCTATAACAGCTTCTTCAACACGACCAATGTGCCGGCGCTGATGCTGGCGGCGCGCCTGGTCGAACTGGCGCGCAAGGTCGATGCGGGCATGCAGCACGTGTTCTTCACCGGCTCGGGCTCGGAAGCCAACGACACCATCGTGCGCATGGTGTGGCGCTACTGGCAGCTGATGGGGCAGCCGCAGCGCCAGGCCATCATCAGCCGCCGCAACGCCTATCACGGCAGCACCGTGGCCGGCGCCTCGCTGGGCGGCATGGACGCCATGCATGCGCAGGGCGCGCTGCCGATACCCGGCATCCACCACATTGGCCAGCCGAACTTCGCCGAGCATGGGCGCGGCATGAGCGAAGCCGAATTCGGCCTGCACGCGGCCGGCTGGCTGGAAGAGAAGATCCTCGAACTCGGGCCCGACAAGGTGGCCGCCTTCATCGGCGAGCCGGTGCAGGGCGCGGGCGGCGTGATCATCCCGCCGCCGACCTACTGGCCGGAAATCCAGCGCATCTGCGACAAGTACGGCGTGCTGCTGGTGTCCGACGAAGTGATCTGCGGCTTCGGCCGCCTGGGCACCTGGTTCGGCTGCCAGCTGATGGGCTTCCGGCCCGACCTGATCGCCTTCGCCAAGGGCGTGACGTCGGGCTATGTACCGCTGGGCGGCGTGCTGGTGGGCGCCAGGGTCGCGCATACCCTGGTCGAGAAGGGCGGCGACTTCAACCACGGCTTCACCTATTCAGGCCACCCTGTCGCCTGCGCGGCGGCGCTCGAGAACCTGCGCATCATGATCGATGAAGGCCTGGTCGAGCGCGTTCTGCTTTCGACCGGCCCTTACCTGAAAGCCGCGTTCGGGGCGCTGGCCTCGCATCCGCTGGTGGGACACGCCGAGAGCATGGGCATGGCGGCGGGCCTGAACCTGGTGCGGCGCAAGGGCGCCACGCTGCACGACTGCGAAGCCTTCCCGCGCGAACTGGCGGTAGGCATGGTGTGCCGGGGGCATATGTTCGACAACGGGGTGATCATGCGGGCGGTGGGAGACCGGATGATCGTGGCGCCGCCGCTGGTGATGAGCTGTGCGCAGATCGATGAGATGGTGGAGCGGATCAGGTTTTGCCTGGACCTGACTTTGGATGATGTGCGCGGAAGAGGGTGGATGGACTGACAAACTGAAAGGCCCCGAACATCAGCCGGGGCCATTTACGATTTACACACTCAACGCCGTCTTGTGCGGCTCATGCCGATTCTTGAGCACCTGCGGCGCCAGCGACCCCACGATCATGCCCGCGAACGCCGCGATCAGCCCGGCCAGCTGTCCCGGGAAATGCTCGCCCAGTGACGAGAGCTGCGGGAAGAACACGATCCAGACCGCGATGCCGGCCGCGATCGACAGGATCGCGCCCTGGGTGGTGGCGCGCTTCCAGTACAGGCCCATCACCAGCGGCACGAAAGCGCCGACCAGTGTCACCTGGTAGGCCGAGGACACCAGTTCGTAGATCGAGGTGCCCTTCATCGCGATCGCGTAGGTCAGCACCAGCGCCGCGAACACGACGATGGTGACGCGCATGGCGAACAGCTGCTGGCGGTCGCTCATCCCCGGGCGCAGGTTCTTGAGGATGTTCTCGGTGAAGCTGGTCGACGGCGCCAGCAGGGTGGCCGAGGAGGTGCTCTTGATCGCGGAGAGCAGCGCGCCGAAGAACAGGATCTGCATGATCAGGGGCATCTTCGTCATCACGAAGGTCGGCAGCACGCGCTGGTAATCGCTCTTGGCCAGTTCCATCGCATCGTTGCCCATCACGATCACGGCGCAGGCGACGATGAACATCGGGACGAAGGCGAACAGGATGTAGCTGGCGCCGCCGATCACCGCGCCGGCGCGCGCGGTCGGCGCGTTCTTGGCCGACATCACGCGCTGGAACACGTCCTGCTGCGGGATCGAGCCCAGCATCATCGTCACGGCCGCGCCGACGAAGAAGGCGATGTCGGTGAACTTCGCCTGCGGCAGGAAATTCCACAGGTCCTTCTGCTGGATCATGTGCAGCACGGCGCCGGTGCCGCCGGCCAGCTCGGACGAGAACACGGCGATGATGGACATGCCCACCACCAGCACGATCATCTGGATGAAGTCGGTGATCGCCACCGCCAGGAAGCCGCCGACCACCACATAGATCAGCACGGCCAGGGTACCGACGATCATGCCGGCGGTCTCCGACATCGCGCCGCCGGTCAGGACGGAAAAGACCAGGCCCAGCGCCGTGATCTGCGCCGCCACCCAGCCCAGGTAGGACAGGATGATGGCGGCCGAGCAGAACACCTCGATGCCCTTGCCGTAGCGCGCGCGGTAATAGTCGCCGATGGTCAGCAGGTTAAGCTTGTACAGGCGGGCCGCGAAGAACAGGCCGACCAGGATCAGGCAGGTGCCGGCGCCGAAGGGGTCTTCGACCAGTCCGTTCAGGCCGCCCTGCACGAACCTGGCGGGAATGCCCATCACGGTCTCGGCACCGAACCAGGTGGCGAAGGTCGTGGTGATCACCATGATCAGCGGCAGGCTGCGGCCGGCCACGGCGAAGTCGGACGTGTTCTTGATCCTCGTGCCGGCCCACATGCCCAGGCCCAGGGTGCCCAGCAGGTAGAGCACGACAGACGTAATCAGGATGGTATTCATTAAGTGCTCCGGGCAGCGGGAAAGAGGAAATTCTGGCTGGAAAAATTCGCGATTATAGCGGCATAAATCGTCAATTGGATCGATTTTGTTTGCTAGTATCGGCCTGACAACAATCATGACTCCAGAGGGGACACAATGACTACCGAATCCTGGCATGAACGTTCCAAAACGGTGCGGATCGACGGCCGCGCCGTCATCGATGGCAGGCGTATTGACGCGGCCTCCGGCGCCCGTTTCGACTGTATCTCGCCGATCGACGGACGCCAGCTCGGCGAGGTCGCGCGCTGCGGTCCCGACGACGTCGACGCCGCGGTCGCCAGTGCCCGCGCCGCCTTCGACGACGGCCGCTGGTCCGCCAAGGCACCCGCTGATCGCAAGCGCGTGCTGATCCGCTTCGCCGACCTGATGCTGGCCAAGCGCGACGAGCTGGCCCTGCTGGAGACCCTCGACATGGGCAAGCCGATCCGCTACAGCCGCAGCGTCGACGTGCAGCTGGCCCAGAACTGCATCCGCTGGTACGGCGAGGCGATCGACAAGATCTATGACGAAGTGGCGCCCACCGGCCAGGACAGCCTGGCCCTGATTCAGCGCGAGCCGGTGGGCGTGGTGGCCGCCATCATCCCCTGGAACTATCCGATGCTGATGGCGGCCTGGAAGATCGGCCCGGCTCTCGCCGCCGGCAACAGCCTGGTGCTCAAGCCTTCGGAAAAGGCGCCGCTGACTTCACTACGCCTGGCCGAGCTGGCACTGGAGGCCGGCGTGCCGGAAGGCGTGTTCAACGTCCTCCCCGGCTACGGAGGCGAAGCCGGCAAGGCCCTCGGCCTGCACATGGACGTCGACTGCATCGCCTTCACGGGCTCGACCCGGGTCGGAAAGCAGATCCTGCAGATGGCGGGACAGTCGAACCTGAAGCGCGCCTGGACCGAGTTGGGCGGCAAATCGGCGAACATCGTCTGCGCCGACTGCCCGGACCTGGACGCCGCGGTGGCGGGCGCGATCGGCTCGATCTACTTCAACCAGGGAGAGAGCTGCAACGCGCCTTCGCGCCTGTTCGTCGAAGAGTCGATCCGCGAGGCCTTCCTGGATAAAGCCCTGGCCCTGATGCCGAAGTATGCGCCGGGCGATCCGCTCGACCCGGACACCGTGATGGGCGCCATCGTCGACGGCATCCAGATGAAGACGGTGCTCGGCTATATCGAAGACGGCAAGGCGGCCGGCGCGCGCCTGCTGGCGGGCGGACGCGCCGCGCGTGCCGAGACGGGCGGCCTGTATATCGAGCCGACCCTGTTCGATGGCGTCGACGCCTCGATGCGGATTGCGCGCGAGGAGATCTTCGGGCCGGTTTTATCCGTGCTGTCCTTTACCGATCTGGATGAGGCGGTGCGGCAGGCGAACAGCACGCCCTACGGGCTGGCGGCGGCGGTGTGGACGGCGGACATGAGCAAGGCGATCCGCACGGCGCGCAGGCTGCGGGCCGGGACCGTGCATGTGAACCAGTATGACAATGACGACATCACCGTGCCGTTTGGCGGCTATAAACAGTCGGGGAATGGGCGCGACAAGTCATTGCATGCGTTTGACAAGTACACGGAGTTGAAGACGACCTGGATTCAGGTGTGAGGAACGGGAACGCAAGGAGCGACCCGCAGCCGCTGACCCGTCGTTCCCGCGAAGGCGGGAGCCCAGGTTCGTAGCGACTCGGCAAACTTGGGTCCCCGCCTTCGCGGGGACGACGTTGACAAGGCGCGGGTCGAAACGAGTTCCGCGCAGCTCTCAAATCGCCATCTCCCGCAACACCTTCGAAGCCTCCCGGCTCGCCGTCAGCATCGTCCCGTCCCGCATCTGGATGAGCAGCTGCGACTGGTCGTCCGCCCGCATCGAATCGACGAAGTCCAGGTTCACCAGCGCCGAGCGGTGCACACGGATGAAGCGGGTTGGATCGAGCTGGGCTTCGAGTTCCGAGATGCCGATGCGGACCAGGAAGGTCTGGCCGCGCGCGGCGATGGCCGTGTACTTCGAATCCGCTTTCAAATATTCGATCTCGTTCAGCGACAGCGGGAAGATGCGGCCGCGGTCACGCACCAGGATGCGTTCGAGGCGGCCAGCGGGTTGACCTTCCTTGCGCCGCGTCGCCTGCTCGAGCGCCGCATCGACGATCTCGCGCGGCGGCATGGGCGCTTCCAGCAGGCGCGCCACCGCGGCGTCGAAGCGGGCGCGCGTAAAAGGCTTGAGCAGGTAGTCGACCGCGTTCAGCTCGAAGGCCGTCACCGCGTACTGGTCGTAGGCGGTGGTGAAGACGATGTCGGGTGCGCAGCTCAGGCGGCGCAGCACTTCCAGGCCGGTCATCTCCGGCATCTGGATGTCCATGAAGACCACGTCCGGGCGGATCCGGTTGATCTGCTCGAGTGCCGTGGCGCCGTCGCCGGCTTCGCCCGCCAGGCGCAGGGCGGGGTGGGCGTAGATGGCGTCGCGCAGCAGGTCGCGGGCCAGCGGCTCGTCCTCGGCGATGAATACGGTTTTCGTGTTCACAGGGCTTCCTTCATTCAGGCGGATTCGAGCGGGATCGACATCGTCACGACGAAACCGGCGCCGGGCGCGGTGGCGATCGAGAGAATGCCCCTGGCGCCGTACTCGAGCTGCAGGCGGCGTTCGACGGTGCGGATGCCGAGGCCGTTCGACTGCTTCACGATGGCGGGGTCGGCGCCGGGCCCGTCGTCGCCGACGGTCATAGTCAAGGCTCCGGCCTCATCGTCGACCCGGGTGCGGATGCGCAGCAGGCCCGGGCGGCTGTGCGGATTGAACGCGTGCTTGATGCTGTTCTCGACCAGCGGCTGCAGCGACAGCGCCGGCAGCGCGATGCGGGCGGCATCAATGTCGAGTTCCCACTCGACCTTCAGGCGCGCGCCCAGGCGCAGGCTTTCCAGCTCGAGGTAGTCGCGCACGAAGCGCAGCTCGTCTTCCAGGGTGACGCGGTCGCTGCCGCTTTTTTCGGTGTCGAGCACGTAGCGCAGCATGTCCGAGAACTGGAACAGCGCGGTCTCGGCGGCTTCGGGATTGCGGCGCGTGAGCGCGATGATCGAGTGCAGGGTATTGAACAGGAAGTGGGGGTTCAGCTTGTTGCGCAGGGCGTTCAGTTCGGAGGCGACCAGCAGGGCATGGGCTTGCTGGATGGCGATGGCCTGGCGCTGGCGCGTGGCGTTCAGGCGCACGACGTGGAAGGCGGCGGCGACGACGCCATAGGTCATCGCGCCGTAGAGGATGGGCCAGACGTACCAGCCCAGCGCCTGGCTGAATCCGTTGATCGTGGCGATCAGGCTGTAGATCGCGACAGGGTAGGAAAAGGCGCCGACGATATGAACGCATATCAAGCTTCCCAGCGCCAGGCGCTTGCGTTCCAGCCAGCCGCTCAGCGGCCACAGCAGGGCCAGGAACAGTGCCTGTGGAAGGCTCCAGAAAACCGGCGCCGAGGCACGCCAGTTGACGTGCCCATGCCGCAGGTCATCCGCCTGCAAGGCAATCGCCAGAAGGCAGAGGTAGGCGAGCCAGCCGCAGGCATAGATGCGCCACATGCGGGCCGTGGCCATTCTTTCGGTCGTTTGCAATTCCATGCCGAAAGTATGACGGAGAAAACGCGGTGTGGAACAGGCAATGACGCCAACTGCAGAATTCAGGCAACGAATTGCGGCATCAGGACGCGGGTCCAGCCGCGCGCGGCGGCCCGTAGGCCGGTGCTATATTGATCCGCAGCGGGGCAAGCGAGGAGCGTGATGGCCGAAGCAATCAGCGGGGACATGCGGGACTTTCTGCGAGAACACAACATCCACGAGGTCGAGTGCGTGATCGCGGACATGACCGGCATCGCCCGCGGCAAGATCCTCCCGAAAGACCTGTTCCTCACCGGTGAGCACATGCGCCTGCCGAAGAGCGTGCTGCTGAATACCGTCCACGGCGAGCAGCCGAACAACACGCCCTACGTCGGCTCGACCGATCCCGACATGATCTGCGTGCCGGACCCGGCCACGATCCGCGTCGTGCCCTGGGCCACCGAGCGGGTCGCCTGCGTGATCCACGATTGCCAGAACTTCGACGGCAGCCCGGTCGAGCTGGCGCCGCGCGCCGTGCTGCGGCGGGTGCTGGACAAGTACCGCGAGCGCGGCTGGCGGCCGGTGGTGGCGCCGGAGATGGAGTTCTACCTGGTCGCGCGCAACACCAACCCGCACGAACCCTTGAGCCCGCCGACCGGCCGCAGCGGCTTCACCGAGCAGGGCCGGCAATCCTATTCGATCGACGCGGTCAACGATTTCGATCCCTTCTTCCTGGAGCTATCGGCCTTCTGCAAGCAGCACGAGCTGGGCGTCGAGACCCTGATCCACGAGGCCGGCGCCGGCCAGATGGAGATCAATTTTACCCACGGCGACGCGCTCGAGCTGGCCGACCGCGTCTTCCTGTTCAAGCGCGCGGTGCGCGAGACGGCGCTGCGGCACGGCATCTTCGCCACCTTCATGGCCAAGCCGATGGAGACCGAGCCCGGCAGTGCGATGCACGTCCACCAGAGCATCGTCGACGACAGCGGCCGCAACATCTTCTCGGACGAAGATGGCGGCGAGAGCACGCTGTTCCGTCAATTCATCGGTGGGCTGGAAAAATACCTGCCTCCAGCGACCTTATTATTCGCACCCCATGTAAATTCCTACCGCCGCCTGTCGCGCTTCCAGTCGGCGCCGATGAACGTGCACTGGGGCTACGACAACCGCACCTGCGGCATCCGCGTGCCGAACGCCGGCCCGGCCAACCGCCGGGTCGAGAACCGCGTGCCGGGCGTGGACGTGAATCCCTACCTGGCGATGGCGGCGACCCTGGCCTGCGGCTGGCTGGGCATGACGGAAGGCCTGCAACCGGCCGCGCCGACGCCCGACAGCGCCGAGCACATCCACGGAGAACTGCCGCGCAACCTGGAGGACGCGATCCAGCAGCTGCGCGGCTGCCCGGCGCTGGCGGCGATGCTGGGGTCCTTGTTCGTGCAGGCTTTCTGCGAGGTGAAGGAGCTGGAGTTTGCGACGTTTTCGCGGGTGATCAGTTCCTGGGAGCGGGAGCATCTGATGCTGCTGGTGTGATGCGTAGGGTCCCCGCCTGCGGGGACGAGGGTGCGAGCGCCAACGATCAAACGCAGGGCAGCGTGATCGTCAACCGCGTACGCCCATCCCCGCTATCCATCGAAGCCCCGCCACCCTGCACCTCGGCCATCAGCCGGATCGAATACGTCCCCAGCCCGCTGCCGTCTTCCTTGTCCGCCGTCGCGTACTTTTCGAAGAAGCGTCCGTGCATGGCCGGCGGCACTTCGCCCTCGTTGTCGATCGCCACGTGCAGCTTGCCGTAGCCCGGCGAGACGTCGATCCTGATCGTGCCGCCCTCCGGCGAGGCTTCGGCCGCGTTCTTGAAGGCGTTCGAGAACATCGAATAGCACAGCAGCGGTTCGCCCAGGCAGATCGTGTCGCTCGGCGCGTCGAAGCGGATCTCGATGGCGCTGGGCGCGAAGGCGAGGCGGGTCTGCCGGGCCACGCGCTCGAGCAGGGCGCCCAGGTCGAAAGCCTGCAGCGCCGGCTGGTACTCGCCCTTTTCCATGCGGTAGATGTCGAGCGTGCGGTTGATCATTTCGAGGGCATTGTTGGCCGCCAACTCGATCATGCGCGCGTGCTCGCGCTGGATCTTGCTGAGGGAACTAGCCTGCAAGGCCTGGCTGCCGTGCAGGGCCACCGCCAGCGGGCTTTTCAGGTCGTGGCGGGTCATGCGTTCGACGTCCTCGCGCAGGTGGGCGTTCTCCACCAGCAGCTCGTTCTGGCGCTTCAGGTCGGCGGTGGCCGCGGCCAGGGTCAGGTGGGTCGCGATGCGCGCCTTCAGGATGGTCGGGTCGGCCGGCTTCGACACATAGTCGACCGCGCCCAGGCGCAGGCCGCCCACCACGTCGTCGACGGCGTCCTTCGCGGACAGGAAGATGATCGGGATGCCGGCCGTCTTCGGATTCGCCTTCAGCTGGCGGCAGGTTTCGAAGCCGTCCATCACCGGCATCATGATGTCCAGCAGGATCAGGTCGATCTGGAAGCTGTCGGCGATCTCGATCGCCTTGCGGCCGCTGATCGCCACCTTGATCGCGTATTCGTCCTTCAGGGCGCCGGCCAGGATCTCGATATTCGTCGGCACGTCGTCGACGATCAGCACCGTGCTTTTCTTGATGCGCTCGGCCAGCGGCTGCTGCAGGCCGATCACGTCGGCGGCGCCGGACGGTGTCCGCAATGGTGCCGGCGGTGCCGCCGGCGCCGGGGAAGCGGCAGGCGCGGGAGCGGCCGGGCGCGCGAACGGCGAGGCCGGGGCTTCCTGGGGCGCGCCGATCATCGCCATGAATTTGCTGGCGAAGCTGTGCACCGTGAAGGGTTTGATCATATAGGCGTTGACGCCGGCCTGCAGCGCGCTGCGCACCGAGGCCGGGTTCGACTCGGCGGTCAGCATCATGTACGGGGTCCTGGCGTAGCGCGCGTCCTTGCGCATCCAGCCCAGCAGCTCGAGGCCGCTCATGATGGGCATGCTCCAGTCGCCGATCACGACATCGATGTGTTGCTTGCGCATCAGGTCCTGGGCCGTCTTGCCGTTTTCGGCCTGGAAGATGTTGACGAAGCCGAGTTCGGTCAGCACCTGGCGGACCGCGGTGCGGATCAGCAGATAGTCGTCGACGATGAGGATGGAGGCGGACTTGTCCATGATTTTCATGTGTTTTTCTACCGGCCGAGTGTAACAACGAATAATCGTCCAACCAACTATCAGGCCACAATTTATTGCCAATATGCATACTAAATATGCACATTCGTGCATTTTAATTGCGTTTATTTGCACGTTTGCGCCTAAGCCTGTACATTATCGCGAACAAACAGGAGAAGCAATGCAGTTAGCAGAAGAACGTCGGCAACAGATCGTCGACATGGTGGACCAACAGGGGAAGGTGCTGGCGGCCGAGCTGGCGCTGCGCTTCCAGACTTCCGAAGACACGATCCGGCGCGACCTGCGCGATCTCGACGCCGCCGGCCTGCTGCGCCGCGTGCATGGCGGCGCGATGCGGCGCACCCGGGCCGAGCCCAGCTTCGGCCAGCGCAGCGACGATGCCGGCGACCGCAAGGCCATGCTGGCCCAGGCGCTGGTCGACGCCGTGCGCCCCGGCGACACCATCCTGGTCGATGCCGGTACCACCAACCTGGCCTTCGCCCGCCTGCTCGAAGACGGGCGCGCCGCCGCCGTCATCACCAACAGCCCGCAGATCGCGCTGGCATTGGGCGAACTGCGCAAGACGAAGGTGATCCTGCTGGGCGGGATCTACGCGGGCCATGCCGGCGCCGTGCTGGGTGCCCAGACCGTGGACGAGATCCGCAGGCTGCGCGTGAACCTGGCCGTGGTCGGCGTCTGCAGCGTCGAGGCCGACCGCGGGCTGGGCGCCAGCGATGCCGAGGAGGCCCAGGTCAAGCAGGCCATGCTGGCCTCGGCCAGCCGCCGCGTGGTCGCCGTCCTCAACGAACGGCTGGAGGCGCCGGCGCCCTTCCTGATCGCGCCTCTGATCGATGCCGATCAGCTGGTGCTGGAAGCCGACTGTCCGCCCGACGTGCTGGAGCGCCTGCGCCAGCTCGACCCCACCCCCGACATCAAACTCGCAGCGAAAGTCAAAGCATGAAGCCGGTCGAGAACCTTCAACCCGCCAGCGTAGCGACCGTGAATGCGGCGCGCTGGGCCATCTCCATCGTCTTCCTGCTGAACGGCACCGGGATCGGCCTGTGGGCGGCCCACGTGCCGCTGGTCCAGGCGCGCGCCGGCATCGATACCGGCACCCTGGGCTTCCTGCTGTTGACCATCGCCGGCGGCGCGATCGCGGCGATGCCGGTGTCCGGCTGGATGTCGGCGCGCTGGAGCACCCGCAGCGTCACCCTCGCGAGCGGCGGACTGTTCGCCGTCACCGGCGTGCTGCTGATGAACGCGGACGGCCTGCTGCCGCTGTTCCTGGCGGCCTTCGCCTTCGGCGCCAGCAACGGGGTGCTGGACGTGTCGATGAACGCCAACGCCAGCGAGGTGGAAAGCGCGCGCGGCATTCCGACGATGTCGTCCTTCCACGGCTTCTTCAGCCTGGGCGGGCTGCTGGGCGCGGCCCTGGGCGGCATGCTGATCGGCGCCGGCCTGGGCGACGGCCGCGGCGCGCTGATGGCGGGGATCGCGATCGCCGTCATCGTCGCGCTGTGCTCACCCTATGTGCTGCGGGTGGCGCCCTCGAAGCACGAGAGCCATTTCGCGCTGCCGCGCGGCCCGGCGCTCTTCCTCGGCCTGCTCGGCATGCTGTGCTTCGCGGTCGAAGGCGCGCTGGTCGACTGGAGCGCGCTGCTGCTGACCGAGCGCACCCGCGCCGAGCCGGCATCGGCGGCACTCGGCTATTCCGCCTTCTCGATCGCGATGGCGGCCTGCCGCTTCGCGGGCGACCGCCTGGTGCTGCGCTTCGGCGCGATGCGGGTGATGGTGATCGGCGGCCTCGGCATGTTCGCCGGGCTGACGCTGGCCGTGCTCAGCACCCACTTCGTGCTGTCGGCCTGCGGCTTCGCGCTGATCGGCCTGTCCGCGGCCAACGTGGTGCCGCTGATCTTCGCGGCCGCCGCGCGCATTCCGGGCATGTCGGCCGGCGGCGGACTGGCGACGGTGGCGACCCTGGGCTATGCGGGCCTGTTGCTGGCGCCGCCGCTGATCGGGTCGGTGGCGGCGCACACGAATATCGCGGTGGCGCTGGGCATCCTGTCCGTGTCGGGCGTCGTGATCGCGGCCAACGCGCGCGTCGTGAAGCGATGATGTGCATCGTGGGCTCACCGAGCCCGCGCAAAAGTCAGCGGTACTCGCGCAGCACTGTGTAACCGTCGCCATCCCCGGTCTTCGACTCGACCATCGTGTAATGGTCGATCTGCCAGTCGATCACCGGTCCATTCTGCGGAATCTCCGCACCGCGAGCCCGCCGCGCCATGGTCACGTGCGGCCGATAGGTCCGCGCCTCCGGCTCCAGCCCCAGGCCGGGCAGGGCGCCCGAGAGCGCGGCATGCAGGTCCAGCAGCGCCTGCGGCACCGAAGACGGCGCCAGCACCGCGACCCCGTTATGCCACAGCTCCGCCAGGTTCAGCTTCAGACGGAACGGAGACATGGGAACGGCCAGGCCGTCGAGCAGCGCAGGCAGGGACTCGCTTGGCTGGTTGCCGAGGAAGTGCAGGGTCAGGTGCAGTTTATCCGTGTGGACCGGCGAGGCGCCGCGCGGCCAGTCCCACAGCTCGCGCCATGCGCGCAGCTGCTCGCGCACGGCCGGATCCGGCCACAGGGCCAGAAAGAGGCGGGTGGTCGAAGAAGTCTCCATAGCCACCCTCCGCCGGTCAGAAGCAGTGTTCCGGTGCCGGGAAGCTGCCGTCCCTCACCGCCGCCACATAGGCTTCCACCGCGGCGTCGATGCTGGTCTGGCCATCCATGAAATTCTTCACGAAGCGCGCCTTGCGGCCTGGGAAGACGCCCAGCAGGTCGTGCATCACCAGCACCTGGCCGGAGCAGTCCGGGCCGGCGCCGATGCCGATGGTCGGCACGTGCAGCAGCTCCGTTACTTCCTTGCCCAGGCTTGCCGGCACCGCTTCCAGCAGCACCATGGCCGCGCCGGCGTCCTGCAGGGCCTGGGCATCGCGCTTGAGTTGCTCGGCGCCGGCGTCGGTCTTGCCCTGCACCTTGTAGCCGCCCAACTGGTGCACGAATTGCGGGGTCAGGCCGATGTGGGCGCAGACCGGGATGCCGCGCTCGGTCAGGAAGCGCACGGTGTCGGCCAGCCAGGCGCCGCCCTCGATCTTGATCATCTGGGCGCCGGCGCGCATCAGCGTGGCGCAGCTGTCGTAGGCCTGCTGGTTGGTGCCGTAGCTGCCGAAGGGCAGGTCGGCCAGCACGAAGGCGTGCTTGCGGCCGCGCACCACCGAGGCGGTGTGGTAGGCGACGTCGGCCACCGTCACCGGCAGGGTCGAGTCGTAGCCGGCGCAGACCATGCCCAGCGAATCGCCGATCAGCAGCATGTCGACGCCGCAGCGGTCCATCAGCGAAGCGAAGCTGGCGTCATAGCAGGTCAGCATGGCGATTTTCTGGCCGGCCGCGCGCATCGCCAGCAGCGAAGGCAGGGTAACCGCTTTGCGGGCCGGTTGCGCCGGGACCGGGCTCTCGCCGCCCGAACCTGCGCCTGCCATCTCCTTGCCCTGCAAATATCCGCTCATCGTTTTTCCTTTACTAATCGTGAAAAAGCCGCCGGGAGTGTTTCGCCGACGGCGTAGTGTAATGCCAAGACAGGTTTCCTGCCGGGGCGCCGCAAACTGGCGGTAGGCAATTTTATTAGCTTGTTAGAATCGGGGACAGTTTGCGATTGAAACAATATGACCACCACGATCCTTATTATCTTTCTTATCGTTTATCTCGGCATGATCCTAGGCGGGCTGCCATTCCTGAGGCTCGACCGGACCGGGGTTGCCCTGCTCGGGGCCATCGCACTGATCAGCATCGATGCCCTGAGCCTCGAGGACGCGGTGGCTGCCATTCATTTGCCGACGATGGCCTTGCTGTTTGCCTTCATGGTCGTATCGGCACAGATGCGTCTCGGGGGATTCTACGACTGGATCACCCGCAAGCTGGCCGGCTTGTCGCTGGGGCCGCCGGGGCTCCTGGCGGTGCTGGTCGTGATCGCGGCCGCACTCTCGGCCGTATTCAGCAACGATATCGTCTGCCTGGCGGTTGCCCCGGTGCTGATCGATGCCTGCAGGCGGCGTGGCCTGGCCCCGATACCTTTCCTGCTGGCACTCGCCTGTGCCTCCAATATCGGCTCGGCCGCGACCTTGATCGGCAATCCGCAGAACATGCTGATCGGCCAGACCTTGCGGCTGTCGTTCGACGGCTACTTCCTGGAGGCGATCGCTCCCGTCGCGCTGGGGCTGCTTGCAAGCTGGGCCCTGGTCGTGTGGCAGACCGGTGGGCGCTGGCAGGAAGCCGGCGATCCCGCGGCACAGTCGGTGCCGGCTCCCGAGCCGCACACCGCGGAAGTGCCCTTCGATGCCTGGCAGACGGCAAAGGGACTGGTCGTCGCCGGCGTGCTGCTGGTGGCGTTCCTTGTCGCACCGTGGCCGAGAGAGCATATGGCGCTCATCGGCGCCGGCATCCTCCTCATGAGCCGCCAGTTGCGTTCCCAGAACATGCTGGGCCTGGTCGACTGGGAGCTGCTGGTTTTATTCATGAGCCTGTTCGTCGTCAACCATGCATTCCAGCGCACCGGCATCGCCGCGGATCTCGTCGCCCGCCTTGGCGAACACGGGGTGCAGCTGGATCATCCGGCACCCTTGTTTTTTGCGACTTTCCTGCTTTCCAACCTGGTATCCAACGTTCCCGCCGTGATGCTGCTGATCCCTGTGGTCCACCACGAGATCGGCGGTGCGCTGCTTGCGCTGGTGAGCACCCTGTCCGGCAATTTGCTCATCGTCGGCAGCATTGCGAACATCATCGTGGTGGACGCCGCGGCCAGGCGCGGCATCGCCATCGACTGGAAACGCCACGCACGCGTCGGCATACCGGTCACCCTGGCGAGCCTGGGCGTCGCCGGCGTCTACCTGGCGCTGCGCTTTTAACCGGCACCGTCCCGCCGACATTGACTTTGCCCGACGGCCTGCTACAACGGATAGGACGAGGACGTCGACGAGGGAGAGACCATGGCCGGGATTGTGCGCATCGACGACACCGTCATCGATACGGAAGACTTCATCCGGACACTCAAGCTGACCGGGCAGTTCGAAGGACTCGTCGAGCAGATGGTGCGCGACAAGCTGACCGTGCTGGCGGCAAAAAAGCAGGGCGTGCAGCTGGCCCCGGAAGCGATCCAGGAGCGCGCCGACCAGTTCCGGCGCATCCAGGGACTGCACCGGGCGGCCGACATGAACCACTACCTCGACGTGCTGGGCATCAGCCTGGACGAGTTCGAGGATTTCATCGTCGACAGCCTGACCCAGGAAAAGATGATGGAACAGGTGTGCAGCCCGCAAGCCATCGAGCACTATTTCAAGCTTAACTCGCCGAAGTTCGACAGTGTCGAGATCAGCCATATCGTGCTCGACTCCGAAGGCAAGGCCAAGGAAATGATGTCGGCGCTGGCCGACGATCCGGACAGCTTTGCCGAGATGGTGAACGAGCATTCGGTCGGCGATGCGCGCGAGAACGGCGGGGTGATCGGACGGGTACTGCGCGGCTCCCTGCGGCCCGACATCGAGGCGCGCGTGTTCAATGCCGCGGCGGGCGACTTGCTGGGCCCTTTCCCCTCGGCCGACCGGACGTTGTTCGAAATCTACGCGGTCAACGCCAGGCATCCCGCGGCGCTGGACGAGGACACCACCGTGGAGGTGCGCCGCCTGCTGCGCGAGGAATGGCTGGCGGCGCGGGCGCAGGAGCACATCATCGAGGCCTGTCCCGCGCGTTGAGCTGGCGGCGGCCGCAACATGAGGGACGGGTTCGCGGGACACCGACATGGACTCAGTTGCGAAACAAGAGCAATCTCCCGCCGAATTCCTGGCCGCCGTCGAGATCCTGTCCGTCTTCACGGCCGAGGAGCTGGAAACGCTCGCGGCCGCGATCGAAACGCGTGCCTACGCCTTCGGCGATACCATCTGCAGCGCGGGCGACGCCGCCGATGGGCTGGTCGTCATCCGCTCCGGCTCGGTACGCATGTTCAGCGAGGAACATGGCAAGGAAACCAGCATGGGCGTGCGCAAGGCGGGCGAAGTGTTCGCCGAGATCGCCATGCTGCGCAGCTATCGGCACGAGCTGTCGGCGCGCGCGGCGCTGAAGACCGAGCTGTGGTTCATCCCGCGCACGGCGATCGAACCGGTCGTTGCCCGTAACCCGGCGGCCCTGGACTTCATCAACAACTATGTGGCGGTCAGCTCGGCAGGCGGCCTGGTTGCGCGGCTGTTCGATTTGCGCGGCAAGGTCAGCAAGCCCGAGCTGGACGATTTCGTACGCAGCGTCGGCGTCAAGCGCGTCAGCGCCGGCAAGGAGATCCTGAAGCAGGGATCGCGTGACGACCGCCGGCTGTACGTCGTACGCCAGGGCGAAGTGCGGGTCGTGGTCCACGACAGCAGCGACGAATTCGTGCTGGCCACGCTGGGCCCAGGCGAGATCTTCGGCGAGCGCGCCTCCCTGATGCGCCAGGAACAGCCCGCCACGGTACTGGCCTCGACGGACGCCACCGTGCTGGTCATCCCGGAGAAGTCCGCGCATTTCATCCTGGAGCGCAATGCGAAATTCCGCGAGGTGATCGAGGAGCGTATCCGCTTTCTCGAACGCGAACTGCATCGCCAGAAGAAACTGGCGGAGCGGCGCAAGCGGCCCGTCGTGCTCGATCTCGCATCCACTCCAGGGGCCGGAGAAAAAGTCATCAAGCGCTTTGCCTGGGTCGAACAGGCCGAGGAAATGGATTGCGGTGCCGCCTGCCTTGCGATGCTGTGCCGCCATTACGGCATCAACATGACGCTCGGGAAGCTGCGTGAACTTGCCAACGTGACCGCGCAAGGCGCCACCCTGGACAGCCTGGCGCGCGCCGGCGAGGCGCTCGGTTTCGGCACCCGCGGCGTGCAATGCACCTTCGATGCGCTGCAGGGCTTCGAGCTGCCCTTCATCGTGCACTGGGAGGGGTATCACTACGTGGTCGTCTACGGTGTCTCGCCAAGCCAGGTCTGGGTCGCCGATCCGGCCGTCGGCTTCAAGAAGATGAGCGTGGAAGAGTTCGAACGGGGCTGGAGCGGCACCTGCCTGGTGTTCACCCCCGGCGAGCAGTTGCTGCAGCTGACGGCAACCCGTTCGCCGTGGCTGCGCTTCGTCGGCTACCTGCGGCCCTACAGGAAAATCCTGCTGCACCTGTTCCTGGCCACCTTCGTGATCCAGATGCTGGGGATCGTCCCGCCCCTGATCATCCAGAACATCCTCGACGGCGTGCTGGTACACCAGAACGTCGGCCTGCTGCACCTGCTGATCCTGGGCCTCGTCATCTCCACCGTGTTCACCCAGGTCATGTCGACCCTGCGCGCCTACCTGTCCAACTACATGGTACGCAACCTCGATTTTTCGATGATGGCGCAGTTCTTCAAGCACACGATGTCCCTGCCGTATTCCTTCTTTGCCAAGCGCAAGACCGGCGACATCCTCGCGCGTTTCTCGGAAAACCAGACGATCCGCGCTTTCCTCACCGAGTCGACCGTGACGACCCTGCTGAACCTGCTGATGGTCTTCATGTATTTCACCATCCTGTTCTTCTACAACGTCAAGCTTACCCTGCTGCTGATCGGCTTCGTCATCCCGATCGTGGCGCTGACCGTGCTCGCGACGCCCCGTATCAAGGAGTACGCACGGGAGGTGTTTGCCGCATCGACCGACGCCCAGTCCTTCCTGATGGAGGCGCTGGGCGGCATCGAAACCATCAAGGGCATGGGCAGCGAGCGTCCCGTGCGCCTGAAATGGGAAAAGAAATACGTGAAGGCGCTCGAGACGCAATACCGTTCCCAATCGTTCAGCATCCTGGTCGGGCTGGCAAGCCAGGTATTGAATTCGGCCACCACGATCGTGATCCTGTGGGCCGGTGCGAGCCTGGTGCTGGCGCGCGAGCTGACCATCGGCCAGCTGATGGCCTTCAATGCCCTGATGGGCAGCGTGCTGGGGCCGCTGATGGGCCTGGTGGGCCTGTGGAGCCGCATGGGCGACGCCACGGTCGCGATGGAGCGCCTCGGCGACGTGCTCGACATCGAACCGGAACAGAAGCCCGCCGACGTCGCGGCGCGCGTCGTGCTACCCGACCTGCGGGGCGAGCTCAAGCTGGAGCACATGTATTTCCGCTACGGCGGCGATGACACGCCTTATGTGCTCGAGGACATCGACATCGACATCAAGCCGGGCCAGCTGGTGGCGATCGTCGGCCGCAGCGGTTCCGGCAAGACGACGCTGGCGAAGCTGCTGGTGGGCTTCTATCCGCCCAGCGAGGGCAAAATCTTCGTCGACGGCTATGAGATGAACGTCATCGACCGCGGCTATTACCGGGCCCAGGTCGGCTATGTCATGCAGAGCAACCTGCTGTTCTCCGGCACCATCGCCGAAAACATCGCCAGCGG
Source organism: Massilia sp. 2TAF26 (assembly GCF_052115005.1). Taxonomy (NCBI): domain Bacteria; kingdom Pseudomonadati; phylum Pseudomonadota; class Betaproteobacteria; order Burkholderiales; family Oxalobacteraceae; genus Massilia; species Massilia sp. 2TAF26. The sequence goes on from NZ_JBFRFV010000014.1 coordinate 140,035, forward strand.
CGACGACAGTCCGGACCGCCGCCGCGTCGAGGAAGTGGCGAAGATGGCCGATGCCCATGCCTTCATCAGCAAGCTGCCGCTCGGCTACGAGCAGGTGGTGGGCGAGCGCGGCGTCGGCCTGTCCGGCGGGCAGGTGCAGCGCCTGTGCATCGCGCGCGCTCTCTACCACGACCCGCGCCTGCTGGTGTTCGATGAGGCGACCTCGGCCCTCGACACCCAGTCGGAAAGCAATATCATGGCGAATATGGAAGCCATCCTGGCCGGCCGTACCGCCGTCATCATCGCGCACCGGCTCAGCACGATCATACGGGCCGACAAGATCGTCGTGCTCTACGAAGGAAAGATCGTCGAACAGGGGCGCCATGAGGAATTGCTGGCGCGGCGCGGCATGTACTACGAGCTGGTGCAGAAACAGCTGGGTGCGGGGATGTCATGAAACTGTTCAATCCCGGCGGCGAGCGCGGATCGGCGATGTCGTATGCGGCCTTGCTGGAAAAGATCGAGATCATGCGCTCGACCCTGCGCTGGGCCACCCGGCTCGAACGTCCGGACGTCGACARGCTGCTGCGCCAGGCGAATACGCTGCGCGACGAGGTCATGCAGCTGTCGCACAAGGAGCGTTTCGTCCAGGCCGTCGGTGCCGACATGGAACGCCGGACCGGGGAAGAACCGGTCGCCGAACCGCCGAGCGGCGAACGGCGCCGCGCACTGCTGGCGCGCAGCTTCGTGTTCGAAGGCACCTTCGGCGACAACCCCAAGCTGCTCGACGCCCTCGAGATCGCCGAGAAGGCGGCGCCCACCGACCTGCCCGTGCTGGTCGACGGCGAAAGCGGTACCGGCAAGGAGCTGATGGCCAAGGTGATCCACGCCAACGGCGCACGGGCCGACAAACCCTATATTTCGGTCAACTGCGGTGCGATTCCCGACAGCCTGCTCGAATCGGAACTGTTCGGTCACAAGAAGGGGGCGTTCACGGGCGCCTCCAACGACCGCAAGGGGAAGTTCGAGAGCGCGCACAAAGGCACCATCTTCCTCGACGAGATCGGCGAACTTCCCTTGCCCGGCCAGGTGAAGCTGTTGCGCGTGCTGCAGTCGCACGAAATCCAGCGGGTCGGTTCCGACGAGACGATTGCCGTCGATGCGCGCATCGTCGCGGCGACCAACAAGAACCTGCGCAAGCTGATCGAGCAGGGCACGTTCCGCGAAGACCTGTTCTATCGTCTCAGCGTGATCCACGTGACCTTGCCGCCGCTGCGCGAGCGCAAGGATGAGATCCCGTTGCTGCTGGCCTATTACGGCGACGAGGCGGCGGAGGCCCTGAAGCGGCGGCCGGTGGCGCTGACGGCGCGCCTGCGCGATTTTCTGCTGCGCTACGGCTACCCGGGGAATATCCGCGAACTGCGCAACATCATGTACCGTCTCGCCTGCCTGGCCGGCGAGACGGCCGACCTGGCGCACCTGCCGGAAGACATTCGGCCCGCGGCGGCCGGCACGACCGCGACACCAGGCGCTGGGGCGACGGCGGAGGCGCTCGCGGCAAGCGTGTCGCTGGCGGAAGCCAAACGGGCCGCCAGCGACGAGGCCGAGCGCCATTGCCTCGAGCGGGGATTGCAGGAAGTCGGCGGGACGGTAGCCGAGCTGGCGCGGCGCTGGGACATGAACCGCTCCCACCTGCAGATCCTGTTGAAGAAGCACGGCCTGCACTCGAAGGATTTTCGCAAGACCCACTGAGCGCACAGGTACTACAGTGCGGGGTTCATCAGGGTCTTGTCGCCCGACATGTCCGAAGCGCGCGCCACGATGACCGTCACATTGTCGCGGCCGCCATTTGCCAGCGCCAGCCCGACCAGGGTCTGCACCGCCTGGGTGCAATCGCCGCAGGCGAGCGTCTCGCGGATCGCCTGCTCGGGCACAGGGTTGCTGAGGCCGTCGCTGCACAGCAGGAAGATGTCGCCGTCCTGCGTTGCCAGGGTCGTCACGTCGAGCTCCAGCACATCGCTGGCGCCTACCGCCCGGGTGATCATGTTGGCGCCGACCGCCGCCGCCGCCGCATCCTCGCCGCGCGCGCGCAGCGCCGCCGCCTGGCTGTGATCGCGCGTGAGCTGCTGCAGGCGGCCATGGCGGTACAGGTAGATGCGGCTGTCTCCCGCCCACAGGCAGGCGGCCTCCGTTCCGCAGGCGAGCAGGACGACGGCGGTACTTCCGATGACCGGCACCTGCCGCACGCGCGCTTCGGCACGCAGGGTCGCATTGACTTGTCCGAGCCGCTCGCGCGTGGCGTCGATGCATTGCGCCATGTCGGCGGGAAGCGGCAGATTCTCGAGCGTATCGACGACTGTCCGGCTCGCCACATCGCCGAAGGCATGTCCACCCATGCCGTCGGCCACAGCCCACAAGCCCCGCTGCGGCTGGTCCAGGTAGGCGTCCTCGTTGCGGCTGCGCACCCGGCCCACGTCGGTGTGCGCGGCGGAAGTCCAGTGGAAGGTCGTGTTGCAGCTCATGTGCGGCTCGGATCCGGTTCAGGTCCGGCTCAGGTTCGATGCAGCGCCTTGTTCAGGCTGCTTTCGTCCACGCTCAGGTTCAGGTTGGCGTTCGCGCCGGTGTTGTTGACCGAGACCATCTGGTACTGGTTGATCATCTGGTCGGCAAAATTATTGATCTGGTAGAAGTTGATTACCGGGAATTGGCTTGGTCCCGCCTCCAGATAAGGCTGGATCCAGCCAAAGACCCAGGGCGCGCCATCGCCGCCATGGATCACCGACATTGCCTTGCGGTCCAGCGCCATGTTGGTGGGAAGATCTTTGACGGTAATGGTAGCCATGATGCCTCTCCGTACTGGAAGAAGGGAGACCGGAGGCCGGTCTCCCCAGTGTAGTCCAAATTTATCGGTTTTCCGACTGCCGTGCATGCCCTCAGCGGCGGATGATGGTGTTGCCGCCGCGTTGGGTCGCGTCGTTGTCCACGTGAACACCGTCGACGAAAGCGGCGCCGTTGGCGGTGGCGGTCAGGACATTCTGTTGCTGGCCCAGGTTCTGGACTGCGGAGATCGACGAGTCCTCGCTGCCGCCATAGCTCAGGTTTCCGAACGACCAGGACGGCGAACTTACTCTCCAGCCGCCGCGCACGGCGGACATGGTGGGACGGTCGAGTTGCTCGCTGCGGGCGAGGTCGGTGATGGTCAGGGTTTTCATGACGGTTCTCCCGGGTGGCTCAGAGTGCGGCGTGGTTCGCGCCCCACAGCGAGGCGGCCAGCTGGACGTCGGGGCCGACGAAGCCGGCGCCGATCACGGCATTGTTGTTGAGGACGTTTACGCTGATCTGCTGGAACTGGCCGAGCTGCTGGTTGACGTTCACGTTCACGTTGATGTCCTTGCCGAGGGCAGCGATGCCGCCCCGGACCGTCGACATTGCCTGCCTGTCGAGTGCGGCGCTGTGCGCCAGGTCGTGGATTGCGATGGATGACATGATGTTCTCCTGTTTAGTCCTGGTCGACGATCTCGTCAGCCGACGATCTTGTTCTGGCCGTTCTGGTGGACCTTGCTGTCCACGCTGACGCCGCCCAGGAAGGCCGAGTCGTTGGCGGTGGCCGTCATCACGTTCTGCATCTGGCCCAGGTTCTGTGCGGCGTTGATCGACGAGTCGTAGCTCG